>NZ_JBEYWQ010000007.1:0-335325 GCF_040644495.1 Microbispora sp. NPDC046973 | reverse complement strand
CGCACACACAACACAACCACCGAAGTGATCGAAGAGGAGTGCGCCGAACCGCGCCGACACCACAAGATTACCAGGGTCCGGCACCGCCATGACCCAGTACGAGAACAACGCCCCCACCGCGCGGGCTATTCCCCGCCGCGCCGGCCCGGCGTCCGGAATCCGGCGCCCAGGCGTCCTCTCAACACACCACTCCGTGGCGGCTATTCCCGCAGGTCGTGGCCGGGAGCGTGCACCACGTCCCGTTCGTGGCAAAACGGGCGGGCGAGCGGGACAACCAGATCCGTCTCTCAGGCATCTACTTAGCGCCGCGGCGATCAGCCGGCACGGCACGGACGATCGGGGAGGCACGACGTGAGGGACGACAGCCGCGAACGGCCGTCGTTCCCGCGTTCCGCGACGGCTCCACGTGGCCGCCGCCTTCCCACGCAACCGAACGTCAAGCCGCTCGCAATCGCCCCGCGCTACGAAGACGATGCGGAAGTCCCCGTACGGCGCCAACCCGGCCGCCCGGACTTCCGTCGCTGGAGGTGGCCATCATCATGCGGTCGGAGTTCGACGACATCCGTGCCCACATCACCGCCGAGCCGCCGCGGCCGAGCGAGTTGCTCGAGCTCGCGCACTCCCTGCTCGACGATCTGGAGCAACTGCGAACCCGCGAGGCGATCATGCGGTCGCACTACCTCGCTCTGCTGACCGCCGCTCGCGCCACCGTGGCCGCGGACGCCGCCGGGCACCCGGCGCCGCTCACGTTCCTCCAGCACGAGCTGGCCGAGCACGGGCAGCTTCCCGACGGTGAGCAGGCGCAGCGGATCCTGTCGGACGCCGTGGCCGCGCAGTCCATGCTCGCCCACCTCGACGAGCCGGCGGGCCCCCGGCGGTCCCGCGCCGCCCGCGGCCCACTGTGCGGCGGAGTCAGCCGCAGTCTGCGGGGCTGAACGGCTCAGCCGCCGGGGATGAGCTCGTGCACGAAGACGACGTTGGGGTAGGCCGGGTTGTCGGTGTACCCCTGGACGTTGCCCAGGTAGGCCCGCTGGTAGTTGGACACCCACGGCACCGCCACCACGGCCTCCTCCTCGATGAGCTTCCGCTGGAGTTCGGCGTACGCCCTCTCCGCGGCGCGACGGTCGTTCGTCAGCAGTGACGGCAGGCGGTCGATCTTCGCGTCGACGTCCCTGTCCTTGAGGTAGGTGAGGTTGAAGGACACCGGCTCCGCGCTGTGGAAGACGTTGAGGAACCACGAGTACGCGTCGGCGTAGTCGGGCCACCAGTACATGACGAGGATGTCCTGGCGCTTGGCCGGGTCGGCGGACTTGCCCTGGTCCCACTGCTGGGTCCACTGCATCGCCTTCGCGTCGAGCTGGACGTTCAGCTCGGCGAGCGCGCTCCTGAGCCTGCGCACGAGCAGTTCCTCGTCGTCGTCTCCCTGCGCGTACGTCAGCGTCAGGCGCAGCGGCTTGCCGCCCGGGCCGTACCCCGCCTCGTTCAGCAGCGCGGCGGCTCCGATCATGTCCTGCTTCTGGGTGAGACCGGGCGTGTGCCCGAGCAGTCCCTCGGGCACCAGACCGGAGGCGGGCGCCCCCGCTCCCTTGAGTGCGGCGATCAGGCCGTCGTAGTCGACGGCCTTTTGCACCGCCTTGCGCAGCCGTACGTCCGCCAGCGGGCCTGAGGCGGTGTTGAACAGCACGAGCATGTTCTGGAACGACGGCACCTGGAGGGTGCGCACGCCCGCGGTCGCGCGGGCCCGCCGGAACAGCTCGGGGTTGAGCCGTCGCACGTAGCTCGCCTCGCCGCGCAGCAGCAGCCGGTACGCCCGGTCGAGGTCGGGCGTCACGCGGAACTCGATGTTCCGGTAGTGCGGGCCCTCCCAGCCGCCCCAGTAGCGGTCGAAGGCGCGCAGCACCAGTTCCTTCTCGCGGCCCTTCTTCCAGCTCGCCACCGTGTACGGCCCCGAGCCGGCGTCCCGGCCGGACTGGAACCACTTCTTGAGGTCGCCCGTGCCCGCCGCCTGGGTGTCGTAGATGTAGGCCGCGTAGTCGGAGGAAGCGATCAGGTCGAGCGGCGCGGCGTACTTGAGCCGGAA
Organism: Microbispora sp. NPDC046973; assembly: GCF_040644495.1. Lineage (NCBI taxonomy): Bacteria > Bacillati > Actinomycetota > Actinomycetes > Streptosporangiales > Streptosporangiaceae > Microbispora > Microbispora sp. NPDC046973. Next base: position 333,245 of record NZ_JBEYWQ010000007.1, on the reverse strand, counting down.
CTCCACGGTGAGCGAGTCCTTGACCGTGATCTGCTGGACGGAGTCCCAGACGTAGGCCGCACCGGCGCCCATCCGCTTGGTGCGCTCGATGGACGCCTTGACCGCGGAGCCGTCCACCGGCCGCCCGGTGTGGAAGACCATGCCGGACCGCAGGGTGAACGTCCAGATCTTGCCGTCCGACGAGGCCTGCCAGCGCTCGGCCAGACGCGGCGCGGCCCTGCGCGTGCGGGGGTTGTACGACGTCAGCGAGTCGTAGATGTTCTGCATCGACATGATCTCGTTGGAGTACGAGCTCGCGGGGTCCCAGTCGGTGACGATGTCGAGATTGGACAGGTAGACGAAGGTCGAGTCCTTCGTCGAGGGGAGGTTCGCGGCCGAGATCTCCGGGACCTCACCTCCGCCGCATCCCGCGAGGGCCAGCACGGCCATCACTCCCAGCACGAGAAAACGGCGCATGCGTGCGGGTCCTTTCCGTGTCCACCATGATCGACGCTACTGCAAGATCACGATTGGACATGATATTTCCGGCTAACCGATCACACGTCCCTCATCCGGCCCACCCCACTGCTAGTCTTGATCCCTGTCTCAAAAGGGTTTTATGTGAGGCTTGTTCCTCACTGGGCGAGGTGCCATGAGTCCGCGCAGGCGTGACCGGCCGATCAGGTCCCGGCTCATCGGCCTGCTGCTGGTGCCGCTCTTCTCCCTGGTCGCCCTGTGGGCGGTCACCGCCGGCGTCACGATCGGCGAGAGCCTGAGCCTGCGTACGTACAACACCCTGTGGTCCACGCTTCGGCGGCCCGCCGACTCCCTGATCGTCGACCTGCAGACCGAGCGCCTGGCCACGGCCCGGTACCTCGGCTCGCACCGGACGACGGAGCGCGACGCCATGGTCCTGCAGCGCCAGCAGACCGACAAGACCAGGGAGAAGGTCCGCACGCTGGCCCTGTCCAGCGCCTCCCGCTCGGCCACCACTCCGGCCATGCGCACGCAGGTCGACGAGATGCTGGCGGGGCTCAGCAGGATCGACGAGATCCGCGCGGAGATCGACGAAGGGCTCTCCCAGCGGCTGTACGCCCTCGAGACCTACAACCTGGTCAGCGACTCGATCTACCGCATGCACTACAGCCTGGCGCTGATCGACGACATCCCGATCTACCAGCAGTCGCGCGTGGTGATCTCGCTCGGGTACGCCAAGGAGCTGCTGACCCGGGAGCAGGCGCTGGAGGCGGCCGCCGGCGGGTCCGGCCTCACCGACGAGGAACGCAAGCTGTTCACCCAGCTCGTGGGCAACCGCCGCTTCCTCATCGACCAGGCGCTGCCCGAGCTGGACGCCGGCCTGCGGCAGCTCCACGTCAACCTGATCACCACTCCCCTCTACCAGCGGCTGCGGCTGCAGGAAGAGCAGATCATCGCCGCGCCCAAGCTCTCCGCGCGTACGCAGCGGGTGTGGCAGTCGACCTCGGACGACCTGGCCGAGTCGTTCCAGAAGGCGCAGACCGAGGCGGCGGCCCTGCTCGCCGAGCGCGCCGCGCCGATCGCCGACTCGATCCTGCGGCGGGCCGTGCTGGTCGGGGGCTTCGGTCTCCTCGCGGTCATCGCCTCGATCCTGATCTCGCTGCGGGTCGGCGGACGCCTCGCCCGCGAGCTGGCCGACCTGCGGCAGGCCGCGCTCGACCTCGCGAACAAGCGGCTGCCGGGCGTGCTGACCAAGCTCAAGCGGGGCGACGACGTCGACGTGGCCACCGAGGCGCCCGCGCTCCAGACCGCGGGCGGGACCGCCGAGATCCAGGACGTGGGCCGGGCCTTCTCGACCGTGCAGGAGACCGCCGTGGAGGCCGCCATCGGGCAGGCCCGCCTGCAGCGGGGCGTCAGCCAGGTCTTCCTCAACCTGGCGCGGCGCAGCCAGACGCTGCTGCACCGGCAGCGGACCCAGCTGCACGGCATGCAGCGCCACACGACCGACCCGGACATGCTGGAGGAGCTGTTCCGGCTCGACCACCTGACGACCCGCATGCGCCGCCACGCCGAGGGCCTGATCATCCTGTCGGGCAACGCCCCCGGCCGCGCCTGGCGCAAGCCCGTCCCGATGTACGACGTCGTACGCGGGGCCGCGGCCGAGGTGGAGGACTACGCCCGGGTGAACGTGCTGCCGATGGAGGACCACGGGCTCGACGGCGCCGCGGTGGCCGACGTCATCCACCTCATCGCCGAACTGATCGAGAACGCCACGATCTTCTCGCCGCCGCACACCTCCGTGTCCGTGCGCGGCGAACTCGTCGGCATGGGCTTCGCGGTCGAGATCGAGGACCGCGGGCTCGGCATGACCAAGGAGCGGCTCGCCGAGCTGAACGAGCGTCTGGCCAACCCGCCGGAGTTCGACATCGCGGACACCGACCGCATGGGACTGTTCGTCGTCGCGCGCCTGGCCGCGCGGCGGGATATCCGCGTGACCCTGCGGCCCTCGCCCTACGGAGGAACGACCGCCATCGTGCTGATCCCATCCGTGCTCATGGTTGGCCCCAAGGATCCCGATCTCGCCCGTCTCGCCGCGGGAGAGGTCACCCCGGAGGACATCATCCTCGCCTCGCTGCAACGGGGGCCGCAGGAGAACGAGAACACCGGCGAGGAGGACCGAAAGTGACCGAACGCATGCAGGACCAGTGGCTGGACGAGGAGGCCGGGCCGATCGTGCCGGCCTACGCCCTGACCCGCGGACGCGTGCGGCCCTCCAGCCAGGAGATCGACCTCGTCGCCATCGTCACCGCGACCGGCGGGCCCACGCCGGTGAGCCTCGGTCCCGAGCAGTGGATGATCCTCAGCCTGTGCGCCCGCCCGGCGTCGCTGGCGGACATCGCCGCGGCGATCGACCTGCCGCTCGGCGTCGTACGGGTGCTGGTGGGCGACCTCCACGAGCAGGGTCTCGTCCAGGTGCGCCCACCCGCCAACGTCGCCCGCTTCCCGACCCCCGGCATCCTGACCGAGGTGATCAGCGGCCTGCGCGCGCTGTGACCCTCCTCCGGCGCTGAAAGCGCCGGATCAGAGCGCGTGCGGGTAGTGCCGTGCGGCGTGCTCGGAGGTGATGTATCCCTCCCGCAGGTCGGCGCGCACGGCCTCGGGGTCGCGCTCTTCCGGCGGGCCGTACCCGCCGCCCGAGCCGGTGCGCAGGTGCACGACCGCGCCCTTGGGCAGGAAGATCCGCGTCTTCAGCGAGAATTCCTCGGCGTGCCCGTCGGGATACTCCACCGTGAGCCGGTTGGGCCGGCCGGGCAGGCCGCCCTCCAGACCCCAGGGCGCAAGCGCGGTCCTGGCCAGGCCCGCGGTGAGGTACTGGTCCTCCAGGATGCGGAAGGACAGGTCGAGTCCCAGGCCGCCGCGGTGACGGCCCGGCCCGCCGGAGTCCTCGGCCAAGGCGAGCCGCTCGATCCGCCAGGGGTTGCGCGCCTCCCACACCTCGGCGGGGGTGAAGCGGGTGGCCGACTCCGAGATGTACATGAGCGCGCTCGCGCCGTCGGCCGACGGCGAGGCGCCCTGGCCCACCGGATGGGGCGCGCCGTCGGCCCACGGCTCGCCGGTCGCCTCGCGGTTGCCCCACCACACCAGGGCGTTGATGTCCCCGCCGCTGGCGGCGGGCACCGATTCCGGCACGGCCTCGGCCAGCGCCCTGATGATCAGCTCGATGGCGTGGTCGGAGGGGATGCCGTACATGAAACAGGGCGCCGGCCGTACGGGGTGGAACAGCGAGCCGAGCCGGGTGATCAGTTCCAGCGGGCGGAAGTGGCCCTCGTTGGGCTGCTCTCCCGCCCCGGCGAGGAACGCCACCGCGATCCGGACGGCCGCCACGGTGGACGGCAGCGGGCAGTTGACGGGCCCGCCGACCTGGTCGGGGCAGTCGGTCAGGTCGACGGTCACCGACGAGCCGTCCACGAGGACGCGGACGCCGAACGGGATCGGCGTGCCGTTCACGCCGTCGGAGTCGATGACGCTGGACGCCTGGTAGACGCCGTCGGGCAGCCGTTCGAACCAGCCGCGCACCAGCGCCTCGCCGTGGGCGTACATGCGGGCGACGCAGCGGCGGAAGGTGCCGAGGCCGTGCCGCCGCACCAGCGCGCCGAGGGCCTCCGCCCCGGTCCGGGCCCCGGCCACCATCGCGTTGATGTCCCCGATGACCATCTCCGGCATCCGGCTGTTGGCCAGGATCATCCGGTAGACGTCGCTGACCAGCCGCCCGGCGTCGTACAGCTTGACCCCGGGGAAGATCGTGCCCTCCTGGTGGACGTCCACCGTGTCGGTGCAGTAGGGGTCCTTGCCGCCGATGTCGAGCCAGTGGGCCTTGATGGCCGAGTAGGCGACCAGCGTGTCGTCGTGGAAGATCGGCACCACCATCGCCGCGTCCTGCGGGTGGGAGCCGGTGCCGTACGGGTCGTTGTAGAGGATCACGTCGCCGGGGCTGAGCGCGGCGGGACCGCCGACGCCCTCGACGGCCTCCCTCACGCAGAAGCCGAGGGTGCCCATGAACGCCGGCAGCGTCGGGGCCTGCGCCAGCATGCACATGTCGGCGTCGTAGAAGGCGACGGCGAAGTCCAGCGCCTCGTAGATGATCGGCGAGAACGCCGTGCGGATCAGCGACTGCTTCATCTGGTCGGCGGCCGCGTTGAGGCCCTGCCGGATGATCTCGGTGGTCACGGGGTCGGCGCCGTCGCCCAGGCCGGGGTGGACCTCCGCGTATCGGGTGCGCACGATGGTCATGGGCGGTCCTTCCGTGTGATCAGGAGGCAGCCGCTCTCGTGCGCCTCCGCCGCGAATCCGGCGTCCACGTAGGTGGTCGCGGTCGGCTCCACCACCAGCAGCGGGCCCTCGGCCACGCCGTCCAGGTCCTCCCGCCGTACGACCGGGGCCTCGGTCCAGGCGCCCCGGCGGAACGACCACAGCCGCGTCGTCCCCCGCCCGCCCTCGCCGGACGGCGGGGCCGGCACCAGTGGGCGGTCCGTGTCGAGGACCACCCTGCCGGTCGCCCGTACGGTGACGATCTCCAGCGGGTCGGGCAGGGTGTGGCCGAAGGCCCGGTGGTATGCCTCGGAGAACCGGGCGGACACGGCCGCCAGGTCGTCCTCGCCGAGCCGCACCGGGATCGTCAGCGTGTGCTCCTGCCCCCGGTGGCGCAGGTCGAGGTCCACCTCGCGTACGGCTTCGGGCTGCGCGAGCCGTTCGAACAGCGCCTGCGCCACCCCTTCCACCAGCGGGAGCGCCTCGTCGTCCAGGGGACGCACCATCGTGCGGGCGGCCGACCGCACGATGTCGGCCTGCACCAGGCCGACGGCGGAGAAGTTGCCCGCGTTGGGCGGCACGACCACGGTGTCCACGTCGAGCTCGTCGGCGAGCAGGCAGCCGAACACCGGCCCGGCGCCGCCGAAGGCGACGACGGCCGCGCCGCGCGGGTCCACGCCCCGCTCCACCGTCACGCCTCGCACGGCCTGCGCCATGTGCGCGGCGGCGATCCTGACCACGCCCACCGCGACCGCGTCCACGCCGTCGATGCCGGTCGGGCCCGCGAGCGGCGCCAGCGCGCGGGCCGCCGCGTCCTCGGACAGCTCGATGCCGCCGGAGATGTGCCCGCGGGGGATCATGCCGAGGTGCAGGGCGGCGTCGGTCACCGTGGGCTCGGTGCCGCCGCGCTGGTAGCAGGCGGGCCCGGGGTCGGCGCCCGCGCTGCGCGGGCCGACGCGCAGCAGACCGCCCGCGTCGGCGTACGCCACGGAGCCGCCGCCCGCGCCCACCGACCGCACGTCCACCCAGGGGCTCTGCAGCGGCAGGCCGACGACCTCGCCCTGGTAGAGCAGCGGGAGCCGCCCGTCTTCGATGAGCGCGGTGTCGAAGCTGGTGCCGCCCACGTCGGCGGCGACGGCCGTGCCGATGCCGAGGGAGGGGCCGAGGGAGGGGCCGAGGGAGGCGGTCAGGCGGGCGGTGGCGGCGGCCCCGGCCACGGGGCCGGACAGGATCGTCTCGAACGGCCGGGCCGCGGCCTCGGCCAGCGCCAGCGCGCCGCCGCCTGACCGGGTCACGAGCAGCTCGCCGGCGAAACCCCTCGCCCGCAGCTCGCGGTCGAGGTTGTGCAGGTAGGGGCCCATGCGGTGGCGGACGAAGGCGTCCACGACGGTGGTGCAGGTGCGCTCGTACTCCCGGTATTCCCCCGAGACCTCGTGCGACAGCGAGACCGGTCCGGCGAACCCGGCCTGCCTGAGCAGCTCGGCCGCCCGTGCCTCGTGGGCGGGGTTGGCGTAGGAGTTGACCAGCACGATCGCGACGGCGTCCACGCCCTCGGCCGCGAAGGCCTCGGCGGCCCGCCGCACGTCCTCCGGCTCCAGGTCGCGGACGACCGAGCCGTCGGCGGCCACCCGCTCGGTCACCTCCAGGCGCAGCCGACGGGGCACGAGCGGCGGCGGCGGCGTCCAGAACAGGTCGTAGGGGTCGTCGCGGTCGCCTCTGCGGATCTCCAGCACGTCGCGGAACCCGGCCGTGGTGATCAGGCCGACGGTCGCGCCGCGCCTTTCGAGCAGGGCGTTCAGTCCCACGGTGGTGCCGTGCACGAAGTGGCGGCAGCGGGCGAGCAGGTCCGCCGGCACCGCCGCGTCGACCGCGGCGAGGACCCCGCGTTCCGGTGCGGACGGCGTGGTGGGCTGTTTTGCGACCCTGATCTCGCCGGTCGCGGCGTCGTGCAGAACGAGGTCGGTGAAGGTGCCGCCGACGTCCACTCCGATGACCGTTGTCATGCCTGGCAACGTAGATGCGGCCGCGCGCCGCGTCGATGTGTCCTCACGACGACGAGATCGGCGTTGTTGTCCCCGGGAGACAGTCGTGGTCGAGCACCACATGGCAGGCGAGCTGGAGCGCGAAGCGGGTCTGCGGGTCGGACAGGTCGGCGTCGAGCGCCTCGGCGATGCGCCTGATCCGGTGGGCCACCGCGTTGGGATGCAGGCTGAGCAGCTCGGCCGCCCTGGTGCGGGAGCCCCAGCTGTCCAGGTAGGCCTTCAGCGTGGGCACCGCCTGGGCGCTGAGCGCCCCGAGGCGTTCCAGCGGGGCGAGCATGTCGCGGGCGGCGACCAGCGCGCTCTCGCTGCCGCTCAGCTCCGCGAGGAGCGCGTGGACCCCGAGCCGGTCGAACCGCACGACCTCCCCCGCCGCGGCGCGGGCGGCGGCCGCGCGTGCCTGCGAGGCCGTACGGCGAAGCCCGTCCGGCCCCGCCTGGCAGGTGCCGACCCCTGCTCCCACGGCCCCGGCTCCCGCCATCGACGGCCAGAGCGCTGACGGCGCCAGTGGTGACGGCGGGTGCGGCGGGGTTGCGCCGAGAGTCATCCGCTCGTCGGCGGTGAGAAGCACGAGCACGCCGTCCTGCCACCGGGTGACCAGCGGCGGCGCGGACAGGTCGGCCGTCCCCCCGACGCCCAGATCACCGAGGCCCGGATGACCCAGTCCCAGCGCGCCAGGGAGCGCCGCGGCGGTCCCGCGCGCCTCGCGGAGCACCGGATCCGCCGCCCCCGGGGTCGCGTCCCCGCCGGGGTCGCGCAGGAAGACCGCGACATGCCAGCCGTCCACCGGGACGCCCTCGTGCCGGGCGCGGCGGGCGGCGGTCCGGATGTCCTTGGCGCCGAGCAGGGCCAGCAGCGCGCGCTCGCGGGCCGCCTCCGCCTGCCGCGCGGCGGCCCGCACCCGGCCGAGCGTGGTCGCGACGACCTGGGCGACGATCGCCGCCGCCGGGTCCTCGCCCTCCCAGCACACGTAGCCGTCCGGCCGGCCGCCGACCCGGATCACGGTCGCGTTGGCCGCCGGGTCGGCCAGGCCGGCGACCACGTACGCGACCCCGACGGAGGCGGACGCCGCGCGCAGGATGTCGTCCTCGCCCGCGCCCTCCATCGCGCCGATGCCGTCGATCGCCTCGCGCGTACGGCGCAGCAGCAGCCCGGGGTCGGCGCGTACGGCCGCGCTGAGGCCGAGCACGGTGTCCGACAGCGAGTGGTCGGAGGCGCCGGCGAGCAGCGCGACCTGCTCCCGCCTGGCCAGCTCCACCGTCTCGGGCGTGGTGCCCGAGGGGCCGGGCAGCACGATCCCGGCCAGGCCGCCGCGTCCGGCCAGGCGCAGCGCGTCGAGCACGTCGCACGACCGCATGGCGTGGCGGGACAGGATCGCCAGCGCGCCTGGGGCCGCCGCTGCCAGTTCGCGCATCTCGTCGACGAGGACGACGCTGCCGACCTCCCTGGCGTCCCAGGGCCCGGCGACGAGCGTCAGCCTGCGGCCCGCGGGCGTCCTGAGCAGGTCACTGACGCGGCGCATCGGGGGTCTCACCTCCGTGGGGGACGCGCGGAGCCGGGGAGCCCGGGGTGGTCAGCACCTCCTCCGCGCGGTGACATGCCACCTTACGCCCCTCGACCTCACGCGCCTGCGGCGTCTCCTCCCGGCAGCGGTCCACCGCGAGAGGGCAGCGCAGCCGGAACGGGCACCCCGTCGCCGCCGCGGCCGCCTCGGTCCGCCCGGCCGCGCGCGGCGGCTCGCCGCCCAGGCGCGGCACCGCGTCGCGCAGCGCCCGGGTGTACGGATGGGCCGGCCGGGTGAGCAGCTCCCCGGTCGGGCCGGACTCGACGACCCGCCCGGCGAACAGCACCGACGACGTACGGCACAGCCGCCCCACGACGCCGAGGTTGTGCGTGATGAGCAGGTAGCCGAGCCCGTGCTCCGCCGCCAGCCTCTCCAGCAGGTCGAGGATTCTGGCCTGCACGGTCACGTCGAGCGCGCTGGTGGGCTCGTCGAGCACCAGTAGGCGCGGCTCCACGGCCAGGGCGCGGGCGATGGCCACCCGCTGCCGCTGGCCGCCGGACATCTCGTGCGGCCTGCGGGCGGCGAGCGCGGGGTCGAGGCCCACGTCGGCGAGGAGCGCGGCGACCCGGTCCCGCCGCTCGGCTCTGGACATGCGGTGGTGGGTGGTCAGGGCCTCACTGATCGACGCCCCGGCCGTCATGCGGGGGTCGAGCGCCTCGCTGCCGTCCTGGAAGACCGGCTGCACGGCCCGGCGGAACTCGGCCCGGCCCGCCCTGCCGAGCCCGGCCAGGTCGCCGGCGCCGTACCGGACGACGCCGGAGCGCGGCCGCATGAGGCCGAGCAGGGCGCGGGCGAGCGTGGTCTTGCCCGAGCCGCTCTCCCCGATCAGGCCCACCCCGCCCTCGTCCACGGCGAGGCTCACGTCGTGGACCACGGCGGTCGTGCCGTAGGCGAGGGTGACTCCCTCGGCGGCGAGCAGAGTCATGCCCCCTCCCCCTCGTCGAAGTCAGCGGGTTCCGGCAACGCGGGCACCGCGGCGATCAGCTCACGGGTGTAGGGGTCGCCCGGCCGGGCGAAGACCTCGGCGGCGGGCCCGCTCTCCACCACGGCGCCGTCGCGCATCACCACGACCCGGTCGGCGATCGTGGAGACCAGCGCGAGGTCGTGGGAGACCAGCAGCACGGCGAGTCCGCGCTCGTCACGCAGCCGGCGCAGCACCGCGACCACCTCGGCCTGCACGGTCACGTCCAGCGCGCTGGTCGGCTCGTCGGCCAGCACGACCTGCGCGCCGAGTGCGAGGGCCAGCGCGATGGCGAACCGCTGCGCCTGGCCACCGGACACCTGGTGGGGGTAGCGGCGCAGGATCTCCGGGTCGAGCAGCACCGCCCGGACCCCTTCCTCTGCCCGTTCCCGCGCGTCCGCGCCCTTGACGCCGTGGCGGGCGAGCGCGCGGCGCATGAGCGTGCCCAGGCGCATGGTGGGGTTGAGCGCGGCCTGCGGGCTCTGCATCACCAGGGCGGCCCGCGAGCCGCGGATCTCCCGCAACCGGGCCGGGCTCGCGGTGAGCACGTCCACGTCGCCGACGGTGATCCGGCCGGAGACGTCCGCGCCGTGGACGAGGCCGAGCGTGCTGAGCAGGGTGGTCGTCTTCCCCGACCCGCTCTCGCCGACGATCGCCACGCACTCCCCTGCCGCCACGTCGAGCTCGGGAACCGACGCGATCACCCGGTCGCCGATCCTCACGACGAGGTCCTTCACGCTGATCAACGTCATCGCGACAGCCTCGCCCTCAGCCCCTCACCGAGCACGTTGAACGAGAACGCGGTGACCAGGATGGCGAGGCCGGGGAAGGTCACCACCCACCAGTCGGTGGTGAACAGCGACTGGCCCTGCTGGACCATCAGGCCCCACTCCGAGGTCGGCTCGTGGGCGCCCAGCCCGAGGTACGACAGCGCGGCGGCGGTGAGGATGACCCCGCCGCCGTCCAGCGACAGCTGGACGAGCACCGGCGTGAGCGAGTTCGGCAGCACGTGCCGCAGCACGATGAGCGGGGCGGGCACGCCCAGGCAGCGCGCGGAGTCGACGAACCCGCGCGTGGCCACGGACGCGGCGACCGACGCCGTGAGCCGGGCGTACCACGGCCACCAGGTGACCGCGATCGCGACGATCACGGTGGTCACGCTCGGCTGGAGCACCACGGCGAGCGCCAGCGACAGCAGCAGCGCGGGGAAGGCGAGGAAGACGTCGGTCACCCGCATGATCACATCGCGGGCCCAGCCGCCGGCGTACCCGGCGACCACTCCCAGGACGACGCCGGCGACGCCGCTGACGGCCAGCACCGCGACGGCGATCAGCAGCGAGGTGCGGGCGCCGAACAGGACCCGGCTGAGCACGTCGCGGCCGACCTGGTCGGTGCCGAACCAGTGGGCGCCGCTCGGCGGCAGCAGCGCCTCCAGGGGATGCGTGGCCGAGCCGCCGTCCTCCGGGTAGGGGGCGATCCACGGCGCGAGCAGCGCCGCCAGCACGACGACGCCCAGCAGCACGGCCCCCGCCACCGCGAGGCGGTCCACCCCCGCCAGGCGCCGCAGCGGCGTACGGCGGAACGCGGTCAGGGCCGGAGCGGTCATCGCGCCCTCACCCTCGGGTCGACCACGCCCTGGACGAGGTCCACGGCGAGGTTGGCGATGACGTACAGCACGGCGACCAGCAGCGTGACCCCGGCGATGGCGGGAGTGTCGAGCGAGCGGATCGAGTCGGCGGCGTACCGGCCGAGGCCCGGCCAGTTGAACACGGCCTCCACGAGGAAACCGTTCACGATCGAGTACGCGAAGACGAGCGCGATCAGCGACAGCACCGGGTTCAGCGCGGGCCGCAGGGCGAACCGGGTGAGCACCGCGGTCTCCCCGAAACCGAGTGCGCGCTCCAGCCGGGCGTGGTCGCGCGACGACTCCTCGATGAGGGCGGCCCTGGTCATCTGGGCGACCACCCCGGCCGGGTACGCCGCGATCACCAGGGCGGGCAGCACCAGATGGGACAGCGTGCTCGTGAGGATCGGCCAGTTGCCGGTGATCAGCGCGTCCACGGCCGTGATGTTGGTGTAGAGGTGCAGGGGGCTGGTCCGGTCGAGCGACGCGTCGTACTCCCCGGCGACGGGGAACCAGCCGAGCCCGCTGGCGAAGACCGTCTGCAGGGCCAGCGCCAGCCAGAACACCGGCACCGACACGGCCAGCATCGACGACAGCCGCACCGACAGGTCGGGCAGCCGGCCCTTGTAGCGGGCGGCGGCGATCCCCAGTGGGATGCCCGCGACCAGGGCGATGACCAGCGCCGCGCCCACGAGTTCCAGGGAGGCGGGGAACGCCTGGAAGAGGTCGTCGCGCACGGGCTGCCGGGTGTGCAGGCTGGTTCCCCAGTCGCCGCCCAGCAGGTCGCGCACGTAGTTCCACAGCTGCACCGGCAGCGGGTCGTCCAGGCCGAACCGCCGCCGGGCCTCGGCGAGCTCGGCCGCCGTCGCCTTCGGCCCGGCGTACGCCACGGCCGGGTCGCCGGGCACCAGGCGCATGACGGCGAACGTGAGGACGATCACGCCGGCCACGACCAGGACGGCCTGGCCGAGCCGGCGGATCAGATACCTCGGCATGATCAGGCGCCGGGCTTCAGGTCGTAGACGAACACCACGTTGGGGTAGGCCGGGTTGTCCACGTACCCCTGGACCGACTTGGCGAAGGCCCGCTGGTAGTTCTGCACGTACGGCACGGCCACCGCCGCCTGCTCATTGATGATCTTGTTCTGAAGGTCGGCGTACGCCTTCTCGGCGGCGGCCTTGTCGGTCGCCGTGAGCGCGGGCAGCTCGTCGATCTCCTTGTCGATCGCCGCGTCCTTCAGGTAGGAGAGGTTGAACTGCACGTCCTTCTCGCCGTGGAAGACGTTGACGAACCACGAGTAGGCGTCGGCGTAGTCGGGGAACCAGTACATGACGAAGATGTCCTGCCGCTTCGACGGGTCCTTCGCCTTGCCCTGGTCCCACTGGGTGGTCCACTGCAGCGGCTTGGCCGACAGCTTCACGTTCAGCTTGTCGAGCGCCGAGGAGAGCAGCGTGACCAGCAGCTCCTGGTCGGCGTCGCCCTGGGCGTAGGTCAGCGTGAGTTCGAGCTGCTTGCCGCCGGGGCCGTATCCGGCCTCCTTGAGCAGCGCCTCGGCGCCCGCGAGGTCCTGCTTGGGGGTCATGCCGGGGACGTTGCCGAGCAGGCCCTGGGGAACCAGGCCGCTGGCGGCCACGCCCGCGCCCTTCAGCGCCGCCACGAGGCCGTCGTAGTCGATCGCCTTCTGCAGGGCCTGGCGCAGCTTCACGTCCTTGAGCGGGCCGTCGGCCGTGTTGAACAGCACGAGCAGGTTCTGGAACGACGGTGTCTGCGAGGTCTGCACCGAGTCCGTGCTGCCCGCCTGGGCGAACAGCTGCGAGTTGAGCCGCTGGACGAACGACACCTCGCCGCGCTGCAGCAGCTGCCAGGCGGTGGTCAGCTCGGGGGTGACCCGGTAGGCGACCTTCTTGTAGTGCTGGCCGTCCCAGCCGCCCCAGTAGCCGTCGAACGCCTTGAGCGTGAGCTCGGTCTCCTTGCCCTTCTGCCAGCTCTCGATCGTGTACGGCCCCGAGCCCGCGTCGTGGCCCTCGCCGAACCACTTCTTCAGGTCGCCGGAGGCGGCCGTGGTGTCGTAGACGTACGACGCGTAGCCGGCCGAGGCGATCAGGTCGAGCGGGGCGGGGTACTTGAGCGTGAACTCCAGCGTCGTGGCGTCCTTGGCCTCGATCTTCTTGACCGCGCCCCAGATGTAGGCCGCGCCCTGCCCCTCCTTCATCGTGCGCTCGATCGCGGCCTTGGCCGCGGCGGCGTCCACCGGCTTGCCGGTGTGGAACTTCACGCCCTCGCGCAGCGTGAACGTCCACTTCTTGCCGTCGGAGGAGGACGTCCACGAGGCGGCCAGCCGCGGCTCGGCCTTCTTCGTCTGCGGGTTGTAGCGGGTGAGCGACTCGTAGATGTTCTCCATCGCGATGTTCTCGTTGGAATACGAGCTCGCGGGGTCCCAGTCGGTGACGACGTCGAGGTTGGGGACGTACACGAACGTGCTGTCGGCCGCTCCTGCGGCCGCGCCCGCCGACGAGCCGGGCTGCGGGGTGGAGTCGGCGGCGCCGCGGACCTGCCCGCCTGAGCAGGCCGCGGCGGTGACGGTCACGGCGGCCACGGCCCCCGCGGCGAGAAGACGCTTGTGCCAGCGCATGTGAGGGAGTTCCTTTCCTATCCGGCCTGCCGGGCGAGGGGGCCGGCGGCCTTGACGTGCAGGCGCACCGCGGGCTCAGGAAGGTAGCTGAGAGGGATCTCGCTGAGCTCGACGATCTGAACGGTTGCGGGGTCGGCCCCGGCGGCGACGGCCCGCGCGGCCGCCTCCTCCTTGGCGTTGTCGATCAATCTAGCCCTGGAGCTCCCGCCTCCAGAAGCGGGCACGATCGTTTCGAGCCTGCCGCTGGCGAGGGCGATGGCCGCGCCCACCGCGTTGGCCACCTCCGCGTGCGCGGGGCGGATCACCTCGCGGGCCCCGGGTATCCGATCGGCCAGCAGGAACGCGCCGCCGCCGACCGCGACGAGCGGGCGGTCGGCACGACCCAGCGCCACGCGGTCCACCGCGTCCGCGACGGCCTCGTCGGCCGCCCGTACGGCCCGGGCCAGCCGCTCGCGCCACTCCTCGAGGACGGGACGGGTGCCCACCGTTCCCCGTCCGGCCGCCACCGCCGCATCGGTCATGGTGGGGGTGGAGCCGCCGAAGACGAGCGCCTCCGTGCCGATCCGGTAGCCCACCGACCGCGGCTCCGCCCCGACGATCGTGCCGCCGCCGAGCGCGATGGACAGGATGTCGGGCATCCGGAAGTTGGTCGTGACCCCGCCGATCTCGACCGCCGCGGCCGACTCCCGGGGGAAACCGCCCACGAGCACGCCGAGGTCGGTCGAGGTGCCGCCGACGTCGGCCACGATCGCGTCCGTCACGCCCGACAGGTAGGCCGCGCCGCGCAGCGAGTTGGCCGGGCCCGAGCCGATGGTCAGCACCGGGTAGCGGGCCGCGTAGTCGACGGCCATCAGCGTGCCGTCGTTCTGCGCGAAGTACGTCTCGACCTCCAGGCCCCTGGCGTCCAGGGCCTCGCGCAGCGCGGCGGTGACGTCGCGGGCCACGCCGTACAGGGCGGCGTTGAGCACGGTCGCGTTCTCGCGCTCCAGCAGGCCGAGCGAGCCGATCTCGTGGCTGAGGCTCACCGGCACCTCGCCGATCTCGGCGCGGATGATCTCGGCGACCCGGTTCTCCTGGTCGGCGCTCGCCGGGCTGAACACGCCGGCGACGGCGACCGCGTCGGCGGGCGTAGTGGCCACGAACTTCCTGACCGCGTCCTCGTCGAGAGGCGCGATCGCGCGCCCGTCCACGAAGTGCCCGCCGCGCACGATGGCGGTTCCCGCCGCGACGGTGTCGCGCAGGTCGTCGGGCCACTCGCTGAGCGGCGGCACGGACGTGGTCGCCGGGGCGCCGAGCCGCAGCACGGCCACCCGGCCGAGCGCGCGCCGCTCCAGGATGGCGTTGGTCGCGTGGGTGGTGCCGAGCATCACCCGCTTGACCCGCTTGTCCATCTGGGGCTCGGGCAGCTCGGCGAGGACCGCGTCGAGCGCGGCGCGCAGCCCCTCGGTCACGTCGGGGCTGGTGGGCCGCTTGGCGGTGGCGAGGACCCGGTCGTCGTCGTCCAGCACCACCGCGTCGGTGTTGGTGCCGCCCACGTCGATGCCGACCCGCAGCGTCGTGCTCATGCCACCTCCTCGCCTTGCGGCTCGGAGTGCCGTCGTGCCGGAGGCGCGCAATCGAGCACGTCGTACAGTGCGCCGTGTTTACTGATTCGCTCGCTACGCTCGCTCATGCGATCTTCTCCACCGGCAGGTAGTCCATGTCGTAGCCGAACGCCCGCGGGCCCGCCGTCTCCAGGCCCTTCGGCGTACGCCACAGGGGGTCGCAGGGCCAGGCCAGCACGGTCACCCGCTGGCCGTACCGCAGCCCCTCGGTCTGGATCGCCGTCGCCGTCTGGCTGTCGATCACCGTGATCAGGTCGGGCACCATGGCCCTGACGCGGCCGTCCTCGACGGCGACGAGGTTCTCGTTCTGGATCTCCAGGGTCAGCGTCCTGCCCCGGTCGTCGCCGGTGCCCTCGATCGCCGCCGTGCCCCGGGCGAACCCGCCGGTGGTCCTGCGCTCCAGGTCGGCGAGCTTGCCGGTGATCAGCCGCACCGCGCCGAGTTCCGCGGTCAGGGCGGCCAGCGGGTCGGCGGCGCCCTCGGTCGCCCGGCCGACCGCCATCGCCCGGCTCACCGTGCCCTCGATCACCGCGCCCGCGCACTCGCGCGCGGTCAGCACGTAGTCGGCCATCAGGGCGCTCGACCCCGCCGCCACGCAGACGGCCCGCGCGATCCGCTCCGACCACAGCCCGTCGACCGGCCGGATCGTCACGACGTTGCCGACGACGTCGGACATGACCACGAGGTTGGCCGGGATCCCGGCGACGTACATCGAGACCATCTGGACCTCGGGGAAGGCCCGGCCCATCGCGTCGGCGTCGAGCAGGGGCAGGCCGAGCCTGGCCGCCCAGGCCACCGGGGCGACGCCGTTGCCGCCGCCGATCTCCGAGGACATCACGGCCGCGGGCGGCCGGCCGAAGATCCGCTCGATCTCCTCCGCGATCCTGACCGGCTCGTCCGTGCCGTGGACCATCTCGTTGCTGACGGTCGGGGCGCCGATTCCCGACAGCGGCATGACGAGGGCGTCGTCGGGCAGCTCGTCCAGGGTGACCAGCGGCACCTCGCCGTGCTCGCGTATCGCGCGCCGTGCGGCGATGGCGCCGGGGCGGACGTCCCCGCCGCCGCCGGTGCCGAGCACGGCGCAGCCGCGGGCCAGCGCGGCGACGTCCTCCAGTGTGATGCGGGCCTGCATGCGGGGAGCCTTCACCACCGGACGGTCCCGCCTCAATGTCACCCTGCGACATCTGTCGGCCGATTATTGTCGCCGCACGACAAGGCCGGAAGGGCGGCGATCAGCGCAGCGGGTCGAACTCCCGCAGGGCGGCGGGCTGCTTGCCGGTGGTGATCTGCTCGGCGAGGAGCCGTCCGGTGGCCGGCCCGTGGGCCAGGCCCCACATCCCGTGCCCGCCGGCCACGTAGACGCCCGGAGCGTCGGTCGCGCCGATCAGGGGTCGCCCGTCCGGAGTGACCGGCCGCGGGCCGACCCAGACGTCGGTGCGGTCCTCCCAGCGCACCCCGCGCAGCAGGGGGCGGGCCGAGGCGATGATCGCCCGCAGCCGGGCCTCGACGGCCGGAGCGTCGGGGTCGCGGAACTCCATCGTGCCCGCGACGCGCAGCCCGCCCTGGTAGGGCGTGCACGCCACCCGCACGTCCGGCAGGTAGATCGGGCCGGGGACGGGGTGGTCCACCGGCACGGTGAACGAGTAGCCGCGGCCGGCCCGCACGGGGACGCGTACGCCCCAGCGGCCCGCCAGCCGGGACAGCCAGGCGCCGGTGGCCAGCACCGCCGCGTCGGCGGACAGGACGGCGCCGTCCCGGGCCACCACGACGACCTTCCTGGCGTCGGTGCGCACGTCGGCGACCTCGTGCTTCTCGACCGTGGCGCCCCGGGCGACGACGGCCTCGCCCAGCGCGTGGACGAAACGGCCGGGGTCGATATAGCGCTGCCCGTCGATCCGCACGCCCGCCGTCAGGGCCTGCGAGGCGAGCGGCACGGCCTCGGCCAGCCGCCGCGCGTCCAGCGGGGTGTGGTCGACCGGCTGCCCGGCCGCGGCCATCCTGCGCAGCTCGTGGAGCAGGCCCTGGGCCTGGCGCGGCGTCCGGAACCCGGCGGTGATCGGCGCGTCCTCGACGGGGGCGGCCACGCCGTTGGCGGCGAGCACCTCGTACGCCTCGATGCACTCGTCGTTGAGCGGCAGGTTGGCGCGCACGGCCCGGGTCCACGACGACCACCGGCAGTTGGCGGCGAAGCGGGTCAGGAACGCCCAGAGCCCCGGATCGACGGTCGCCGGAACGTGCAGCGGCGCGGCCGGGTTGAGCAGCGAGCGCAGGCCGTACCTCAGCACGGAGGGCTCGTTCAGCGGGATGGCCAGGCCGGGCGCGATCCAGCCCGCGTTGCCCCAGGACGCGCCGGCCGCCACTCCCCGGCGGTCGACCACGGTGACCTCCACACCGCGTTCCTGCAGGAACCACGCGGTGGACAGGCCCACGATCCCGGCGCCCACCACGACGACCGACCGCGGCCAGTCCTCGACGCGCTCGGACATGTCCCACCTCCACACCAGGTGACTGCTTGCCCGGTCAGCATCGCCCGTGCGGCGCCGCGCACCGTTGTAGCGGCCGCACAATCACGGCGCTCCTGTTGTGGGTTCCGGACAACCTCCTATTCGTCCTCGGCAGCCAGAGTGATGACCATGGCGAGGCGCTTGCGCGGGTCGTCCAGGTTCAGCGGGGTCACCTCGCTCATCCTGCGCAGGCGGTTGCGGACCGTGTTGGCGTGCACGCCGAGCCGTTCCGCCGCGACCACGAGATCGCCCTGGGCCTCCAGCCACGCCCGCAACGTCGCGACGTAGTGGGTGTCGTTAAGGGCGTCGTGCCGGCGCAGCGCGCTCACCGGTCCGCGTGCGGGGACGCGGCCGGCGCGCGCCGCGGCGCGCAACCGGTGCAGCAGGATGTCGTCCCAGGACTCGTCGTACGCCGGCGGCCCGCCGGCGGGCGCGGCGTGGGAGGTGTCCCTCTCGTGCAGCGCCAGGCACTCCTCCGCCTCACGGCGGCTCGCGGGCAGCTCCGCCGCCGGGGCCGCCGCGCCGATCCCGGCCGCGACGCGCACGCGCGGCGGCAGCCCCGCCCCCAGTGCGGCCACCCATTCCCGTGCCGCCGCCGCCCCCGCGTCGGGGAGGATCGTGTAGAGCGTGTCGCCGAGCAGCGTGCTCCTTCCGGGCCTGGACCAGCCGAAACCGGTGGTGGCCCGCTCGAAGGCCAGCAGGAGCATGGCGTGCGGCTCCTCGGAGGTGTGCGTACGCACGGCGACGACCCGCATCTCCCGCGCCGCCAGCCCCAGCCGGCTGACCACGGTCGCCGCGTCGGCGGTGCCCTCCAGCAGGCGGACGACCAGGTCGGACTCCACCTGCCGTTCCAGGTCGGCGCTCGCCCGGGAGCGCAGCAGGTGCAACGCGACGGTGCGCGCGCCGTTCGCCAGCGCGGTGTGCCGCGTCCCGGTCAGGGGGCTGCCGCACGTCACCCACACGGACCCGAGCAGCTCGCGGCCGGCCCGCACCGCCACCACCATCCGCCCGGTCATGCCGTGTGACGGGTCCGGCTCGACGAAGATCGGCTCGTCCGTCGCCGCCAGACGGGCGAAGACCCTGCGCGCCCGGAACATCTCCCTCAGCCGCTCCGGAACCTGCCGCACCAGGATCGTCTCCAGCCGGGCCGGGTCGCCCGCCTGCTGGGAGCGGGAGTACGCGAGCACCCGCGAGAGCGGGTCCTCGATGGTCACGGCGCCGCCGACGGCGTCCGCCAGGCTGTCGGCCAGCGCGAACAGGTCGGTGGGCCCCCGCCCCGACTCGGTCTCCCGCCCTTCGAGCACCAGTCCGTAGACCACTCCGACGAGGTGGCTCCACGAGACCGCGGGGTCGACCAGCATCACCGCCACGTCGTGGCTCTCGCCGGCCGCGGCCGCCTCGCGCGCGGTCTCGGCGCCCGCCCGCACCAGGACCACGGTGGCCTGCGCCGCGACCGCCCACCGCACCGCCTCGGTCACCGACCCGGCGCCCACGGCCATGAGCACGTCACCGGCGACCCGGCCGTCGGTGGCGTCCGGTATCGCCACGCTGCGCAGCCGCGCCGAGCGCCTCTCGGGCCGCCCGCACAGCCGCACGCCGTACGCGCCCAGCACGTTGACCAGGCGATCCAACGTGATCATTCGCTACTCCCGCCCGAGGCCGACGGCTGTGCCCTGTCGGACCGCACTGGACTGGACCGGACCCGTGGAAGACCGAAGGCCCGGTCTCCGTTTCCGGAGGCCGGGCCTTCGACTCTTGGTAGCGGGGACAGGATTTGAACCTGCGACCTCTGGGTTATGAGCCCAGCGAGCTACCGAACTGCTCCACCCCGCGTCGTTGTGTGTTTGAAGCTTACCGGGCGCCGGAGACAAGTGCCAAATCGTTTGCGGTGTGAGGCGAATTCGCACCTTCCAGCCGGAGGCGGGGCCGGTGCCCCGCCAGTGCCGTTTCGACGGTGCCGCATCCGCCCGCAGGCGGCCGTGATCATAGCCGCCGGCGACAGGGTGACCGGTGAACGACCAGAGGCCCGGCCTCCGTTTCCGGAGACCGGGCCTCTGACTCTTGGTAGCGGGGACAGGATTTGAACCTGCGACCTCTGGGTTATGAGCCCAGCGAGCTACCGAGCTGCTCCACCCCGCGTCGGCTCTTCGAGGTTATCCCGGCATCGGGCCCAAAGCAAACCGGAGCCCCGCGCCCGTGGGGACGCGGGGCTCCGGAAGGGTCAGCCGCTCGGTGTGGGGCTGGGCGTCGCACCGGCCGGTGGACTCCCGCTCGCACTCGGACTGGCGCTCGCGCTCGGGGCGGGGGACGCCGTCGAAGCGGGCGTCCCACCCTTGAGCTTGGCCAGGTCGTCCAGCGCCTTCTTCAGCGAGGTCTGCGCGTCGCCGTACGCCTTCCAGTCGGGCGGGTCCGCCGACAGCGCCTTCTGCGAGTCGTCGTACGCCCGCTGGGCCCGCCCGAGCGCCGACGTCAGCGCCGCGGAGTTCTCCGGCGGGGTGACCTGGCCGGGTGGCTGGTTCGCCATCTGGTCGGGCGTCTGCTCCGGCGGCGTGGCCACGGTGCCGCCGAACACCTGCTCCAGCGCGTTGCCGAGCGTGGGCCCGAAGCCGACCTTCTCGCCGTACAGGACGAGCACCCGGCGGAGGGTCGGGTACTTGCCCGAGGTCTCGGCGCGCGGCTGGATGTAGACCGGCTCGACGTACAGCAGGCCGTTGCCGAACGGCAGCGTGAGCAGGTTGCCGTACAGCACGTCGGTGCCGCCGCCACGCAGCAGGTTGAGCTCGGTCGACACCGTGGTGTTCGACTCGAACAGGTTCTGCGCCTGTGGCGGACCCTGGATCGCGGTCGTGCTCGGCAACTGGAGGATCTCCAGTGGCGGGTTCGGCGTGGCGGCCGTCGCGTCGACCGCCATGAACGCCGCCATGTTCTGCCGCTGGTTGGGCACGAACGTGGTCGTCAGCGAGAAGCGCTCAGTCTCGCTGCCCGGCATCTTCATCGTCACGTAGTACGGCGGCTGCTTGCTCTTGCCGGTCGCCGGGTCCTCGGGGACCTTCCAGAAGTCCTGGCCGCCGAAGAACGCGTTGGCGTCGGTGACGTGGTAGGAGGTGAGGATCTCCCGCTGGGCCTTGAACAGGTCGGCCGGGTAGCGCAGGTGGGCGCGCAGCGCCTGGCTGATCTGCGACGCCGGCTTGACGACCCCGCCGAAGGCCTTCTCCCAGGTCTTCAGCACCGGGTCGGCCTCGTCCCAGGCGTACAGGGTCACCGTGCCGTCGTAGGCGTCCACGGTCGCCTTGACCGAGTTGCGGATGTAGTTGATCTCGTCCCTGGGCACCTGCGGCACGCCGAGGCGGCTCGACTGCACGTCGGTGGTCAGCGACTCCAGGCTCTTGCGCTCGGAGTAGGGGTAGGAGTCCGAGGTCGTGTACGCGTCCACGATCCAGACGATCCGCCCGTCCACCACGGCCGGGTACGGGTCGCGGTCAAGCGTGAGGAACGGCGCGACCTGCTGGATGCGCCCCACCGGCTCGCGGTTGTAGAGGATGCGGGACTCGGAGTTGATGTTCGAGTTCAGCAGGAGGTTGGTCTCGCCGTACTTCACCGCGTAGAGCAGGCGGCGGAAGAAGTTCCCGATCGAGACGCCGCCCTTGCCCTCGTAGGTGCTGTCGACCTGGCCGGTGTTGTTCTGCTGGTCGGCGCCCGGCTGTCCCTGCTGCGGGTAGTCGAGCTCGATCTTTTTGCCCGACTTGGGACCGCCGACGATCGAGTAGTCGGGCGAGTTCTCGCCGAAATAGACGCGGGGCTCGTAGTCGCCGAGGTCGCCGACCGGCGGGATGTCGCGCTCGCTGAACTCCGGCAGGCCGCTGCTGTCCACCTTGTTGCCGGGCGCGGCGACGAAGCCGAAACCGTGCGTGTAGACCAGGTGGTCGTTGATCCAGTTGCGCTGCCCGTCCGGCGGGCGGCCGATCTCGCGGACCGCCACCACCGTGTCGCGCGGCTTGCCGTCGACGGGATACCTGTCGATGTCGAGCTGCTCGGGGAACTGGTAGTACCCCTTGATCTGCTGCTTCTGCTGGAACGTCGGGGACAGCAGGCTCGGGTCGAGCAGGCGCATGCCGGGGATGGCCGACGCCTCGGTCTGCAGCACGGAGGCGTCGGTGTCGGTCTTGGCGCTGTACTCCGTGACCTTCGCCGTGTCGACTCCGTAGGCTTTTCGAGTCGCGTCGATGTTGCGCTGGATGTACGCCTGCTCCTTGCTCTGCTGGTTCGGCTTGACCTGGAACTGCTCGACCAGCGAGGGATACACGGTGCCGATCAGGACGGCCGACAGCACGAGCAGTCCGAACGCCACGCCAGGGAACATCCCGCCCGGCCTGATGACGCCGGCGAAGAAGATCAGCGCGCAGATGAGGGAGATGACCGCGAGGATCCCCTTGGCCGGGAGCACCGCGTGCACGTCGGTGTACGACGCGCCGAAGACCTTGCCGCGGTCGGAGAAGACCAGGCTGTACCTGTCGAGCCAGTAGGCCGCGGCCTTGAGCAGGACGAACACGCCGAGCAGCACCGACAGGTGCGCCCGGGCGGCCCGGGTGGCGTGCACCCCGCCGGGCGAGGAGATCCGGAAGCCGCCGTAAAGGTAGTGCACGATCGTGGCCGCGATGATCGACAGCACCACGGCAGTGAACAGGAAGTTCAGCAGCATCCGCAGGAACGGAATCGTGAACACGAAGAACGACAGGTCGAGGCCGAACTGCGCGTCCTTCTCGTTGAAGGGCGTGCGGTTCACGAACTTCAGCCAGGTCCCCCACAGCCCCGCCGTGGACGAGCCCGTGAACAGGGCAAGGACGCCCATGCCCACCAGGAAGACCAGCCGCCGGTGCGGGTCGAGGGCGACCCGGTAGCGGTCGGCGCCCTGCGGCGCTCCGAACATTCCCGGCCCGAACATCGGGCGGGTGCGGTGCGCGAGCACCATGTTGCCGCCCACGATGGCGATCATCAGGGCGGCGCCCACGATGAACAGCACCACCTGGGTGAGCAGCATCGTGGAGAACACCGAGGAGAAGTGCACCGAGTCGTACCAGAGGTAGTCGGTGTAGATCCCCGAGAAGACCAGCAGTAACACGACGATCGCCACGACGGCGATCAGCACGGGTATCAGAAGGCGCGGCCGTCGGGGCAAGCGCACCGCCCGTCCGGCTCCGGGGCTCCGGAAGCTCAACGCTCAACCCCTTGTCTCAGATTGGCAGGGCCATGATTGTCAGAGGGCAACGGTCCGTGCTTGGAAACCTACACCGCGACCGGCGTGGTCGTGGTAACAGATCTGATCGTTATCAGGACGCCGTGTACAGCAAGACGGGCAGGTCACGGCCCCAGCGCCCGCGGCGCGGCTCAGCCGGCCGGGCAGGCGGGGACCTCGCCGGAGTGATTACGCAGGGCGTCGATCGCCTTGATCGCGCCGTCCAGCGTCTCGACCCGCACCAGGCGCAGCCCGGCGGGCGTGGCCTTGACGGCGTCGGCGCAGTTGCCTGCGGGCGTGAGGAAGACCGTCGCGCCGGCCCGGCGCGCGCCGACCATCTTCTGCTCGATCCCGCCGATCGGGCCGACCTGGCCGGCCGGGTCGATCGTCCCGGTGCCCGCGATCGACATGCCTCCGGTGAGCGCCCCCGGCGTCAGCTTGTCGTAGATGCCCAGCGAGAACATCAGGCCCGCGCTCGGCCCGCCGACCTCGCCGACACTGATGTCGACCTTGAACGGGAACCGGTAGCCCGAACGCATCTGGACGCCGACCTTGGCCTTGCCGTCCTTGCCGGCCACGGTGCCGACCTGCACCTGCGTGGAGGCGCCGGCGCGCTTGACCGTGAACATCACCCGCTGGCCGGGCTTGCGGCTCTGCACGGACGCCGCGACGGACCCCAGCTCGCCCACCGTCGTGCCGTCCACCGCCGTGATCTCGTCGCCCGGCTTCAGCTTCCCGTCGGCGGGCGCCCCCTTGTCGGTCTCGGCGACCGTGACCACCTTCTCGATGGGGATCTTGAGGGCGTTGAGCGCGGCGGCGGTGGCCGACTGCTGCGAGTCGGTCATCTCCTGCGTGTTCTGCTCCTCGACCTGCTGGGCCGAGGTGGACTTCGGGAACAGCGTCTCCTCCGGCACCACGGCCACCGTCGGGTCGAGCCAGCCGCGCAGCGCGGTGAGCAGGTCGAGGCGGTTGTCGGGCCCGCCCTGGTAGGCGACGGTGACCAGGCTCAGCCTGCCCTGCGTCGGAAAGGTCTCGTGACCCGAGATCGTGATGACCGGTTTGCCCTTGACGTCACCGATCGTGTTCTCGGTGGGGCCGGGGCTCAGCACGACGTACGGCACCGGCAGCATGGCGCCGATCACGGCCAACGCGAGCGCGAGGAAACCCGCGACCAGCAGGGTCAGAGCGCGTCGGGACATGGACGAACTCTATGCGTTCCGGGCTCCGGGCATTCCGGGTGCGCTACTCGCAGGCGCCGACCCACTCGGTGCCCCCGTCGGCGAACACCTGGTGCTTCCAGATGGGCACCTCGTGCTTGAGGTCGTCGATCAGCCTGCGGCAGGCCTCGAACGCCTCGCCGCGGTGCGGGCAGGCGGCCGCCACGACGACGGCGATCTCCCCCAGGCGCAGGTCGCCCACCCTGTGGACGGCCGCCAGCGCCGTCACCTGGTGATCGGCCGCCACCTTCTCCGCGACCCTGCGCAGATGCTCCTGCGCGGACGGGTGCGCCGAGTAGGACAGAAGCGTCACCGGCCTGCCGCCGTCCTGCTCGCGTACGGTGCCGACGAAGACCGCCGTGCCCCCGGCGGCGTGGTCCTCCACCGCGCCCAGCACCTCGTCCACGGACAGCGGGGTGTCGCGAATGCCCAGCAATCGGATGACGTCCACGTTCCCGAGGGTAGTGCCTGAGCAGGATCAGATGCGGCCCTGTCAGACGCGGCGCTGTCAGGTGCGGCGCTTGCGGCGAGCCGCGCGGACGATCGCGGCCGTGCCGATGACCGCGACGGTCGCGCCCGCGGCGGTGATCGTGGCCTCCTTGCCCGACAGGCGGCGGCCGACGACCGCGTGCCTGCCCTCGCACAGTTCGAGCAGTTCCCGCAGGGCGGCCTCGTTGGTCCAGGCCGGCTTCCAGCCCGCCTCCCGCAGCGCCACGCCGTCGACCACCCAGGGATAGACCACGTAGTGCAGGTCGGTCGCGGCGGTCGGCGTGATGCCGAGCCGGTGCAGCCGCTGCGCGGTGCCGAACGTCACGCCCGCCGGCAGTTCGAACCGCTTCAGGCCGGAGATCTCCTCCACCTGCTCCATCTCCAGCCAGCCCTCGGAGCCGACCGCCACGACCCCGCCGACCCTGCCCAGGGCGGCGGCCTCCAGCGCGGACACCAGGTCGTCGACGTGGCAGAACTGCCAGCGCGGCAGGCAGCCCTTCACCACGAGCAGCCGCGGCGCCTCGAAGTGGCGCGTGATGACGGTGTCGACGCCCGGCCCGACCAGGGCGGCGGGTCGCAGCACGGTCACCTCCAGGCCGGGATGCGCCCGCAGCGACCGCCGCACCAGGGCCTCGATCTCCAGGTGGTCGCCCACCAGCCCGGTGTCGGGCTCGGCCGCGACCGGGGCGTCCTCGGGCAGGGGCACCGGGTTGTCCGCGGCGGCGCCGTACACCATCGCGCTCGTCACCAGCACGACCCGCCGCACCCGGGCCGCGGCGCAGGCCGTGAGCACGGTCTGGGCGGCGCGCAGGTTGTAGCGGCGGCGCTCGGCGGGATCGGTGTCGAGCGACTCGTCCGTGCCGAGATGCACCAGGACGTCCACATCGGAGATCCGGTTCGCCAAGAGCGGATCACGAATGTCGAGGACCCGCCAGGTGACGTCCGGGACGTCGCCGCGCTGCTCGTCGATGGCCACCACGCGGCGGAAATCCGCAGACGAGGCCACCTTCGCGAGGAACGCCCGGCCGAGACCGGAGGCGGCGCCGGTGACGGCGACGACGGGGGGACGCAGGCGTTTCGAGGTAGGCACGAGGTCCTCACTTTGCACTGATCCGCCCCACGGCGGATAACGTGGCGGATGTGGACTCCTCCATCCTGCACGAGGTGGCGCGGTGACTGACCTGCCAGGTCGCGAAAACGACCCCAACGACAATCCGTTCGCCATGTTCGGCAGCCCGGAGCAGATCGCCGCGGCCATGCGGCAGTTCGCCGACATGCTGTCCGCCTCACCGGAGGCCGGGCCCGTCAACTGGGACATGGCGAAGAACATCGCACGGCACGCCGTGGTCGCCGAGGGCGATCCGAGCGTCATGGAGGGCGAGCGGCGTCAGATCGTCGAGGCCCTCAACCTGGCCGACCTGTGGCTCAACGAGGTGACCACGCTGCCGAGCGGCGTGACGACCCCGCAGGCCTGGAGCCGGTCGGAGTGGATCGAGAAGACGATCCCGGTCTGGAAGCAGCTGTGCGATCCCGTCGCCGCCCAGATGGTGGAGACGATGGGCGGCACGCTCGGCGGGGCGGGCCTGCCGCCCGAGGCGCAGGCCATGGCCGGGCCGCTCATGGGCATGCTCAAGCAGATGGGCAGCATGATGGTCGGCCAGCAGATCGGCCAGGCCCTCGGCTCGCTCGCCCGCGAGGTGGTCGGCTCCTCCGACATCGGCCTTCCCCTGTCCGACACCGCCGCCCTGCTGCCCGGAGGCGTCGCCGCCTTCAGCAGCGGCCTGGAGACGCCCTCGGACGAGATCCGCCTCTACCTCGCGCTGCGCGAGGCGGCGCACCACCGGCTCTTCCAGCACGTCCCGTGGCTGCGGGCGCACCTGCTCGGCGCGGTCGAGGAGTATGCCCAGGGCATCACGGTGGACGTGTCCGCCCTGCAGGACAAGCTCCAGGGGCTCGACCTCAGCGACCCCGAGCGGATCCAGGAGGTCCTGGGCGGCGGCGAGCTGCTCAAGCCCGAGGAGACCGAGCGGCAGAAGGCCGCGCTCACCCGGCTGGAGACCGCGCTCGCGCTGGTCGAGGGCTGGGTGGCCACGGTGGTCGACGCCGCCGCCGAGGGCAAGCTCCCGTCCGCCGCGGCGCTGGCCGAGACCGTACGGCGCCGCCGTGCCACGGGCGGCCCGGCCGAGCGGACCTTCGCCACGCTGGTGGGCCTGGAGCTGCGTCCGAGACGGCTGCGTGAGGCGGCCGCCCTGTGGAAGGCCCTGGGCGACGAGCGCGGGATCGAGGGCAGGGACGCCGTCTGGGGCCACCCCGACCTGATGCCCACCGCGGACGACCTGGACAACCCCGAGTCGTTCGTGAAGGGCGAGGCCGAGTTCGACCTGTCCGCGCTGGAAGAGCCCAAGGAGCCCGGCTCCGGCGGGGAGACCGGCGAGTAGCACCGGCCTCGGGGTTCGCCGGCTGTCGGTAGGCTGCGCCGGTGAGCCTGCATCGTGACGCGCAAGCCGTACTGGCCGGATGGGTCGCGCCCACCCCCGAGGAGGAGCGGCTCCGCGAGGAGTTCCTGACGCACCTGCGCAGCCACGAGGACGCGATGTGGCGCGAGTGCGCTCCCGGCCATCTCACGGCGACGACGGCCGTCCTGTCGCACGACGGCGAACGGGTGCTGCTGACCCTGCACCCCAAGGCCGGGATGTGGCTGCCCATGGGCGGGCACTGCGAGGCGACCGACACCACACTCGCGCAGGTCGCCCTGCGCGAGGCCACCGAGGAGTCGGGCATCCCCGGGCTGACCCTGCTGGACGGGCCGCTCGCCCTCGACCGGCACAAGGTCTGGTGCCACCCGCCGCACAGCTGGCACCTGGACGTCGAGTACGGCGCGGTCGCGCCGGCGGGGGCCGAGGCGGTGATCAGCGACGAGTCCCTCGACCTGCGCTGGTTCCCGGTGGAGGAGATCCCGGAGCTGAGCGACGAGGCCACCCGGCGGCTGGCCCGCCGCGCCCGGTCGCTGTGCCGCGCCTGACTTCGGCACCGCCTGACTTCTGCACCGTTCGTGCACGTCTCCCTTACACCGCGGTTCGCATGCGGTGGTTAGTGTCGCCACATGACCAAGGTGGACGTGGGAGGTGAGATCGTCTCCCCCCAGCGCCGGAGGCTGCGGGTCTCCCCGCTCCTGGCGTGGATCGCGGTGGCGCCGTTCGCGGCCTGGGCGGTGGCCCGGCTCGCCGGCGTCGACGGCGCCGTCCATATCCGGGGAGTCGGCGTCGCGCTGATGACGGGTACCCCCTACGTCGCGGCCGCGTCGCCGGTGGCGGTGCTGATCGCGCTGGCCGCCCGCCGCGCGGCCGTGATCGCGGTGGCGGTGGCGGCGACGGTCCTCCTGGCCGCCATGGTCCTGCCCCGCGCGGCCGGCTCGGCCCCCACCGCCACCGGCCCGTCGCTGCGGATCCTCACGGTCAACCTCTTCTTCGGCGCGGGCGACGCCGCGACCGTGGTGGACCTCGTGCGCAGGCTCGAACCGGACGTGCTCAACACCCAGGAACTCACCCCCGAGGCCGTCGAGGCGCTGGACGCGGCGGGCGTGGCGAGGCTCCTGCCGTACCGGCACCTGGAGGACGGGCCCGGGCCCTCGGGCAGCGGGATCTACGCGCGCCACCCCCTGACCGAGGCGCCCGACTTCGTGCCCGAGGGCGGCCACAACATGCCGAGGGCCCGGCTCACCCTGCCGTCCGGGCCGCCCGTGGAGATCGTCGACGTGCACACGCTCGCCCCGCTGAGCGGTCCTGACGCGGCTCAGTGGACCGCTGAGCTGGCGGCGCTCCCGGCCGCGTCCCCCGGCGTCGTACGCGTCCTGGCGGGCGACTTCAACGCGAGCCTCGATCACGCGGACCTGCGCGCGGTGCTCGGACGGGGATACGCGGACGCCGCCGACGCGACCGGCGACGGCCTGACCACCACCTGGCCGGCCGACAGGCGGTTCCCGCCGTTGATCACGATCGACCACGTGCTGTACGACGAGAGGGCGTCGGCGGTGGACACCAGCGTTCACCAGGTCCCCGGCAGCGACCACCGGGCGTTGTTCGCCGAGCTTCGCCTGCCAGAACGCCTGTGACCCCTACAGGCAGGGCTCAGGTCAGCAGGGCCCGGGTGTTGTCCCAGCCCTCGAGGCCGGGGTCGAGGCGGGCCACGTCCTGCGGCTTCCTGAGCCGGTGCCAGCCGGGACCGGTGGCGACCATGCGAGGGCCCGGCGCCCGGCGGCGCATGGCGGCGACGACGTCGGGTTCGTCGAGGTCGGGCGCGGCCCACTCGGGGACCGGCAGGCGCGCCGCCACGGCGACGGCGCCGCCACCCTCGGCCGGGCAGACCGCGAGGTGCGCCCGCCCGAGTTCCCGGAAGAGCTTTCCGATCAGCAGGGGCGGCAGGTCGGGGGCGTCGGCGCTGACGATCACGCCCTCTTCCTCCGCGGGCAGCGCGGCGAAGGCGTCGGCGGGTGAGGCGATCGACACGACCGGTGTGCCCGGCCAGGCGATGTCCTCGAGCCCCGGCACGCCGGCCGACAGGATCACCGGCCGCACCAGTTCGAGCCCGGCGACCATCTCGTAGGTGTCCTCGGCCATCGCCGTCAGGAACTCGGCCGGGTCCACGCCGGGCGGAGCCGCCTCCGCCATTCCCGGTGTGACCAGCACCGCGGCGACGCGGGTCAACACTCCTCCGGGGCGCCGTTGGCGGCCATCGAGAAGCCCTCAAGGAAGCCCCTGGCACGTTCCGCCCGAGGGTAGCGCTCGACGAGGGCCCAGAACCGCGGGCCGTGGCTCGGCACGAGCAGGTGGACGAGCTCGTGCATGATGACGTAGTCGACGACCCAGGCCGGCATGCCCCGCAGCCGGGCCGACAGCCTGATCGTGCCGTGGTCGGGGGTGCACGAACCCCACCTGTGGAGCTGGTTCTCCACCCAGCGCACACTGGCCGGCATGGCCTTTCCGTCCAGGTAGCGCGCCGACAGCTCCATCGCCCGTTCGAGCAGGTCGTCGTCGCTCGGGCGTCTTCGCTGCTCCTTGGCCGCAAGGCGGTCGAGCATGCGGCGTACCCACTGCTCCTCGTCGGTCGTGCTCAGACCAGCCGGAAGCAACACGATGGTCTTGTCTCCATCGCGGTACGCGGAAACGGTTCGCCGCCGTCGTGCGCTCCGACGAACCTCGACTGTCTCGGGGGGCACATATGAAAGGTAGCCGACACGCGCCGAATTCCACAGGGGGTGGTACACGTTCTCCCTGGTCAATCGGGCGAACGTGACCTTGCGGGCGTGAAAACTACGGGGTTGCGGATATTCACCAACCACGATCACCCCGGTAATTATCCACAGCCCCGCTGGTTCCGACGCCGGGCCATCCCGGCATATGACAAGGTCTGGCGACTATGAGACCTCGCCTCAAGCCCGTCCTTCGCCGGGTCGAACGGGACGGCCGCACGCTGCAGTTCGGTGTCCATCCGCTGCGCGCCGTCGTGCTGACCGGCGTCGAACCGCCCGTACGCCGCCTGATCGACGGCCTGGACGGCACCCGCACCCTCCGGCAGGCGGTGGCCGGCAGCGGCCTCGACGAGGCGTCCGCCCAGGAGGTGGTCGCCCGGCTCGCCGCGCACGGCCTGATCGAGGACGCCGCGGCCCGGCCGGAACCCCTCGCCGGCCTGCCGCTGGCCGAGCGGGACCGCCTCCGCCCGGAGCTGGACAGGCTGTCGCTGACCTCCACCGACGGCGGCATGGGCGCCCTGTCGGCGCGAAGGGCGGCCCGGATCCGCGTGTACGGCGCCGGCCGGGTCGGCGCCCGGGTCGTCACCCTGCTCGCCGCAGCGGGGGTGGGCCACATCTGCGTGGTCGATCCCGGCACGGCCACCGCGGCCGACGTGGTCCCCGGCGGGCTCGGCCGCGCGGAGATCGGGACGACCCGCGAGGAGGCCGCCGTGCTCGCGGCCCGGCGGATCTCCCCCGCCGTCAACGCCTGGCCCGGCCGGGCCGCCTCCCGCCTGTCCGACGGCGGGGTGCGCCCCGACCTCGTGATCCTCGCGCCCGCCGATCCGCTCGACGCCACGCTGGTCCACGAGATCGTCACCGAGGGCGTGGCGCACCTGCTCGTCTGCGCCTTCGAGGGGCACGGCTCGGTGGGGCCCTTCGTCGTCCCCGGGCTCACCCCCTGCCTGCGCTGCCTCGATCTCACCCGTCGCGACCGGGACCCTTCCTGGCCGCTCGTGGGCGCCCGGCTCGGGGGTTACCCGGCGGGCGAGATCGCCTGCGACGTGGTGCTGTCCTGCCTGGTCGCCGCACAGGCGGCAGGTCAGGCACTGGCCTATCTCGACGAGGGACGCGCGCCCGGCGGCCTGCTGGAGGTGTCGCCCGGATGGCGCTGGCGGCACCGCGTCTGCGAGCCGCACCCCGACTGCGGCTGCGTCCGGAGCGGCCCGGCACGCCTCTCACCGGCGGAAACTCCCGTCACGGCAGCGATGGTGTGACCAATCTCATAGACCGCCTATTCCCCCGAGTGGCTCGCGACCGCCGGAGCCGGGGCGGCAAGGCGATCGGAAATTGTGGTCGAAAGTACTCTTCATCGCCGACAATGGTCGTGTGAGTGACCTTCCCCACCGTGCCGTGACCCGCTCGGCAAAGCTCGCGACACTCCCCCTCGGGTTCGCCGGCCGCACCGCGCTCGGACTGGGCAGGCGGCTCGGTGGCGCCTCCGCGGAGATCGTCGCCCAGGAGATCCAGAAGCGTACAGCCGACCAGATCTTCAAGGTGCTCGGCGAGCTCAAGGGCGGGGCGATGAAGCTCGGCCAGGCCCTGTCGATCTTCGAGGCCGCGCTGCCGCCCGAGATCGCCGGGCCCTACCGGGCGACGCTGACGCGCCTGCAGGACGCCGCGCCGCCGCTTCCGGCCGCCACCGTCCACCGGGTCCTGACCGAGCAGCTGGGCGACGACTGGCGGGAGAACTTCCTGGAGTTCGACGACCGGCCGAGCGCCGCGGCGTCCATCGGGCAGGTGCACCGCGCCGTCTGGCACGACGGCCGCCCGGTCGCCGTGAAGATCCAGTATCCGGGGGCGGGCAAGGCCCTGATCGCCGACTTCAACCAGCTCGCGCGGCTCGGCAAGCTCTTCGGCGCGCTGCTGCCCGGCCTCGACATCAAGCCGGTCCTGGCCGAGCTGAAGGAGCGGGTGTCCGAGGAGCTCGACTACCTCAGGGAGGCCGAGGCCCAGCACGCGTTCGCGGAGGAGTTCCGCGACGACCCGGACTTCCACGTGCCCGCCGTGATCGCGGCCAACGAGCAGATCCTCGTCTCCGAGTGGATGACGGGAACCCCGCTGTCCAGGATCATCGCCGACGGCACGCAGGAGGAGCGCAACCACGTCGGCCTGCTGTTCGTCCGCTTCCTGTTCTGCTCCCCGGCCCGGGTCGGGATGCTGCACGCCGACCCCCACCCCGGCAACTTCCGGCTCATGGAGGACGGGCGGCTCGGCGTGCTGGACTTCGGGGCGGTCAACCGCATGTCCGACGGCTACCCCGTCGCCTTCGGCAGGCTCACGCGCATCTTCAACCAGGGCGACATGGACGCGGTCGTGCGCGGGCTGCGCGCCGAGGGGTTCATCCGCCCGCACATCGAGGTCGACGTCGACGCCCTGCGGGCCTTCCTCGCGCCGTACGTCGAGCCGACCCGGGTCGAGGAGTTCGCCTTCAGCAGGGAGTGGCTGCGGGAGCAGGCGGCGGCCGTGGCCGACCTGCGGCCGAACAACGTGGTCCGCCAGCTCAACCTGCCCGCGTCGTACGTGCTGATCCACCGTGTGCACGCGGCCGGGGTCGGCGTGCTGTGCCAGCTCGGCGCCACCGCCCGCTTCCGCGACGAGGTGGTGCGCTGGGTCCCCGGCTTCGCCGACGAGACGGGAGAGTCCGAGGACAGCGCGCTCGCCCTGACCTGAGCCCGCGCGCTCCGGGCTATCGGCCGCCCCGGTTCTCGACCGTCCGCAGGTTCTGGTTGATGACGCAGCGGTTGATCCCTCGCTTGCAGTTGCCGTTGAGGGTGTTGGTGAAGACGCTGACGCTCGACACCTGCTGGATCCCCACGAACGTGACGGCGCTGTTGGCAGCGGGGGCGTTCACGTTGCGCCGGCCCCCCGAGATCTGCTTCGGCGGGCTTTTGATGGTGGGCGAGTTCGCGGTGTTGGTGCCCTCGGTGACCTGGGTCGCTCCGTCGCCGTGACCGTCGCCGTGACCGTGGCCACTGCCATGGCGGGCCACCCGGAGTGCTCCGGCGATCGGCGCGGCGCCGGCCTCCGGCATGACCGAACCCCACAGCCCGATGACGAGCGCGGTGACGGCGAGCCGTCGCGCACCAGCAACGAGATCAAGCGCGCCTGACGTCCGGTCGCCCATCCGAGTCCCACCCACCGCTCGCACACCACTTCGCCTGCCGCCCATGACCATCCGGCCGCCGGGGGCGCTCCGCTCATACCCCGCGGTCCTGGCCGGTTCCCACGGCAGGCGATCTTCTGTGCGTCCGGTGATCACTTCTTTACGAGCACGGCCTTTACGAGCACGGCTTCCGTGAGCACGGCCTCCATGAGCACGGGCGAAGGCCCGGGCCGTTCGCCGGTCCCGGGCCTTCGTCATCGGATCGCACCGTTGGTCGCGTCAGGCTCGCTTCACATGCGCGCCAGCGCGGAGCTCAGCCGCCGGGACGCGCGCTCGGCCTGCCGGCGTGCCTTCTGCACGCTCCTGATCCGGCCGGCCAGCCGCTCCTCAGCCGCCTCGCGGTGAAGGGTTCGTATTCGCTCATGCGCCAGTTCTTGATGCAGATACAGGGCGGTGATCGGGGAGATGCTCATCTGGATCGTTTCCTTCCGGAAATGCTGTGGTTGCTGGTCAGGCGGCGACAGGAGACTTGCGCGGGCGCCCACGGGGACGCTTGCGGGGCACGACGACCCCCCGCAGGATGAGCTCCCCGCCCCAGACGCCCCACGGCTCCTCGCGCTCCAGCGCGCGGGCCAGGCAGGCCTTCTGGATCGGGCAGCCGCCGCAGAGCGCCTTGGCGAACTCCACGTCCTCGGGAGACTCGGCGAACCACAGGTCGGGCTCGGTACGACAGGGGATTTCGGCTTCGATCAGGTCCATGACCGGGGCCGCCATCTGCGTCACCTCTTTGAATGGATTGGTCTGGGTGTCCTCGTTGTGGGGTGTGGATTCGTGGCCGACAAACAAGAAGGCCGCGGATCCTGGTGCGGATCCGCGGCCCGGAGGTGGAGACCGGTCAGGGTATGACTGGTCCTCTCCAGGCATAGTGCGGACCCTGCGCACCGCCGCGAGCGGCGGCGCGGATCTGCTCATCGCCCATCGGCCGGTGCACATAGACCGGACGCTGGACAAGGTTGCGGTGGCTGGCCGGGCGGGCGAACACGCCGAAGGCGGCCGAGCCCGAGACCCCGGCGACCGGAGTCAGGGCCGGGGCGGCCTCGCCACGCCGCAGTTTCGTCGGCATGACAATGGCGGCCGGGCATGCGGAGGCGAGCCACAGCGCGCGGGACGTCGTCGTGTTCCTCACTGGACTCACCTCCATTTCAGTGCGATCGCGCCGGACCTGAGCGTCCGGCTGACTTGTCCAAGACCCTAAACCGCCGCGGCAGGGTGGGCAACCTATTTTCTACCTGCGATTTTCACGACTTCGTGACATCGGGATGCAGCGCGGGCGACACCCGGATGAGGCATTCCTGAACCACGGATACGGCGAGTTCCCCTGCGGCGGTGAACATCTGCCCGCGGGCGAGCCCGCGCGCCGCCCCCGACCAGGGCGACTCCTGGGCGTACAGCAGCCATTCGTCGGCCCGGAAGGGCCGGTGGAACCACATCGCGTGGTCCAGTGACGCGCCGGACACCGCCGAGGACCCCCAGGCGAGCCCGTGAGCCAGCAGCACGGTGTCCACCAGAGTGAAGTCGCTGGCGTAGGCCGCGAGCACGACGTGCAGCAGCGGGTCGTCGGGCAGGTCGGCGTCGTACCGGAACCAGACGTTGTTCTCCGGCGTGACCAGGGCGGGGTCGTGGGCGGCCTCCCACGTCAGCGCGTTCACATACCGCGCGTCCACCGGGCGCGGCTTGGCCAGCAGCTCGCGCCAGCCCGGCTCGTCGCCCACGACGTCGAGCATCCGCTCCTGGAAGGTCGGCAGGGTCTCGGGGTCCGGCACCTGCGGCATGCGCGCGGCCTGGTGGCTCACGCCCGGCTCCTCGACGTGGAACGACGCCGACATCGAGAAGATCGCCTTGCCGTGCTGGATGGCCGTGATGCGCCGGGTGGTGAACGACCGCCCGTCGCGTACCCGCTCCACGTTGTAGACGATCGGGACGGCCGGGTCCCCCGGCCGGATGAAGTAGGCGTGCAGCGAGTGGACCATCCGGTCGGACGGCACCGTACGGCCTGCCGCCACGAGCGCCTGCGCGGCCACCTGACCGCCGAAGACCCGCTGGATGCGCTCCTCCGGACTGCGCCCCCGGAAAATGTCGAGCTCGATCGGTTCGAGGTCGAGCAGGTCCAGCAGCTCCTTCAGGGCCGAGTTCACAGGGGCCTCCAGCGCACGCGGGTATTACTCGTCGGTAACACTATCGGCGCCGCGGCAGAGCTCGAGGACCGCGTCGCCATACCGCTCAAGTTTGACGCGTCCGATTCCGGCGATCGCGAGCAGGTCCTCCTCAGAGCCGGGCACCCGCTCGGCGATGGCCTGGAGGGTGACGTCGGTGAAGACGACGTAGGCCGGCACCTTGGCCTCCTTCGCCGCCGCCGTGCGCCACGCCCTGAGCCGTTCGAGCAGGGCCTCGTCGTAGTCCGCGGGGCAGGTCGCGCAGCGGCCCAGCTTCTGCTCGGCCGCGGCCGAGAGCGTCTTGCCGCAGATCCGGCAGTGCAGCGGCGCCGCCGACCGCTTCGCCCGCCCGCCCGAGCCTCCCGGCCGCTCGGCCCGGGCCGGGCTCGCCGTACGCGGGGACAGCCCGTCGAGGAAGCGCGACGGCCTGCGGGCGCGGCGGCCTCCCGGCGAGCGGGCGAGCGCCCACGACATGTGCAGGTGCTCGCGGGCCCGGGTGATCCCGACGTACAGCAGCCGCCGCTCCTCCTCGACCTGGTCCGGCGTCTCCGCGTAGACGATCGGGACCATGCCGTCGGTGAGGCCGACGAGGAAGACCGCGTCCCACTCCAGGCCCTTGGCGGCGTGCAGGGAGGCGAGCGTCACGCCCTCGACCGGCGGCGCGTGCTGCTCCATCGCCCTGCGCTCCAGCTCGCCGACGAACCGGGGCAGGTCGGCGCCCTCGGCCGCCATGTCCTCGGCCAGGTCGGCGAGCGCCTTGAGCGACTCCCACTTCTCCCTGGCCTTGCCGCCTCCGGGCGGCTCCGCGGTGAGCCCGATGCCCGAGAGGATCGCGTGCACGGCGGGCGCGAGCGGCTCGTCGGCCGACGACCGGGCCGCGCCGCGCAGCAGCACCACGGCCTGGCGCACCTCGGGGCGCTCGAAGAACCGCTCCGCCCCGCGCAGCAGGTAGGGCACGCCGGCATCGGTGAACGCCTGCTCGTACGCCTCCGACTGGGCGTTGACCCGGAACAGCACCGCGATCTCGCGGGTGGGCACGCCGTCGGCCATCAGCTTCTTGACCGTGAGCGCCACGCCGAGCGCCTCGGCCTGCTCGTCGTCGTACTCGGTGAAGACCGGCTCGGGTCCGTCCGGCCGCTGGGCGACCAGTTCCAGCCGGTGGGGCGAGCGCGCCATGACGCGGTTGGCCAGCGTGACCACCTGCGGCGTCGAGCGGTAGTCGCGCACCAGCCTGATCACGGCAGCCGAGGGATGCTCGACGGCGAAGTTGGTCAGATAGTGGGGCGTCGCGCCGGTGAACGAGTAGATGGTCTGGTTGGGGTCGCCCACCACGCACACGTCGTCGCGGCCGCCGAGCCAGGTGTCGAGCAGCAGCTTCTGCAACGGGTTGACGTCCTGGAACTCGTCGACCACGAAGTAGCGGTACTGCTGGCGGATCTGCGCCGCGACCTCGCGGTGCTCGGTCATCACCGCGGCCGTGAGCTCCAGGATCGTCTCGAAGTCGATCAGGTTGCGCTGGCGGCGCAGGCTCTCGTACCCCTCGAACAGCCGCGCCACCTCCTCGGGCGCGATCGGCGGGGTGCGCCGCGCCTTGACGGCGGCCGCGGGGTAGTCCTCGGGGCCGACCTGGGTGACCTTCGCCCACTCGATCTCGCTCGCGACGTCGCGCAGCTCGCCGCGGTCGGGGTTCCTGCGCAGGCGCCTGGCCGCCTCCACGAGCAGCGGCAGCTTCGACTCGACCACCTGCGGCGGGTCGCCGCCGATCACCCGCGGCCAGAAGTAGCTGAGCTGGCGCAGGGCCGCCGCGTGGAACGTGCGGGCCTGCACGCCGGGCGCCCCGAGGCCGCGCAGCCGCTGCTTCAGCTCGGCCGCCGCGCGGGTCGTGAAGGTCACGGCGAGCACACCCTGCGGCTCGACGACCCCGGTGTGCACGGCGTACGCGATGCGGTGCGTGATGGCGCGGGTCTTGCCGGTCCCCGCCCCGGCCAGCACGCACACCGGTCCGCGCACCGCCTGGGCGACCTCGCGCTGCTCGGGATCCAGACCGTCGAGGACGTCCAAGGAGCGGCTCCCAACATGCGTTGCGGACGTTGTTACTGGCATCATCCTTCCAGCAGCCGACCGAGCGTGTCCCGGGGACCGGTCGGCGCACGACGCGACATCGGGGAGGAACACGCCGTGGCCACCGCGGTCCGAACTTCTTTAGGCGTGGGCGCCGCCGCCCTCGCCGCCCTCATGCTCGCCTCGCCGGACGCCAACGCGGTCACCTCGGCGGGCGCCCCCGTCCACCGCCCCTCCGCCTCCCCCACTCCGTCCGCGGGGCCCTCCACGCGGCCCTCCACGGGGCCCTCCGCCTCGCCCTCCGCGAGCCCGTCGCCCTCGCCGTCCCCTTCGGCCTCGCCCTCGCCGGCGCTCACGCCGCCCGACGTGCGGATCCGCACCTACGCGTACGGCTCGCACGCGCGCCAGATCATGGACGTGTGGTGGCACACCGTCGGCCCGCGCCGCCCGGCCGTGTTCGTGATCCACGGCGGCTGGTGGTCCGGGGGCGACAAGAAGTACATGACGTCGATCAGCCGCAGCTACTCCGAGCTCGGCTACACGGTCGTGAACCTCGACTACCGGCTGTCGGGCGACGCGGCCTGGCCGGCGCAGCGCACCGACGTGATGACCGCCGTCAACGCCGTGCGCAGGCACGCGGCGTTCTTCAACACCGACCCCAGCCGCTACGTCCTGGTCGGGTTCTCCGCCGGCGGCCACCTCGCCGCCGCCGTCGGCGCGTACGGCGACGGCCGGCCGGGGCTGCGCGGCGTCGTCGGGATCTCCCCGCCCGTCTCGCCGCTGTCGGCGTTCGCGGACGGCACCGCGTTCGGCACCAAGGAGCAGCAGAAACTGCGCAAGGCGGCGATCAAGCTGGCCGGCGGCTGCACGCCCGCCAAGTGCCCGCGCGTCTGGTCGAGCATGGAAGTGCCGTTCCACGCCTCGGCGGGCGACCCGCCGATGCTCGCCTTCCACTCCTCCGAGGAGTTCGTGCCGCCGTACCAGAGCGAGATGCTCAAGGAGTCGCTGGCGAGCGTGGGGGTCCAGATGACCGTCAAGACGATGGCCGGCACCCAGCACAGCGCCCCGCTCTACCGGGAGCCGGGGGTCGCGGAGGCCGTCCAGGCCTGGATCGTCGCCCGGCTGGGACGCGTCGCCGGATAACCGGGAACACGCGGCGCGCTCGCGATGTTGCCATGACTGCTCTCGGCAACAGTGATGCGCACGGAAGGGACGACAGATGGCGCTGACGGTTTACACCACGAGCTGGTGCGGCCCCTGCAAGCGGCTCAAGAGCCAGCTCACCCGGGAGGGCATCGTCTTCAGCGAGGTCGACATCGAGCGCCACCCGGACGCCGCCGATTTCGTCGCGAGCGTGAACAACGGCAACCAGGTCGTCCCCACGGTGGTCGCGGACTGCCACACCATGACCAACCCGTCGGTCGCCGAGGTGAGGCGGCACCTCGAAGGCGCCTGCTGAGTCACCAGTCGGTGTCGGGGATCGGCGCTCCGTACCAGGTCTCGATCAGCCGCCGGGCGATCGAGACCTGGCCGGGCAGCACCAGGT
Organism: Microbispora sp. NPDC046973; assembly: GCF_040644495.1. Lineage (NCBI taxonomy): Bacteria > Bacillati > Actinomycetota > Actinomycetes > Streptosporangiales > Streptosporangiaceae > Microbispora > Microbispora sp. NPDC046973. The sequence continues at coordinate 294,401 of NZ_JBEYWQ010000007.1, read as the reverse complement.
CGCCGGAGCGCACCTGAGCCTCCAGCTCCTCCCTCGACAGCCAGCGGGCCTCGGCGATCTCCTCGAGGTCCGGACGCAGGTCGGTGGTGACGGCGCGGGCGAAGAAGCCGAGCATCAGGCTGCGCGGGAACGGCCAGGGCTGGCTGCCGAGATAACGCGGCGCGGTGACGGCGACGCCCACCTCTTCCAGCACCTCGCGGACCACCGCGTGCTCCAGCGACTCCCCCGGCTCGACGAACCCGGCCAGCACCGACATCCGGCCCCGGGGCCACTCCGGCCCGCGGGCGAGCAGGATGCGGCCCTCGTCGTCGTGCACCAGCATGATCACCGCGGGGTCGACGCGCGGGAAGTGCTGGCTGCCGTCGCGCGGGCACACCCGCATGTGGCCCGACGCGGTGACGTCCGTGAGGCTGCCGCACCTCGGGCAGTACTCGTGGGTCGCGTGCCAGGCCTCCAGGGCCACCGCGTAGACGAGGAGACCGGCGTCGCGGTCGTCCAGCAGCACCGCCGCCTCCCTGAGGCCCACGGTGTCGCCGGCGCCGTGGACGGGCTCGGGCAGCGGCGCGTTGACCGCGAAGTAGGGCACGCCGTCCTCGTCGACGCCCAGCAGATAGCGCGTGCCCTCCGGCGCCTCGGCGGGCGAGGTGAGCACCAGGGCCGCGCCGTCGGTGAAGCGGCGCACGAGCGTGCGGCCGTCGTGGATGAGGAGGACTCTCGTCTTCTCCGCCTCCCACGCGCGCCGCAGCCATTCCTCGTCGCCGCGCAGGGCCGCCGATCTGTCGATGGCGCTCCTCGCCAGGAGCAGGGGGCCGAGCAGTCCGTCCGCGATTTCCACGCCGTCATCCTTCCACTGCCGCCGCCCCGGCAATCTTCCCGCCCATGCCCGTTCCCTGGTCGAACGATCGACGTCCCAGGCTAGGATGCAGTCGCTTAGGTTAGCCTTACCTACGGAGGGCCGGTGCGGCTGTACCTCACCACGCTCAACCCGACCGACTCGGTGACCGGCGGGTTCCTCCCCGCCGCGGCCGCGCTGGGCTGGGACGTGACGATACTCACCGACCAGCCTGATCGGTATCCGGGGTACGACGTCGTGGCGACGGACGTGCGCGACCCCCGGGCGGTGATCGACGCGGTCGCCGCCCACCACCGGCCCGACGTGATCTTCTCCAACTCCGACCACCTCCAGGCCGCCACCGCGCTCGCCGCCGGGTATTTCGGCCTGCCCGGCAAGGACTGGCGGGCCTGCGTCACCGCCAAGAACAAGGCGCTCACCCGCCGCGCCCTCGCCGCCGTCGAACCCGTCAGGTCCGTACGGCTGCCGCCCGGCGGACGGGTGCCGGAGGGCCTGCCGTACCCGGTCGTGGTCAAGCCCGCGCTGGGCGTGGCCAGCGAGGACGTCATGCTGGTGGACGGCCCGGACGCGCTGGCCGCCGCCGTCGCGGCGATCAGGGAGCGGCGGCCGGAGGAGGTCCTGGTCGCCGAGGAGTTCCTCCAGGGGCCGGTACGCACGCTGGAGACGCTCGGCGACGGCACCACCCGGAAGGTCGTCGGCGGGTTCGCCACCACGCTCGGCCCGCTGCCGCACTTCGTGGAGGAGCGCCTGGACTGGCGGCCCCCGGACGCGGACCACCTGGCCCACCTGAGCGCGGCGCTCGACGCGGCGGGGGTCGGCTTCGGGATGTGCCACACCGAGTACGCCGTCACCCGCGACGGCCCCCGCGTCATCGAGATCAACTATCGGCTGATCGGCGACAACTGCGACTTCCTGCTGGCTGACCTGCTCGGCGTGCCCCTGCACCAGTGGATCCTGCGCGTCCACGCGGGCGAACCGGTGCCGGAGTGCGATCCGGACGGCCTCCGCGCGGCGTACGGATCCGTGGTGAGCCTCGTGGCCGAGCGCTCCGGCACGGTCACCGCCGCCCCGCGTGACCTCCACCCGGCGGACCTGTCCCTGCCGGAGACGGAGGACGGCGTGCGGCTGTGGCACCGGGCACTGCGCGGCATAGGCGATCATGTCGAGGTGACGGGCACGAACCGCGACTACCTCGGCCTGCTCCGCGCCACCGGCCCCGACCGCGCGAGCGTCGACGCCGCGATCGACGCCTTCAGGAAGGAGCACCCTTGGGTGCTCGCATGATCCCGGCGGCTCGCGATCATCAGGAGGCCGCCGGCGGGGAGCCCTACCTGGCCGCGCGGGTGCTCGACGCCCTGCTGCGGGAGGACTACGCCGGGATCTCCGCCAGGGTCACCCACGACAAGGACGGGGTCGCCGTCGTCCTCGCCTCGGGACGGCGGGTCGGGCTCGCCGCGGGCAGCCCGTTCCAGGACTTCGCCACGGCCCCGTACGAGCGCCTGCGCCTGGCGGAGGTCCTGGAGACGCTGGAGGCCGTCGCCCATCCCGCCGACGCCGAGGGGGTCGCCGCCTTCGAGCGGGAGTGCCACGAGGCGCTCGCGGCCCTGGAGGCCCACTATCGGATGCGCGGCGAGGTGGCGCGGCGGCTGCGGATGCGGCACGGCCTCATCCACTACGAGTCGCTGGCGGCCGCGGTGGACCATCCGCTCTATCCGACGGCCAGGTGCCGCCTCGGGGTCTCCCCCGCCGACCTGGCGGCCTACGCCCCGGAGTTCGCGCCGGAGTTCGCCATGCGCTGGACGGCGGCGCCGCGCGAGCGGGTGACGCTCTCCCTGCCGGATCTCCCGGCATGGTGGCCGGTGCCCGGAGACGTCGGGCTGCCGCCCGGCCTGGCCCGCACGCACGTGCTCCTTCCCGTCCATCCGCTGGCGGAGCCGCTGGTGGCCGGACTTCCCGGGCTGGTCGCGGGACGCGAGCCGTACCTGACCGTGCGGCCGACCCTGTCGACCCGGACGGTGGAGGTCTCCGAGCGCGTCCATCTCAAGGTGCCGCTCCCGGCCAGCACGCTCGGCCTGCGCAACCGCCGGTCGATCAAGCCGGGCACCCTGCGGGACGGCGCGCTTGCCGAGTCGCTGCTGCGCGAGATCCTGACGCGCGAGCCCGGCCTGCGCGTCCTCTTGGCCGGCGAGCAGGCCTACGGGCACGCGGAGCACGAATACCTGGGCTGGCTCGTCCGTCACCTGCCCGAAGGGGAGATCGTGCCGGTCGCGGCCCTGCTCGCGCCGCTTCCCGGCTCCGGTGGGCGGCTCGTCCTGCACGAGGTGGCCGAGCGCCACCACGGCGGCGACGCGGAGGCGTTGCTGCGCGACTACCTCGCGGCGCTGCTCACCTGGAACGTCACGCTGTTCGTCCGGTACGGCGTCGCGCTGGAGGCCCACCAGCAGAACCTCGCGCTGGTGTTCGGCGACGGGCCCATGCGGCTGCTGGTCAAGGACAACGACGGGCTGCTGGCCTCGCCCCGGCGGCTGCAGGCGGCGGGGATCGAGGCGCCCGGCTTCGGGGACGAGCGCATGCTGACCGACGACCCCTACGCGCTCGCCGACGTCTTCGTGACGATCACCCTGCATCTGGCCGCCATGGCCGTGGCCCACGGCGCGCTGCCCGGCTCCGCCGCCACGCTCGTCGGACGGGCGCTGACGGCCGCGCTGGAGCCGCACGGGGACGACCCGATGGCCCGGCTGCTGCGGGCGCGCACGCTGGAGGCCGCCCGCCTCACCGGCAAGTCGATGGTCGTCGCCGGGACGCTCGTGGCCAAGGACCGCACCGGGGCCAGGGACGTCAACAAGTTCTACGGCACGACCGGCCCCAACTACCTGAGGGGTGCCTGAGCGATGGACCGCCTCCTGCTGGACCCGTACACCGCCCAGGCCGAGGAGGCGGCGCTCGAGGCGCTGCTGCGCTGCTGGCTGCGCGAGATCGGCGGCCCCCGTGGGCACGTGCACGCCGCCGGGCCTCACCTGACGCTTCGCGTGGCAGGGACGCCGGTGCGCGTCCGGGTCAGCGGCGGCATCGCGCTGCGCTTCGACGGCCCGCCGGAGCATCTGGCGGAGGGGCGGTGGCGGCCTCTCGATCTGCCCTCGCTCGTCGCGCTGGTGGAACGCGAGCTGGATGGCGGCAACGAGGAGTTCGCCGCCCAGGTGCGCGCGGGACGCGAGGCGGGCGCGGCGATCCGCGCCGCCCGCGCGCGGGCCGTGCCGCCCGCCGACCCGTGGCTCGCCTCCGAGCACGCCCTCGTGGCCGGGCACCCGTTCCACCCGGCGCCCAAGGCCCGCGAGGGCGACGGCTGGCTGGACTACGCGCCGGAGACGCACGCGCGCTTCGCGCCGCGGCTGCTCGGGGTGCGCGCCGACCTGGTGGCCCAGGAGGGCGACACGGCGGCACTCGACGCGTTCGGGGGCGCGCCGGCCGGGTACGTCCCGCTGCCCGCCCATCCCTGGCAGCTCGACCTGCTGGCCGCCGAGCTGCGCGGGCCGCTGGCGGACGGGCGGCTGGCCGACCTCGGGACCGGCCCCCACGCGGTCGTGCCCACGTCGTCGGTCAGGACCGTGTACGACCCCGGCACCGGCGTGTGCCTGAAGTTCAGCCTCGACGTGCGGATCACCAACTGCGTGCGGAAGAACGCCTGGTATGAGCTGTCCGGCGCGGTCGAGCTGACCCGGCGGCTCGCTCCCGTCTTCGAGCGGCTGGCCGGGCGGTTCCCCGGCACGCGATGGCTGCCCGAGCCCGGCTACCGCTCGGCCGCCCTCGGCACCCGGCTGCTCGAAGGGCTCGGGGTGATCGTGCGTACCGGCCCGTGGGCGGTGTGCGGGGCGGGGACCACGCCGGTCCTCGCCGGCGCCCTGGCCGCCGGTGCGGACGGGGTTCCCGAGGCCGTCCTGGCCCGCCGTGCGGCCGACCCGGCCGGGTGGTGGGAGGCGTACGTCGAGCGCGTGGCGTTCCCGGTGCTCGACGCCTTCTTCCGGCACGGGGTCGTGCTCGAAGCGCACGTGCAGAACGTGCTCGTCGGATTCGACGCCGCCGGGTGGCCGGTCGAGGCGATCTTCCGCGACCTGGAGGGCACCAAGCTGATCGCCGGCCGCCACGACCTGACCGGCGTGCCGGACGAGGTGGCGGGCCCCCTGTCGTACGACACCGTGCGGGGCTGGAACCGGGTCGCCTACTGCCTGTTCGTGAACCACCTCGCCGAGGTGGCCGCGACGGTCGCCGGCCCGGCCGACGGCGTCCTGCGCGCGTTGTGGGCGGTCGCCCGCAAGTCCCTGGAACGCTACGTCGCGGACCACGCCACCGACTCGGCCGAGCCGCTGACCCGGCTGCTGGCAGGGGCGCCGCTGCCGGCCAAGGCCAACCTGGGCGTGCGCTGGGCGAGGGCGGCCGACCGGACCGCCGGATACGTGCCCGTTCCGAGCCCGTTCTGCGCGGCGGAAGGAGAGCGATGAGCATCGAGGTTCCGCCGGGCGTGCGGAAGGCCGCCGAGTCGCTGGACGACCTCCCCGCCTACGTCTACGACCTGCCCGGCCTCGCCCGACACGCCGCGGGCGTACGGGCCGCCCTGGCGGGGACGGAGATCTGCTACGCCGTGAAGGCCAATCCCGACCCGGAGGTGCTGCGGGCGCTCGCGCCCCACGTGGACGGCTTCGAGGTCTCCTCCGGCGGCGAGTTCGCGCACGTCAGGACGGTGCTGCCGGAGGTGCCGCTGAGCTTCGGCGGACCGGGGAAGACCGGCGCGGAGCTGGCCCTCGCCCCCTCGGCGTACCGCTGGCACGTCGAGAGCCCGGCCGAGTTGCGGCGTCTCCGGGAGCCCGCGGACGTGCTGCTGCGGGTCAACCTCGACGTGAACGTCGCCGGCGCGGCCCTCGCCATGGGCGGCGGCGCCACGCCGTTCGGCATGGACCCCGGCGGGGTCGCCGAATGCCTTGCCCTGCTCGGGTCCTCACCGGTGCGGCTGCGCGGCGTCCACGCCCACCTCGCGAGCGGCCTGGCCGCCCCCGGCCTGCTCACCCTCGCCGAGGCCGTCCTGGCGTACGGCAGGGGCCTCGGCCTGCGCGAGTTCAACCTGGGCGGCGGCATGGCCGTCTCCTACACCCGCCCGCAGGAGCGGTTCGACTGGGCGGCGTACGGCGCGGGCCTGCGGGCGCTGGCCCGGCCGGGCGAGACGCTGCGCGTGGAGCCGGGACGCGCCCTGACGGCCTACTGCGGCTGGTATCTCACCACCGTGCTCGACGTGAAGCGGGTCCACGGGGAGCGCTTCGCCGTGCTCTCCGGCGGCACCCACCACCTGCGGACCCCGGTGACGAAGGGACACGACCAGCCGTTCGCCGTGCTCGCGAGAGGCGGGGAGGGCGAGGACGGGCCGGTGACCCTGGTGGGACGGCTCTGCACGCCCAAGGACGTCTTCGCCCGCCGCGTGACCGCCTCACTCGCCGTCGGCGACGTCGTGGCCTTCGCCATGGCCGGTGCGTACGCCTGGAACATCTCGCACCACGACTTCCTCATGCATCCGAAGCCCGCGTTCCACTACCTGGGGTGAGCCTCACCAGGACAGCGTGAGCGTGCCGTCGAGGACCTTGGCGGAGTTGGCGAGACGGGCCTGGTTGAGCGACCTGATGACGTCGAGCCGGGCCCGGTTGCGGCCGATGACCCGGTTCTGGGCTTCGACGTGCACCGTGCGGCGCACGTCGAGGTAGCCGGTCCCGGCCCGGCATCCCGCGTCCGCGACCGCGGTGCCGATCTCGGCCTGCGTGCCGCGCGGCTTGGGGGTGTTGCCGATCGAGTCGTCGTCGACGGTCCACGCCCAGCGCCGGTCTCCGGCGGCCTGGTCGATGCTCCGGTAGTCGAAGCCCTCCGACCGCATGCAGTCGCTCCACTCGCGTTCGGCCGCCGCGATCCGCGGGTCCTTCACGGCGAGGTCGGCCGCGCTGTCGACGTAACGCGGAACCTCGTCCTCGTCGAATCTCCTGTCGGCATCGGCCGGGGCCACGCCCCGCGCTCCCCGGTTCAGCAGGGCGTCGGCCTTGGCCATGCAGCCTCCGCGCGGCACGGTCCGCCCGTGGAATCGCCGGACCTTCCCGTACAGCACGTAGAACGCATCGTCGGTGATGGGGTACGACGGAACGCCGGTCATCTCATCCGGGTGCCGCCCATCCTGCAGATATCCGGATTTGGCAGCCTGGCGAGGATCGAGCCATCCGAGGAGATCGACATTGCGCCGGTCGGTCACCGGTTCGACGGCGGGAAACCGGAAATCGAGCCCCACATGGCGCAGGCATTCCTCCATCAGCATGAACCGGGCTCGTATCACCTGGGCCCGATCCTTCGCGCCGAGACTGTAGGCGTCCAGGGGAAGGGCGAGATCCGGAGAATTCACCGCCGACGACGCCGAACATCCGGTCACCGCCGCGACGCAGGCCACCGCCATCGCCATCCGCAAAACCGACATAGGCCATTCATAGCCGATCATGAACAGCCGGTGTCGGCGGAATACGTAATCGCTCTTGCGGAGAATCCCGATCCCGACACGGGACATTGGCGGCAGGTGCGTCACTCATGACCGATTCACAGAGCCGGTTTTCCTCTCCCTGGTAGGGCTTTTCTTCACCTCGCCGCCCCCTCCGAAGAATTTCCCTCTCATCCCTCCGCTGTTACTTTCCGTGGCGTCCCGACAACCTTCCGTACCATCACATGGAGGAGCAGGAGAGGATGGCGACATGGCCCTCACCAAGCCGACCAAGCGCGGCAGGCACGATCATCCCGTCCCGCGAAAGCAGGACGACCCCATCCCAGACGAGCACGAGCCCCAGGAGGCCAGGCAGCCCGAAGAGCCGCAGGAGCTTCCAGACGAGGTGCTGCACCTGTGCATGCAACTCAACGACGCCGGTTACCGGGCGGAGATTCGTCTCGGGCAGGTCGTCGTGACGCCGCCCGCGGGAAGGGAGAGCACATACATCGTCGACAGGCTCTCCAATCTGCTGATCCCGCTGAAGCTGGCGAACGGCTGGCGGTTCCACCAGACCTGGGGGGTGCACATCCCGCCGTATCAGGATCTTCGACTGCCCGATCTCATGGTCGCCCCCGACGAGGTCGAGCAATTCGACGACATGCGCATGCGCGGGCACTGCGCCTTGCTCGTGGTGGAGGTGTGCTCGCCCGGGACGTACAAGGTCGACTGGCAGGAGAAGCCGCTCGACTACGCGCGGGCGGGCGTGCCGCTCTACCTGATCGTGGACCCCGTGACGTCTCCGCGAAGGGTGACGCTGATGAGCGATCCTCTCCCCGATCTGGAGCCCCTCGACTACCACCGGCAGGCGTACCGGCAGATCGTCACCGCCGAGGAGGGGGAGGTGCTGGAGCTGCCCGAGCCGTTCGGGATCAAGATCGAGACGAGCGCGCTCTTCGACCAGGCGGTCACTCCTGAGGAACCCGCTGAATGAGCGCGGTGAGCCCGTCCGCGTCGAGGAGGTCCACGGGGCGGACGGTGTCGTTCGAGCGGACGTAGTGGAAGGCGGCGCCCACCTTCTCCAGCGGCACCCCGGCCAGCGCGGCCCAGGCCACCCGGTAGGCCGCGAGCTGCACCGAGGCGGTCTCGGCGGCCCTGCCCTGCGGCCGTTCGCCGGTCTTCCAGTCGACCACCACGTAGCCGTCGCCCTCGCGGAAGACCGCGTCCATCCGCCCGCGCACCAGCCGGTCGCCGATCATGGTCTCGAACGGGACCTCCAGATCGACCGGCTCACGCGCGGCCCACTCGCTCTCCTCGAACCGCTCCTGCAGCTCGGCGAGCTGGACGTCGGTCTCCGACATCTCGTCGGCGGCGCCGGGCAGCTCCAGGTCGTCGATCAGGCGCTGCTGGCCCCAGCGCGACTCCAGCCACCGGTGGAAGGTGGTGCCACGGCGCGCCAGCGGAGCGGGCCTGCGCGGCAGCGGCCGGCGCACCTGCCGGGCGAACGCCGCCGGATCCTGGGCCAGCGTGACCAGTGACGACACCGACAGCCGCGACGGCAGCTCCACCACCGCCCCGGCGCGCCGGCGGTTCGTCTCCCGCTCGCGCAGCAGCAGATCGGTGTCGCGCGCCCAGGCGCGCATCCGCTCCCGGTCCCGGTCCCTGAGGAGCACGTGGCCGTCGGCGGCCGCGGGCGGGGCGTCGCCCATCATCGCCTCCTCCACGAGGCGGGCGCCGTCGAGGATCGCGTCGCGCACGGTGACGGACGGCCACTCGGCCACCGGCGGCTCGGCGAGCAGCGGGTTGTCCTGGCTCTCGGAGTCCTCGGCCCAGCGGACGACCCGGGCGCCCGCCTCGCGAATCTCCCGCAGGAAGTCCGACGGCTCAAGCGGCCGGGACGAGGTGCCCCAGCGGTAGCCGGAGGCGATCAGCAGATAGTGCGCCCTCGTCACCGCGACGTACGCCAGCCGCCGCTCCTCCATCAGGTCGCGGTCGCGGCAGCGCTCGTCGAAGGCGCCCAGCGCCTCCCGGTCCAGCCCGGCCAGCTCGGGCAGGTCCGCGCTGTCCCCCCGCAGCGGGTACGGCAGCTTGCGCGGGTTCTCCGTCCACCGGGAGTTGGTGACCGGGGTCGCCGGGAACATGCTGCCCTTGATCAGCCCGCCCTTCTGGGAGGTGAGCTGCGACAGGCCCGGCACCACCACGACCGGCCACTCCAGTCCCTTGGACGCGTGGACGGTCATCAGCTTGACGGTGTTGCTGTCGCCGACGCGCCCGGCCTCCAGCCCGAACTCCTCGCTCTCCGCCGCCTTGAGGTACGCCAGGAAGGCGCCGAGCGTCGGGTCCTCCGAGTCGCCGGCGAACCGGGAGGCGGCGTCGAGGAAGGCGTCGAGGTCGGCACGGGCGGCCAGCGGGCTGCCTCCTTTGGCGGCGACCTCGACGTCGAGCCCGAGCCGGCGTTCGATCTCGCTGATCAGGTCGGGCAGCGGCTGCCCGGCGTGGGCGCGCAGCTGGCGCAGCTCGCGGGCGGCGGCGGGCAGCCGCATCCGCGCGAGCGGGGAGAACCTCTCCAGCCAGTCGGGCCGGTCGGGCAGCTCGTCGAGCGCGTCGATCAGGCTGCCGCGCTCCTCGGCGAGGTCGGCGACGACCTGGTCGAGCGGGTCCTCCGGGCGCGGCCCTCCCCTGGCCGCCCTGATCTCCTTGTTGAGCTCGCGGGCCAGGTCGCCGAGCACCTTCAGGTCGGCCGGGCCGATCCGCCAGCGGGGCCCGGCGAGCAGCCGGACCAGCGCGTCCCCCGCGGTCGGGTCGTACAGCGCCCGCAGGGTCGCCACGATGTCGGCCACCTCGGGCACGGTGAGCAGCCCGCCGAGGCCCACGACCTCCACGGGGATCCCCCGGGCCTCCAGGGCCCGGCGCAGGGCCGGGAACTGCGACCGTTTGCGGGCGAGGATCGCGACGTCCTGCGGCTGCAGGGCGGGGCCGCGCTTGGCCCGCTCGCCCTCACCCCAGGGCAGGCCGTCCGGGGCGCCCTCGCCGTGCAGCATCCCGGCCAGGCCCTCGGCGATCCACTCCGCCTCGTCCTCGGCCGTCTCGTGGAAGGCGCACAGCACCCGCCCCCGGCCCGCCCGGTTGCCGCCCGGCACCAGCACCGGCACCTCACGGGCCTCCCGGCGCAGGGGCGCCTGGATCCGGGCCGCGACGCCGAGCACGTGCTCGCCGTTGCGGAAGCTGACCGACAGCCGCCGCACCTGCGCCGGATCTCCGGAAGCCGCCGGGAAGTCCCTGGGGAACCGGGACAGGTTGCCCGCCGACGCGCCGCGCCAGCCGTAGATCGACTGGCAGGGGTCGCCGACCGCCGTGACCGGGTGGCCCCCGCCGTACAGCGAACGCAGCAGCACGAGCTGGGCGTGGCTGGTGTCCTGGTATTCGTCGAGCAGCACGACGGAGAACCGGGACCGCTCGGACGCGCCGACCTCCGGATGCCGCGAGGCGATCCGCGCGGCCAGCGCCATCTGGTCGCCGTAGTCGATGACCTCCCGGCCGCGCTTGAGCCGTTCGTACGCCTCGACCATCGGCAGCAGTTGCTCGCGGACGGCCTGGGTCTCCACCGGCTTGCGCTGGTCCTTGACGATGCGCCCGGTGAGCGAGGCCAGACGCTCGCGCAGCCAGTCGCCGACCTCGCGTACGTCCGCCGGGACGCGCAGGTGCTCGGCCAGCTCTCCGGCCAGCTCGAGCACGGCGGCGGTGACGCTGGGCGGAGACAGGTCCACCCGGTCCATCGGCCCGTCGTACTGACCGACCACCCGGGCCGCCATCTGCCAGGCGACGGCGGGCGTGACCAGCCGCATGGTGGGCTCCAGCCCCTCCCGCAGCGCGTGGTCGGTCACCAGCCGGGCGGCGTACGCGTGATAGGTGGAGACCGTCGGCTCGGAGTCGAGCAGCTCGGGCTCGACCAGACCCGCCGCCGCCAGCCCGGCCAGCCGCTGGCGCACCCGCTCGGCCAGCTCGGCGGCGGCCTTGCGGGTGAAGGTGAGGCCGAGGATCTGCTCGGGCCTGGCCAGGCCGTTGGCGACCAGCCAGACCACCCGCCCGGCCATGGTCTCGCTCTTGCCGGATCCGGCCCCCGCCACCACCACCATCGGCTCCGGGGGCGCCTCGATGACGGCCGCCTGCTCGGGGGTGGGCGGGAGGATCCCGAGGCGGCCGGCCAGCTCACCGGGCGTCAGCACACCTGTCCTCCGTTGTCGTTCACAGGGCAGGCGATTTTAGCGGCACAGGTGCGGCAGCCGTCGTTGACCGTGGCGACGAACACGTTGGCCGACATGCCGGTCGCCACCGTCTTGACCAGGTTCTCCGCCCAGCCGGGCTCGGGGTCGTCGGCGAGCGCCCGCTGCGCCTGCTCCCTGGCGTCGGCCGACTGGCCCGCCGCCTTGCCCAGGTGCAGCAGGGACGCGCCGCCCGGCTGGATGAGGCCGTGCCGCTCGAACGCTCCGAGCGTCGTGGCGAGCTGGTAGACCCCGAGCTGCGGATGCCGGTCGATCTCGGTGTCCTTGGGCCTGCCGCTGCCGGTCTTGATGTCGATGATCACGGCCCGGCCGGCCTCGTCACGCTCGACCCGGTCCACCCGGCCGGTGATCTGGATGTCGTGACCCGGCACCCGTACGGTGAAGGCCTCCTCCACGGCGACCAGGTCGCGTGGTTTGTCCTTCTGCCAGCGGACGAACCTGTCGACCATCTGCTCGGCGACGCGGCGCTGCTTGCGGTTGAACCACAGCCCGCCGAAGTCGAACTGGTCCCAGATGTCGTCGAGCCGCTTGACGTAGTCGGTGCCGTCCTCGGTGGCCATCGCGGCGATCGCGTGGACGACCGTGCCGAGGCTCTGGGTGACGTTCGACGACCCGGCCCCGACCGCGGTCTCCAGCATCCAGCGCAGCCCGCACTTGGTGAAGCTCTCCACGGACGACGGCGAGATCTGGACGACGTCGTCGGGCCAGCCGAGCGGCCGGTCGTCGGAGATCGGGGTCAGCGCGTACCACTCGCCGGGGTTGGCGCCGGGCACCCCGGCCTGGGCCAGCCTGGCGAGGTGCGCGGCGGCCTCGCGGCGCACCGCCTCGGGCTTGGACGTGTCGCACACGGCCGCGCGCAGATCCGCGACCAGCGCGGACATGCTGAGCCACCGCGCCCGGTCGTCCACGGTCGCCGCCTCCACGCCGCCGGGCAGCAGCTCGGTGAGGAACCGGGAGGGCCGTTCGTCGGTGTCCTCGCCGCCGACGGCGGTGACGACGAGCTTGCTGCGGGCGCGGGTGGCCGCGACGTAGAAAAGCCGCCGCTCCTCGGCGAGCAGCTTGGACGCCAGCGCCGCCGTCGCGGCCTGCGTGGTGTCCAGCGCCGAGCCGCCCGCGAACTCCACCAGCGCCTCGGTGCCGAGGAGCGAGCCGCGCAGGCGCAGGTCGGGCCACAGGCCCTCCTGGACGCCGGCGACCACCACCACGTCCCATTCCAGGCCCTTGGAGCGGTGCGCGGTCAGGATCCGTACGGCGTCGCCCTCGGGGGCGGACTCGGCCAGCGAGTCGCCGGCGATCTCCTGGGAGGTCAGGTCGTCGAGGAACACCGCGACCCCGGCCTTGGGCAGCCGGTCGGTGAAGCGGGCCACATGGTCGAACAGAGCGACGACGGCGTCGAGGTCGCGGTCGGCCTGGGCGCCTCGGGCCCCGCCCGCGAGGCTGGCCTCCGTCCAGCGCTCCGCGAGCCCGCTGGCCTGCCAGATCTCCCACAGCGTCTCCTCGGCGCCCCGGCCGTGCCGCACGGCCTCGCGGGCGGTCGCGACGAGCCGCGCGAGGCGTTCGGCCGGCGCCGCGACGTGCGGCTCGACGCCGCTCAGCTCCCGGGCGTCGCGCAGCGCCGCGACCAGCAGCTCGTCGGACGAGCGCGGGGTGAAGGGCAGCGCCGGCTGGCCCGCCGCCTCCTGGTTCGCGGCCTCCGCGGCGACCGCCTCGTGCTCGGCGATCCGCAGGGCGCGGCGCAGGCGGCGTACGCCGATCATGTCGGTGCCGCCGAGCGGACCGGTCAGCAGCTCCTCGGCGGTCGCGACGTCGAGCGTGGCCGGCGCGGCGGCGATCCGCAGCAGCGTGATCAGCGGCCGGACGCCGGGCTCCTGCACCAGCGGGAGCTCGTCGCCCGCCACCACGACGGGCACCCCCGCCGTGACCAGCGCCCGCCGCAGTAGCGGCACGTGCCGTACGGCGCTGCGCACCAGCACCGCCATGCGCGACCATGGCACCCCGTCGAGCAGGTGCGCCCTGCGCAGCGTGTCGGCCACCACCGCGGCCTCCTGGCTGGCGCTGTCGGCCAGCAGGACCTTCACCTCGCCCGGATCGGCGTCCCCGACCGGGATCAGGTCGCGATGGCCGCCGGTCCTGGTCTCGTGGCCCGGTACGGCGGGAAGGCGGCAGGCGACGCGCCGGGAGGCCTCGAGCAGGGCAGGGCCGCTGCGACGGCACACCCGCAGCGCGACCACCGGGGCGTCCCGCCCGTCGCGCCTCGGGAACCGCTCGGGAAACCGCAGGATGCCCTGCACGTCGGCGCCGCGGAAGCCGTAGATGGACTGGTCGGGGTCGCCCACGGCGATCAGGTCGCGGCCGTCTCCCGCGAGCTGCCGGAGCAGGAACTCCTGCGCCGGGTCGGTGTCCTGGTATTCGTCGACGAGCACCAGGTCGTACGCGTCCCGCTCGCGCCGCCGCACCTCGCCGTCCGCCAGCAGACCGGCCGCCTCGCGGATCAGCTCCGAGTAGTCCAGCGCGGGCACCGGATCGAGGTCGAACCGGTCCTGGTAGCGGTAGGAGAACAGCCCGGCGGCCTCCCAGTCGGGCCTGCCGTGCTCGCGGCCCAGCTGCACCAGCGCGTCGCCGTACAGGCCGCGCTCGGCCGCACGGGACAGGAAGTCGCGCAGCTCCTCGGCGAACCCCCGGGTCTTGAGCAGCTCGCGCATGTCCGGGGGCCAGTGCCGCGCGCCGTCCTCCAGCTCGCCGTGCAGCAGCCGCCTGATCTCCAGCAGCTGCTCGGGACCGGTGAGCAGGCGCGGCGGCGGCTCGCCCGCCAGCACCGCCTCACGGCGCAGCAGCGCGTACGCGTAGCTGTGGAAGGTGAGGGCCAGCGGGGTCCTGGTGGTCCTGCGCATCCGGGCGGTGATCCGCTCGCGCAGTTCGCCGGCCGCCTTGCGGCTGAAGGTGAGGACGAGCACGCGCTCGGGGTCCACGCCGCGGCGCTCGACCCGGTCGACGACGGTCTCCACGATCGTGGTGGTCTTGCCGGTGCCCGGCCCGGCGAGCACGAGCAGGGGCCCGCTCTCGTGCTCGACGACGGCGCGCTGATGTTCGTCCAGCACGGGAGCCGCGCGACGTCCCACGCCCCCGCGACGCACCAGCCGGTAGTTCTGACCACTCACAACACAGCATTCCACCAGATCACTCGGACAGATCGTGCCCGAATGCCCACTCCGTGTCCTGCTCGGGCGGATCAGCCGCCCGTCGTCACCCGTACGCCCGGCTTGTCGAGATCGGCGCGATGGGCCTGCCGGAGCCTGTCCAGTGTGCGGCCGGTCGGGGAGGCCGGATCGGCGGTGTACATGACGACCAGCAGGTCGGGATCCCCGGGCAGGGCCAGGGTCTCGTACGCGAAGTCCAGGTCGCCGAGCTCCGGGTGCCGCAACAGCTTGACCCCGAAGGTCTTCTCGGCGACCCGGTGCTCCTCCCACAGGCGGGCGAAGTCGGGGTCGGCGGACAGCTCGGCGACGAGCGGGCCCAGCAGCGGATCGTCGGGGTGCCTTCCGGCGTACAGGCGCAGGTAGGAGATGGTCTCGCCGGCCACGGCCGCCCAGTCGCGGTAGAGGGAGCGCGCCCCCGGCGTCAGGAACGTCTGGCGGGCCATGTTGCGCTCGTCCGCGGGCATGGCCGAGAAACCGTTGATCCGGTCGGAAAGGGCGTTCCAGGCGAGCACGTCCATCCGCGGGCCCAGGACGAACGCCGGCACGGAGTCGGCCGCGTCCAGGAGCATCCGCACCCCGGGCCGGACCTCGGCGACGGGGGCCGGCCGGTCGTCCGGCGGGCGGAGCAGCCGGCGCAGGTGCGCCCGCTCGGTGCCGTCCATGCGCAGCACCCGGGCGACCGCGTCGAGCACCTCGTCGGAGACGTTGCGTACGCGCTGCTGTTCCAGGCGGATGTAGTACTCGGCGCTCACGCCCGCGAGCAGCGCGACCTCCTCGCGCCGCAGCCCGCTGACCCGTCGCCGCCCGTGCGCCGGAAGCCCGGCGTCCTCGGGCCGGATCCGGGCCCGGCGAGAGCGCAGGAACCGTCCCAGATCACCATCCATGGGGTCCAAGCCTAGTACTGGCTTTACCAGGAAAAGGCGTGCGCTGGGTAGACCTGGTCCGTCCCGCCAGAGTGGCTCTCGTCAACCTCCGAACTCGAAGGAGTCACGATGAACTACGAGAACCTGGCCGGACGCGTCGCCGTCGTCACCGGGGCCGCCAGCGGCATGGGAGAGGCGACGGCGCGGCTGCTGGCCGCCTCCGGCGCGAAGGTCGCACTGCTCGCCCGCAGGGCCGACCGGCTGAAGGGCCTGGCCGAGGAGATCGCCGCGAACGGCGGCACCGCGCTGGCCGTGACCGCCGACGTCACCCGGGACGACAGCGTGGCCGCCGCCGTGGACCTGATCCACGCCGAGCTCGGGCACGTCGACCTGGTGGTCAACGCCGCGGGCGTGATGCTGCCCAACCCGATCGACGACGGCCGCGTCGACGAGTGGACGCGGATGCTCGACACGAACGTCGCGGGCGCTCTGCGGATCACGCGGGCGTTCACCGCCGACCTGCTCGCGGCGGCGGCGGAGGGCCGGACGGCCGACCTCGTCAACATCTCGTCGATCGGCGCCCACGTCGTCTTCCCCGGCTACGCCGTCTACGGGGCGACCAAGGCCGCCCTCAGCCACCTGTCCGCGAACCTGCGCGCGGAGTTCGGCCCGCGCGGCGTGCGGGTGACCAACATCGAGCCGGGCCTGACGGCGACGGAGCTGGGCGACCACGTCGACAGCCGGGAGCTCGGGGCGCAGCTCTCCGGGATGTACGAGGTCATCACGTCCCTGACCGCCGAGGAGGTCGCCGACCTGATCGGGTACGCGGTCAGCCGGGCCAAGCACGTCAACCTCCGTCAGGTCGTCGTGCTGCCGACGAACCAGGCCTGAGGTCGCCGCGCGCCGGGCGTCCCCCGTCTCAGCCACGCGAAAATGAGCGGCGTAACGGACACCCCGATTGAAGGAAATAACCAAATTGTTCTCGGCGCGCAAGCGCCCTGCCCGGAAATCGCCACCGCACCCGGACGCCACTCGACGCGCGACGGAATCAACCCGACCCGTGCGAGAGCGTCCGGGATCGGCCTTGTTGCGGATAACGCGCGAAAGGAATTCCGTCAGCCGGCGGTCAGGCCCACAACGCCCAGGTCGGCCCGTAGGTGTTGCTCATGTAGGAGCAGCTGTAGGAGGTCCACCATCCCCACTCGATCCCGAGGTTGCCGCCGTTGACGCAGTCGGAGTAGAGGTAGTAGACGTACCTGATGCTGGCGGCCTGAGCAGGGGCCGTGCCCACTGAAAGTGTCAGGCCGGCGGCCAGCGCCGCGGTGACGGCCAACGCTCGAGCTTTGCCCATTGACTCTCCCTGGGGATTCGTGACGGACATCTCGGAAATCATGACAGCGCTGCCCGCCCCCCGACGAGCCTCGAATTTCTGCCGGCGCTCTCACGAAATCGTGAGCTTGTCACAGATCGCAGAAAGCCCCCGAGATCTCTGAAACATTCACGCGTCGAACGCCGGCCCGGCACGACGAGCACCCGAGCCGGTAATCGCGACGCGAGGAAATCCGACCGACACCGGCGGGCCGTAAGGGAAGAAAGCACACCCGCTAAGAGGAAACCCTGTCCGGGGTGTGCGGCCGGGCGACTCGGGTCCTGACGAGGCTGATGAGCGAGGGACCGCCCCAGAAGCACCACAGGGCGATGACGGGATCGCAGACGGCGCAGCCGAAGGACGAGTCGTGGGCGAAGGGGATGATCGGGCTGCCCTTGAGGTGGTGGAGGACGTCCCACCCGGTGTGCAGCAGCCAGGCGATCCCGATGAACGTCCACGACTCGAGACCGCGGTAGGCGCAGTACGCGACGAGGGCGGTGAAGGGGAACTCCCAGCCGCCGAGGCCCCCTCCGCTGAGGTAGGCGGCCCCCGCTCCGCCCACCATGATGGCGTTGAAGCGACGCCGGTGCGGCTCGGGGATCAACGACATCAGCACGGCGTAGGCGAGGCCGATCAGGATCGGCAGGACAAGACTCATGATCGTGCGGCTCTCTCGAATGGCTGTCGTCATGGCGCGAGCAGACGGCCGCACCGCGCATGGTGACGGCGAACCCGCGTCAGAAAGCCAACCAGCCGGCCGCCACGCCTTCCCAGGGGCATTGGCGACAGATGCCCACGGAATTCCGCCAGGCGCCGGAGCTCCCGCCCGTGGCGCTCCTCATGCGCGGGGCGGTCCGCCTACACGGACGGGCGTCCCTTATCAGGTACGCCCCCGAGAGGGACATCGCGCAGGCTCAGCAGCAGGAGGAGGGCGCAGCCGCCCACGAGCGCGATGTCGGCGACATTGCCGACGAACAGGCCGCCGTAGTCGATGAAGTCCACAACATGACCCTGAGCGAAGGCGGGCGGGCGGAAGAGGCGGTCGAGCAGATGGGATGTGGCGCCCCCGAGCAACCCACCCAGCACGAAGGTCCAGGCCAGGGACCGCAGCCGCCGCCCGACGTAAAGGATGCCGGCGACCGCGGCGGCCGCCGTCAGGGCGAACACCCACGTCACCCCTGTGCCGGTCGAGAAGGCGGCACCGGCGTTCAGCAACAACCGCAACCGGATCAGCCCCGGGATCACCGTGATGCTCTCACCGTGCGAAAGCGCGGAGATCGCCCAGAACTTGGAGGCCTGGTCCACGAGAAGAACCACCACAGCCAGCACGAGCATCCGCCCGTATGGCCGCATCCCTGGTCTCGTCCCCTGCGAACCTCGTCCGTCCGGCACCTCTACCTCGCAATCCGCGGCGTTCTCCATGCCGGTCAGGAGGAGAACACGTGGTCGATGACCCGGGCGGTGGCCTTGCCGTTGTCGTGCGGCGCGTAGGTCCGCACGAAGGCGGCGTAACGGTCGGTCAGCTTGGCCGTCACGGCGTCGATGTTCCGCAGGGCCTCCACGACCTCGGGCGAGGTCTCCAGGCGCGGCCCCGGGCGCTGGGACTCCAGGTCGAGGTACAGCCCGCGGGACGAGCGATACTTGGCCAGGTCCGGCGTGAACAGCACGACCGGCCGCCCGGTCGCCACGAAGTCGAACATGACCGACGAGTAGTCGGTGACGAGCACGTCGGCGATCAGCAGCAGATCGGCGGTGTCGGGGTAGGTCGTCACGTCGATCGCGAAGCCGTCGTGTGCGTTCACGTGCGGGAAGGCCTGCATCATGTGGCCGCGGACCAGCACGACGTGGTCGGCGCCGAGTGCCCGCTTCGCGTCGGCCAGGTCGAGCTTGACCGTGGCGTTCCTGCGGTCGTAGTCGCGGTAGGTCGGCGCGTACAGGACGACCCGCTTGCCCTCGGGGATGCCGATCCTGCGCCGGATCTCCGCCGCCAGCGCGTCACGGTCGCCTGCGACGAGGACGTCGTTGCGCGGGTAGCCCGACTCCAGGATCTCGCCCTCGTAACCGAAGGCCTTGCGCAGGACGGACGACGCCCACGGGCTCTGCGACAGCAACAGGTCCCAGCCGCGGACCTCCACGGCCTGGCGGTGCCACACCGGGGGCCGGGGCTCGCGCTTCATGTGGGCCTGGTCGCGGCCGATGTGCTTGACCGGCGTGCCGTGCCAGGTCTGCACGCACACCTGGTCCTCACGGGTGCGGAACCACTGCGGCATGAAACCGTTGGACACGATGTAGCGCGCGCGGGCCAGCGCCTCGTAGTGCTCCCGGCTGCCCTCGCGGACGACCGTGGGCACCACACCGTCGCCGAGCCCCAGCTCACGCGAGCCCGGCGGGACGAACGCGCCGTCCCTGACGACCCAGATGTGCTCACCCTCGTCGCCGCGCCGCATCCGCTCCTCGTAGATGGCACGCGGGTTGTCGGAGTAGGCGCGGCCGTCGAAGGAGACGTAGACGGTGGCCTCGCGCAGCGGCCGCGCGCGCTCGGCCGGGTAGAAGGTGCGGCTGAGCGCCCACACGCCCGCCGCGCTCCGCTCGTCGCCGGGCCGGTCCTCGGCCGCCACCAGCACCGGCACGTCATAGCGGGTGGCGACGAACCGGTAGACCCGGCCGCCGATGAGCCGGGGGCTCTCGTCCAGCGCGTCGAGACCGGCGTGGTCGAACCGGGCGGGCACCATGGCGGGGCCGTACCTGCCGGGCGGGGCCACCGAGACGTTCCAGGTGCCCTCGGCCAGCGGCACGGCCGACCCGAAGCGCGGCATCGCGCCGGGCGACAGCCGTACGGTGAAGCGCTCGCCGTCGCGCTCGAGCGGCACGCGGATCGTGAGCCCGCCCCGGTGCCGCAGCACGAGGTCGCGCGGGCCCTGGTCGGGGTCGGGGTAGCGGCCGGTGAGCGTGATCGACTCGTCGTTCCACTCGGCCGAGGTGATCGCGGGCAGGATCTTGTGGCCCGAGATGACGACCCGGTCGCGCCGGTCGCCCTGCACCGTGACCTCGCGCTCGCCGAGCAGAAGACGGGTCTCCTCCGCGCCCTCCAGCATGACGGCCGCGGCCGGGTCGCCCTTGGGCTCGACCCACAGCCGCCTGGACTCCGCGTTGAGCAGGGTGCCGACCGCGAGTGACAGCGAGAAGCGGCTGCCGCCCTCGACCGGGGCGAAGTCGGCCGACATGCGATGGCCGCCGACGCGGGCCTTGCCCTTGGTGACGGGCCGGCCCGGCAGGAAGCCGGTGAGCTCGATGTTGTCGCCGTTCAGCCGCACGTCGGTGAGCTGGGCGCGGGTCGGCTGGTAGACCACCTGCAGCGCCTTGTCGGAGGTCCACACCGGCCGCACCCACCAGCGCGGGCGCACCTGCAGCCCGGCCGGGCGCTCGGTGCGGCCGATCACCGGACCGCGCAGCACTCCCTTGGCCCGGGCGGCGCGGCTCCAGATCACGATCTCGGCCCGCCAGGTGGTGGTGTCCTGGACGATGTGGCGGCGGCGCAGCACCCGCTTCGTGCCGCGCACCAGGGCGCGCACGCCGGCGCGCCAGCGCAGGGCGAACGGATGCACCTCGGCCGTGAAGCCCGCCCAGTCGTAGTTGCAGCCGGGCTCGCGGGCCGCGTGGGTGGCCTCGGGGCGGTAGGTCCTGCGGGTCCTCATCGTGACCCGGGGCAGCCAGCGGGGACCGCGCAGCACGACGGTGGCGCGGTTGAACCGCCCGCTGCGGACCGACAGGCCCGCGATGTAGGCGTGCCCGGTCACCCTCAGGCGGTTGCCCACCCAGGTGATGTCGTCGATCTGCGTGACCGGCACGAGGTCGGCTGCCCGCAGGCGCAGCAGCGAGGGGTCGTCGACCTCGACCGGCAGGTCGGCGTACCACCGCAGGCCCCGCCGGGCCCGGCGGGAGGGCTCGGCCGCTGCGGCGGCGAGCTTGGCCAGCGCGTCGCTCTCGGCGAGCTCGCCCGGGTCCTGCGTCTCGATGAGGTGGCAGGCGACCCGGCGCCCGACCGGCAGCTCCCGCTTGACCTTCGGGTCGACCTCCGCGAGGTACGGCCGGAGCGCGTCGATGGTCTGGCGGCGGCGGGCGGGCCCGCGCTTGGCTGCGGCGTCGAGGCGCAGACCCAGGGGACCGACGATCGCCTCACGGTCGACCTCCCGGCGCTGCGCGGGGCTCAGCCCCTCCGCGCGCACGAGCGCGACCAGCGCGTCGATCGGCTCGCCCCGGTCGTAAAGCTCCTGGACAGCCCGCAGTCGTTCAGCGACGGCGTCGCTCGTGGGTGCGGGTGTCATACGGGAGGCACCACCCTTCGCCAGACCAGTGTTCAGAAAATGGTAATGCCCTCAGAACACTGCCAGACCTGACTCGGGCAAGCCTGTGGATTTCCTGTGAATCAGCGGGTGACACCCCTGTGGCACCGGGTGACGAGCGGCACTACGGCGGGGGGAAGGGCGCCGGCCCGACCGCCCGGGGCGCGGCTTGTCAGCCCCCAAGTCAGGGCCGGGGACGGGCTACGGTGATCACGGAGACGGCCGGTCCCGGCCGTCCCAGCGGGCCGCGCGCATGTCGGCCCGCGCGCCGCGGACCGGGGTGCCCTCCTCGCGCCACCGGGCCAGGCATTCGGTCTCAAGACCGGGCGCGGGGGTGCCGTCGGAGTGGATCACCCGCCACCACGGCACGGCTCCGCCCCACATCGACATCACTCGGCCGACCTGCCGCGGGCCGCCCTCGCCGAGGTACTCGGCGACGTCTCCGTACGACATCACCTTGCCGGGCGGGATCCGCTCGACCAGATCGAGCACCCGCTCCGCGTACGGCGGTGGCTGGCCGCGGCCGTCCCTCAAGCGCTCCACTCGGTCGGTCCAGCCGCGATGATCTCTTCGAGCTTGCCGAACTCGTAGCTGGACGATCCGTTGATCTGCTCGACGACGCCGTTCCTGATGCCGTACGCCTCGCCGTCCTCACCCACGAGCCGGGCCCCCATGAGATCGGTGAGAAGTGCCAGCTGGGCGACCTGCCAGTCGGACCCGGGCTGGCCGAAGAGCCGTCCCGACCAGGTCGCGATCTGATGCACGGAGTCGCCGTGGCGCGCGACGACCTCGCCCGCCTCGTGCGACCCACGCAACTCGAATCCGGCCCGTGCCGAGACGCTCGCGAGTTCGGCGTAGGCGAGCGGTGCATCCCGCTCTACGCGCAGCTCGTACCCCATGAGCCGGGACCCTAGCGAAACTTGACCTGGCTTTGTCACCGGAAACGCGAACATCCGGAAGACCGCGTCCGAAATGCTGCAGAACGGCGGCCAACATGTGATCACCGGCGGCATTCCGTCACCGGCGACGCAGCGCGACGGCCGCGGCGCAGAAACCGCCGATTCCGAGGGCGACGGCGACGGCGTAGATCCAGAGCCTAACCGGATCCGGGCCGGGGCGCGCGGGCCCCTGCGAGACCGGGCCCTTGCCGAAATGCGCGTCGTCCTGAACGGAGGACGCGTGGCCATATCCGGTCAGCTCCGCGGCCTTGCGCAGGGCCGCCGCCGCGTCCACGATTCCGAATCCGACTTTGTCGTCATAACCCGCGGACGGATGAGGACGAGAGGTCGCCGTCAAAGCACGCGACACCAATTCCGGCGGCAAATCCGGATATTTCGCCCTTATTAGTGCGATAGTGCCCGCGACGAGCGCGCTGGCCACGCCGGTCCCCGACACGGCCCCCCGCCGGCCCCCGGCGAGGGTGACGGGCACGCGGTCTCCCGGCGCGGCGACCAGGACCGAGAGGTTGTCACTGCTGCCCGGGGTCTTGGCGCCCTTGCGGTCGACGGCGGCGACGCCCACCACTCCGGGGTAGCCCGCGGGGAACGCCCAGTAGGAGGTGCCGTTCTGCCGGGTGTACGGCGACCGGCCGGCGTCTCCCACGGCCGCGACGAGCACCACGCCCCTCGCCAGCGCGAAGGAGATGGCGTCCCGCTCCACGCGGTCCACGCCGTACGCGGGGACGGGCAGGCAGATGACCTTGGCGCCCCGGCCGGTCGCGTAGCGGATGCCGCGCGCGAGCGGGCTGTCCTGCGTCTCCCGGGCCGGGCCCTCGGGCTCGACGGAGCCACCCGCAGGACGGCTGCGGACCACGGGGAGGGACAGCACCCGCGCCTCAGGCGCGACCCCGGACGTCCCCCCGCCGCGCCCGCTCCCGGCGATCGCCGAGGCCAGCGCGGTCACGTCGTCGCCCGGCGGCACCGTGTCGTCGCCGAACGTCGCGCCCGTCATGTCCGGCCCGCGCTCGACCCGGCCGCTCAACTCGGGCACACCGGCGTCGGGCTGTCCGCTGCCGAGCAGGGCGACGGTCACGCCCGCGCCCTTGCTGACCTTCCACGCGGCGGCGGCGTTGACGGCGTCGAGCGCCCACCGCGGGTCCTCCCCGCCGGGCGCCGGCGCCGCCGCGACCGCCGGTCCGGTCCACAGGAGGACGGCCGTGAGCGCCGCGCAGAGGGAGGCCGGCCTCAGCACACGTTCCCCTGGGTGCAGCGGGGGACGTCGGGGGGTTCTCCGAGGGCGCGCGCGATGCGCCCGGCCACGGTCTCGGCCACGGGCCACATCTCGCTGTTCACCTGTTCCTCCAGGGGGACGGAGGCTCGAGTCCTTCCGTCGGTGTACCCCACAGTGGAGAAGACGATGTACGGCCCGGCGCCCACCCATCCCGTGCGCTGGCGCTGGGCCGCGCCGAAGGTGTCGGTGACCGTGCCGGGGAAGGCCACGGGCCGCACGCCCACCCGGTCGTCCACGGGCAGCTCGCCCGCCGCGTCGGCGCGGGCCTGCTCGCTCGGCAGCACGGCGACGCCCACGGTGACGGCGAACGTCGAGGTCTGGTCGACGTAGGTGGCGCGCAGCATGGCCCGGCAGCCGTACTTGCGCAGCACCGACGCCACCGGCGAGTCGGTCGCCGCGCCGCACGCCGCCTCGGGGGCGATGCCCACCCTGCGCGCGTACTGCTGGGCGCGGCCGAGCGCCGTGTACGGAAGCTCCTCGGGGAAGACCATGCCGGCGGGCCACGCACGCCACCGCCGGGCCACGTCCTCGGCCACGTAGCGGGCGCGCTCGGCGTCGGTGAGCGGCCTGGACCTGTTCTCCTGGATCAGCCCCACCGACCCCAGCAGCACGTTCACCGCGGCGACGGCGAGGACGACGCCCATGATCGTCAGATAGAGCGAGCGCAGGCGCATGCCGCGCTCGAGTTCGGCCCGCTCCCTGGCCGCCTGGGCGGCGGCGGCCCGCCCCCTCGACGCCGTCCAGGGCCGCGCGCGGGCACGGCGTGCGGACGCGCCGAGCGGCAGTGCCCGCGGGCCCGCCCGCCGGAGGCCGGACGGCGTCCGCGCCGTCTGCGGGATGCGGGACTGCTCGGGCGGCATACCTCGATGCTACGTCGGCAGGCCCGTCGGCCAAGGAGCCGGCGGCAGCGCGTCGTCTTCCTCCCGCTGCCGTCTGCGCGCCCGCCGCGTCAGCACGAGCAGGACCGCCACCCCCGCGCCGGAGCCAGCGAAGGCGCCGAGCGCGACGGCTCCGTAGAGGAGGATCGCCCCCGTGTCGCGCCGTACGACCACGATCGGGTCATGGTCCTTGGCCGTCGATCGGACGGCACGCGAGGGGCTCTGCACACCCGCGCCCGACGCCGTGGCGTGGTGGCGGGCGAGGGTCGCCGCGACGCTCAGCGCCCGGTAGGCGTTGACCACCCCGAACCCGGTGCCGGTGTTGTACGGCCCCTTCCTGGCCGGCGACGACGCGAGCGCCTGCGCGACGAGGGCGGGCGACATGCGGGGATAACGCGACTTGATCAGCGCGGCGACGCCGGAGACGAGCGCGGTCGCCTGGGAGGTCCCCCTGCCGACCCAGTACTCGTCGCCGGGACCGGCACCGAGGACGTCGACGCCCGGCGCGGCCACCATCACCGAGGAGTTGCGGTTGGAGAAGGAGGCCCGCCTCAGCGTCGACGTGACGGCCGCCACCGAGATCACGCCGGGGATCGCCGCCGGGTAGGAGTACGGCGCGGTCCGCTTGCCCGCGCCCTCGTTGCCCGCCGCGGCGACGAGGACGACGCCTCTGGAGATCGCGTACCTGATCGCCGTACGCTCGTCCCTCGTCGGCATGTCCTTCGACAGCGACAGGTTGATGACCTCGGCGCCGTGGTCCACGGCGTAGCGGATGCCCTTGGCGACCACGGCCTCGTACCGCGCGTCGGAGTTGAACGTGCGGAACCCGGGCTCCTCGTCCTCGAGGATCACCCGTACGGACAGCACCCTGGCCTCCGGCGCGATGCCGATGATGCCGTCGGCGCCGCCGGGACCGTGCCCGTGCCCGGCGATGAGCGAGGCCATGTACGTGCCGTGCAGGCGCACCGGCTGCACCCCGCGCGGGTTGGCCCCGGCCGTGTAGTCCTTCCCGGTGACGACCGATCCGGCGAGGTCGCGGTGATCGGGGTCGACGCCCGAGTCCAGGACCGCGACGGTCACGCCCCTGCCTCGCGTCAGCCGCCAGGCGTCGTCGACGTCGAGCGTGCGCAGCACGTCCTGCTGGCTGAGCCGTACATCGTCGGCCCTGGCCGGGCCGGGGACGAGGAACGCGCCACCCGACAGGACGAGCGCGGCGGCGGACGCCGCGAGAACCCTGCGGCGCAGCGCGGTCAGCACCGCCACTCCTTGGCCGTGCAGTCCGGGGACGCCGGGGCGGTGAGGATCGCGCCGACCTTCTCGGCCAGGTCCTCGGTGAAGGAGAAGATGGTCTCCCGCTGCTCCCCGAGCGCACGGGCCGGACGCCCGTCGACCTGGCCCGCCGTCGTCATCACGAGGTAGGGCCCGGCCGTACGCAGGATCAGCGACTGGCGCCCGCTCGCGGTGAAGCGGTCGGTCACGGTGCCGGGGAACGCGAGGGCGCGCAGCCCGGGGGCGGCCGACCCGTCGCCGGGGAAGATGGGGATGGCCGAACGCGCCCTGAGCTCGTCGGGGAAGGCCGCCACGCCGATCGTCACCACGATGCCCTGCAGGGCGTCGAGGTAGGTGGCCCGCAGGATCGCCCGGCAGCCGGCCGCCGTCATCTGGCCGGCGATAGCCGCGTCGACGGCCCCGCGGCAGTCGGTGCGCGAGGAGATGCCCACCCGCCGCGCCATCTCGGGCCCGCCCTGCTCGCTCGTGTAGGTCAGGGTGGCGGGGAAGATCCGGCCGGCCGGCCAGCGCTCCCACCGCAGCGCCGTCTCGGCCGCCTGCGCCTCGCGCAGCTCCGCCGCGCTCGGTCCTCTGGTCAGCTCGGCGACGGCGGCGCTGGCCGCGATCCCGCCGACGATCGCGCAGACGAGGGTGATCGCGGAGGCCACGGCCACGGCCGGCCAGGTCCGCGTCTCGCCCACTGCGCCTCCGTTCCCGTCGCGGCCTCCCTCCTCCAGTGACCTTAACGCGACCTACCGACCGCCATCCCCACAAATGTCCTGGAAAGTACTTGACGCTTTGGAAAGCGAAAAGTACTTTCCGAGTTGGAAAACGCATAGGGAGGAGCCCGATGAACCCCGAGGAAGCGGCGCGGAGCCTGGCGACGATCCGGCAGACCCAGGCAAAGGCGATGCGGGCGCAACCATGGCTGTCCACCTGGTGGGTCACCACCGTGGGGCTGCTGATCACCGGAATCCTGGCCGTCGTCGAGCCCGGCCGGCTGCCGGTCCCGATGATCGTCCTAGGTGTGCTCCTGCTCTGCGCGGCGATGGCCGTCCTGGGCGCCGTCTACGCGAAGACACGGCCGATGAGCGTCAGCGACCGCACGATCCGGCGCGACTTCTCGGTCCTCTACCTGCCCTGGCTCTTCGGCGGCATCCTGCTGAACTACGCGGTGTCGTTCCCCCTCGCCGCGGCGCACGTGCCGTATGGCATGGCGTGTGGCGGCGTCGCGCTGACTCTGTACTTCGCCCTGGGCAGCCGGCCGATCTCCCGCGCCATCGCGCGCCGGACGGCCCGCAGGTTCGAAGAGGACCGTTGATGGAACTCGATCCGGTCATCCACGCGCCGACGCGGCTGCAGATCGTCTCGCTGCTCGCGGCGGCCGAGGAGGCGGAGTTCGGGTTCGTCCGCGACACCGTCGGCGTCAGCGACTCCGTCCTGTCCAAGCACGGCGGCGCGCTGGAGAGCGCCGGATACGTCGCCGTACGCAAGGGATACGTGGGCAAGCGGCCCAAGACGTGGTTCAAGCTCACGGACGAGGGACGGGCGGCGTTCGCCGCCTACGTCGAGACCCTGCAGCGCATCGTCGCACCCAGCGGCCTCAGCGTGGTGCCGGACAGAGACGTCTAGCGCGTGGACGGCGACGGCCGCCGCCTCGCGTGGAGGCGGCGGCCGTCGTCGTGTCGTCGCGAATCAGTAGGTCGGCAGGCTGGGGTCGACCGTCTTGATCCAGCTCAGCACGCCGCCGCCCACGTGGACGGCGTCGGAGAAGCCGGCGCTCTTCAGGACCGCGAGCACCTCGGCCGAGCGGGCGCCCGACTTGCAGTGCAGCACGATCTTCTTGTCCTGCGGCAGCTTCTCCAGGGCCGAGCCGTTGAGGAACTCGCCCTTGGGGATCAGCACGGCGCCGGGGATGTTGACGATCTCGTACTCGTTCGGCTCGCGGACGTCGATGATCATGATGTCCTCGCCCCGCTCGCGCATCGCCTCGAGCTCGGCCGCGGTGATCGTGCTGCCGGCGGCGGCCTGCTGCGCCTCGTCGGAGATCGTGCCGCAGAACGCCTCGTAGTCGATCAGCTCGGTGATCGAGGGGTTCTTGCCGCACAGCGGGCACTCGGGGTCCTTGCGGACCTTGACGTCGCGGTACTTCATCTCGAGGGCGTCGTAGATCATCAGGCGGCCGACGAGCGGCTCGCCGATGCCGGTGATGACCTTGATGGCCTCGTTCACCTGGACGGAGCCGATCGACGCGCACAGCACGCCGAGCACGCCGCCCTCGGCGCAGCTCGGGACCATGCCCGGCGGCGGGGGCTCGGGGTAGAGGCAGCGATAGCACGGGCCGTGCTCGGCCCAGAAGACGCTGGCCTGCCCGTCGAACCTGTAGATGGACCCCCACACGTACGGCTTGCCGAGGAGCACGGCCGCGTCGTTGACCATGTAGCGGGTGGCGAAGTTGTCCGTGCCGTCCACGATGAGGTCGTAGCCGGAGAAGATGTCCATCACGTTGTCGGTCGTGAGAGCGACGTTGTGGATGATGACGTTGACCAGCGGGTTGATCTCGCGCACGCTCGCGGCGGCCGACTCGGCCTTGAGACGGCCCACGTCGGACTGCCCGTGGATCACCTGGCGCTGGAGGTTCGACTCGTCCACGACGTCGAAGTCGACGATGCCGAGCGTCCCGACCCCGGCCGCGGCCAGGTACAGCAGCGCGGGAGAGCCCAGGCCGCCCGCGCCCACACACAGGACCTTGGCGTTCTTGAGGCGCTTCTGACCCGCCATGCCGACGTCGGGGATGATCAGATGGCGCGAGTAGCGGCGCACCTCGTCAACCGTCAGCTCTGCTGCCGGCTCTACCAGCGGTGGCAACGACACAGTTCCACTCCTGCTCTCCGTGTCCCGTTTGCGTGCCAATGGTCGCGCTCGGCTCCATGGGCCCATCACAAGCTCTTCTCACAACTTAACCGGGGTGGCCCCGCATTCCCCAATCACGCTGTTCGGCGCAGGGGCGTCCTCGTGTAGGCGAGCAGGCGGCGCGCCTCGCGGGCCACGAGCTCGGGATACTCCATCTGCGCCACGTGACCGGCGTGCGGAAGTGTGACCAGGCGCACGTCGCGGAAGACCCGTCCGGCCCGGTGCGCCATGCGGGCGTGGACCAGCCGGTCGCGCAGGCCGTACACGACGAGGGTGGGCGCGGTGACCCGCTCGGCCTGCCGCCAGAGGTTGTCGGGGCCCAGGCGGAAGTATTCGCGCACGATCGCGCGGGCGCAGCCGACCATGGCCGCCCCCGCGTGCGGCAGGCCGTCGCGGCGGCACAGCTCCTCTATCGCCTCGCGCAGCCGCTCCGGATGGACCCGCCCGGCGTCGGCGTAGCACATGCTGAGCGTCGCCTGGACGCGCCGCTCCGGCGGCAGCGCGCTGAGCCAGCGGACGGCCAGCTCTCCCAGGCGCGGGGCGGCCGACATGGCGACCCTGGCCGGGCCGTACCTCGGCAGCAGGTCGGGCAGCGCCGGCGAGACCAGCGTCAGCGACCTGACGAGGTCGGGGCGCGTGGCCGCGACCCGCACCGAGACCGCGCCGCCCATCGAGTTGCCGAAGAGGTGGACCGGCCCCTCCCCCAGACTCTCGACGACCCGGACCAGCGCCCTGGCGTGGGCGGGGACCGAATAGTCGCCGTCCGCGGGCTCCGGGGAGTGCCCGGCCCCCGGCAGGTCGACCGCGACCCCCCGCACCACGTCGGCGAGCTCGCCCATCAGGTCGGTCCAGTTGGTCGCCGAACCCGCCAGACCGTGCACGTAGACAGCGGTCTCGGGCGGCCCCTCCGGGGTCGTCCGCACGTGGATGCGCGCGTCCCCCACGTCGATGAGCCGGCCGGGCCACTGCGGAATCGGCTCGACACCCACGCGTCCTCCCCTGTTCGCCTCGCGTTTCTCGACCATAACCCCGCCCGTACGCCACCTCGGGCGGCACTCCCGCTACCCGGGGGACGCGGGATCGATCATCCGGGTTCGCCCCGATCAGCGAGCGCGACATAGGGGCAATATCGCCCTCATTCGGACATTTCGAAATGCGGATACGAATCGCAATTCGGACCAAAGCGATCCTATCGGTGTCAACGATGCCAATAAAGCGATAAGTGAATGGCAAAAGCCGCCGACCGCCGTTTGTCGCTCGGACGGTGAGGAAAACAAGACAATGCAGGGATGATCCACCAAGGGTCATCAGTAAGGGCATTTTCCGAACGACTTGGAAAACGCCGGAGTGTCGGGGCAACAATCCTTCAAGGAGGACATGAAATGCCCAAGTTCAACAACCTGGTCGGGATCCTCGCGATCAGCGCCGCGCTCACCGGCGGCGCCGTGACCCTGGGTACCGCTGTCGCCGCCACCAGCGCGAACGCCGCGACCGTCATGGGCGGCTACGTGGGCGGCGGTGGCTACTACCCCTACGCGAACTACAACCGCAACCGGAACGCGCAGCGCCAGAAGAACAAGGCTCTGAACGGCAACAAGAACAAGAACAAGAACAAGACGAAGCAGTGGCAGCACGAGCGGCAGAACCAGGCCCAGAACCAGTTCCTGCTGCGTGACTTCACGCTCGTCCTCACGCCGTTCCAGAAGACGGACACCGACGCGCGGGCGCTTCCGTACAACTGGCAGTACGGGAACTCGCAGTCGGTTCCGACGACCCGCTCGAACAACTTCAGCGACCAGTTCAACAACCCGCGCCAGGGCCAGGACGCCCAGGCCCAGCCGAAGACGAACACGGCCACCGAGGTCAACCCGCGCGTGAAGAAGAAGGACATCGACGCGGACATCGACGTGGACGTGGAGAAGGAGAAGAAGAAGGGCTACGACCGTGGCTACGACCGTGGCTACGACCGCGACGAGCCGGTGATCGCGCCCTGACGGGATCCGCACGAGCGGCCTCGGTGAACGTCCCGGCCACGGCGGGTGACGCGGCAGCCGACGGCCACCCGTACTCGTGACCCGCGGTCTCACCTGAGCCGCGATCTTCGAGCAACGGAAGACACACCGCGAGTGACGGATCGGCGGACACCGCCCGGCGGGACGGGCGGCGACCGGATGACCGTGAGACACGCGCCGGCGCCGCCCGTGTCCGCCGCTCCGTCCGCGGTCGAACGAGCAGTTGAGAAAGCAGAGCGCCGGCGGCGTGTTCGAGGAGAGGACCGCCGGTGCCAGGCGAACGCATCGCGCCGCGTCACACACGACGGCGCCGAACCCACTACACCCGCCCTGGTCCCTCACCGGACCGGGCCGGGGTCGCAATATTCAGAGGAGAAACACCCAAATGTCCGCGTTGAAGAACATCGCCGGGCTTCTCGCCCTCGGCACCGCGCTGAGCGGCGCGGCCATCGCGCTCGGTGGCGCCACCGCCGGCACGGCAAGCGCAGCGACCGTCATGGGCGGGTACGTTCCCGCTCCGTCCGGCGGTGTCCGCTACGTCCGGCCGAGCTACAACCGCAACTACAACACCAACCGGCAGGCCCAGGGGCAGAAGGGCCGTAACAAGAACAAGAACAAGAACAAGAACAAGAACCACGAGTGGCAGCACGCTCGTCAGTCGGAGAACCAGAGCCAGTTCCTGCTGCGTGACTTCACGCTCGTTCTGACGCCGTTCCAGAAGTCGTCGAACGGCTCCGCCGCGGTTCCGTGGAACGCCCAGTGGTCGCAGAACTCCACGTTCCCGACGACGAACACCACCGACTGGAACCAGATGCACAACCGGCCCTGGCAGGACCAGTCCTCGCAGGCCGACCCGCGCACGAACACGGCCACGCAGGTCAACCCGCAGGCCAAGACGAAGGATGTCGACGTCGACGTGGACGCCGACGTCAAGAAGGAAGAGGAGAGGAAGAAGGGCCACGAGCCTTCGAACGAGACGCCGAGGCCCTGACACAGGACCCACCGTGTCGCCGGATGACCGGCTGCGGTAAAACCCGGGCCGCGGGCTCGGGGATCGGTTGAAGGGCGCCCGTGCTCACCGCGCCCGTGGACAGTGTCCACGGGCCTCCGGGGGCACGGGCGCTCCTCGCTGCCCGCAATCCCCTGTCCCCCGCCGCTCGCCCCGGTCCGGCCGCGCGAGGTCCGCGCGGCTTCAGGCACGTTCCCCAGCGGGCCCGAGGCCCGTCACCGTCGCGACCCCCTCCGATCGGCACGGCGCTCCCCGCATCGGCCCGCCCCCGGCCCTCGTTCCCGCCCTGTCTTCTCGCCTTTCCGCCCCGCCTTCCACCGCCGCCCCGCCTTCCGCCTGCCTCCCGCGCGACCGCACGCCCTCGTACGCGCGACTGCATGGCGTGCTCCACGAGCCGCGCCCGGCCCGTTCCCCCGCTTTCCGGATTTCCCCGTATCCCCGTTTCCCCGGGCTCGCTGGCTCCCTGACTCCGCCGGGAACGCCTCACGCGTCCGGCGTTCACCTCGCCTCGGCACGCCGTCCGCCCGCCATCGCCGGCCCAGCACGAAAATCGGACATTCTGGGACAAGTCGCCCTTTATTATTCTAAGTCCCGCCATAAAGCCCTAATAGCTGATCAAAAGCCACAGGAGTGCGTTTGTCGGGCTCGTGCGTCGGACATCAACGTATCGCAGGAACCCGGCCCGCGGGGGCCATAGAGATATTTCTCTCGAATCTCCAGTGAGAAATATCGGAGGATGCGGGGAATTCCAATCCTTTCAAGGGGGACAGCAATGCCCAAGTTCAAGAACGTTCTCGCCGGACTCGCACTCGGCACCGCGATCGCCGGTGGCGCGATCGCCATGGGCGCCACAGCCGCGAGCGCCAGCTGTGGAGACGGCTTCTTCGGTCTCGGCGGCATGCCCTGCAACAACAACAACTTCGTTCCTTTCAACTGTAACAACAACAACAACTGCCAGCCGTTCAACAACAACAATTGCAACAACAACAACTGGTGCAACAACAACCAGAACAACAACTTCTGGAACAACCAGAGCTTCTGGAACCAGAGCGCGTTCTGCGACAACCTCGACAGCGACTCCAACTTCGCCATCGTCGGCCCCTGCGCCACGATCGCCTTCAGCGACAAGACGAACCGCGAGAGCAACTTCTTCAACAACGGCTGGTTCAACAACAACTGCTGGTGGAACAACAACCAGAACAACAACTGGTGCAACAACAACAACGACAACTTCTGCAACTGAGAATGGCGGGGCGGGCAACGCCCGCGAGACGACCGCGCCGCTCGAAATCCTGCAGGTGAAGGGATGACGGAACCGGCCGGCCACACCGTCCTCCACCGCCTCGACAGGAGAACGGCGCCCTGAGGCGCAGTCACGTTCCCGTGGCATCCGAAGCTCCGTGAGCTCCACGCTCCGGGAACGGCCGTTCGATCCAGCAGAGACAAGGGCTCCGGCGAGACTCTCGCCGGAGCCCTGACTTTTTCCCCATACAAGAGGTCTCCCACGGGAACGCGAGCCGCCCCTACACGCTCCGGCAGGGGGATCCGGCGCTCGGCCTCCACCAGTCGGCCCGGAGCCCCGAGCGACTGCTCACGGCCCAGGCCGGAGACAGCAGCGGGCCCGCCAGGGCGCCCTTCCCGGCCCGGCCCGATCGGCCGCGGCCACGCCGCAACGGCAAAGGCGGACGACGCTCACAGCGTCGTAGGGCTCAGGCCGTCGCCTCCGTTTCCGTCTCACGGCCGAACTCCGACGCGTGAACGGCACGCGTGAACGCCCCCGTCAGAAATCGGTCAATCAAGACATTTCTCTCTTAATACCTCTAAGTCAGTTCATAAGACTCTAACTAGTGATCAAAAGGCCTAGATGGCCGTTTGTCGGGCCAGCGCGCTGGAAATCATGACAGCACAGGAAGTTAGGGCTCAATTAAGAGCCCGAAGGACATTTCTCTCAGAAATGCCCTAAACAAATTCAGGGATACTGAATCCTGTCAAGGGGGACACGCATGTCCAAGCTCCACAAGATCATCGCTGGTCTCGCGCTCAGCACCGCCGCCATCGGCGGCGTGGCCGCTCTGGGCGCCGGTGCCGCCGGCGCCGCGACCAGGACCGGCGATGTCGACCGTCCCATCGTCCGGGACGGCCTGGCCAACGGCGTCGACGACAGCACGGGCGGCATCGCCCAGGGCAACAAGGGCTTCGGCGAGCGCGGTGATCGGGAGAACGTCTTCCCTGTCTTCTCCAACCCGAACAACAACAACAACTTCGATCGGAACGACCGCAACCAGAACTTCAACCAGAACAACGACAACTGCTGGTGGAACAACCAGAACTTCTGGAACCAGGGGGCGTTCTCCGACAAGCGGGACGACTTCTCCGGCTTCGGGCTCGTCGCCAAGGACGTCGCGATCGGCTTCCAGGACAAGACGAACAAGGACAACACCTGGTTCAACAACAACTGGTGGAACAACAACAACTGGTGGAACTGCAACGACGACAACTGGTGGAACCACAACAACAACGACCGCGTGAACTGAGAAGGCAGGTCCAGCGGCTCCTGCGAGACGATCGCGCCGCTCCGAGAAGGTGACGGACCTGGAGGACCTCCCACGAGGTCTCCGGCCCCGGCACACGGACTGGCGCCGTTGAGTGCAGAGACACGTTCCCCGACCGGCCGGCCGCTCGCTCACCGAGCGACGGCGGCCTGAAAGGGGAACGGCCGTCAATCCTCCTACAGTGACAACCAAGGGCTCCGGCGGGAAGGTTCCGCCGGAGCCCTGCCCTTTTCCCCGACTGCGGTCATCGCCGCCGCTCACTTCCCTCCGCGGCCTTTTCTCGGGCCCACGATTCGCGGCCGCTCCCCGACCTCGTCCGACCCGGATGGGATGACGTACGGGCACCGTCCTACTCCCCACACCAGCCCACCGCATCGCAATGCGGGCAAGCCGGCACCCCCACTCGCCGGAAGTCAGAGCGCGGCCACGCCAGAGGGGCAAATCGTACCTATCCCTACATAAGGCGCATTATCCATCGAATCAATCCTATACGCAGCTAATCATTAACTAAAAGCAGCAGACGTCAGTTTGTCGGGCCGCCTGGCAGGAAATCACAACTAGCGTCGGAAGCAAGGCTCAATTAGAGCCACGAAGGAATTCCCGCCCACAGCAGGCGGACGGGAAATGCCGGCAGACGCAGGGCAATTCGAAATCGAATCCTGTCAGGGAGGAATCATAATGCCCAACCTCAAGAAGATCTTCGCAGGGCTCGCGCTCAGCACCGCGGTCGTCGGCGGGGCCGTCGCCATGGGCGCCACGGCCGCCAGTGCCGACGACAACCCCTTCTGGGTCAAGGAGGACCGCCCCATCGTCAAGGACGGCGCGGCCAACGGCGTCGACGACAGCACGGGCGGCATCGCCCAGGACAACAAGAAGGGGGAGAACAACCCGCAGGCGTTCTTCCCCAACAACAACCGGGAGCGCAACGACCGCAACCACAACGTCAACGACCGCAACCAGAACAACTGGTGGGACACCAACAACTGGTGGGGCCAGAACCTCTACAAGGACGACAAGGCTGAGCACGACGCCTTCGGCCTCGTCGCCAAGGACGTCGCCTTCGGTTTCCAGGAGAAGGACGACCGCGCCTTCAACTGGCTCAACAACAACTGGTGGGCCGACCAGAACTGGTGGGACCACAACAACAACGACTGGTGGAACCGCAACGACCGCGAGCACAACAACAAGAACGAGAACAAGAACAACAACAACTGATCCGCGAGGCGTGACGCCTCGTGCGACACCGCGCCGTCCGGTCGGGTGACGTGAGCCAGTGAGGCGGGACCGCCCCGCGAGTTCCACTCCGCCACGGGCCGGGGACGACGGCACCGGGTGAGTGCAACCAGGCGTTTTCAGTGCGACCTTGCGCCGAGCGACGGGAAGCCTGAGAACGCCTTCCACCGGATGGCATGACACAAGGGCTCCGGCGAGATCCTCGCCGGAGCCCTGACCTTTTCCGGCCTCCGATCCCGCCCCGCCACCACCTCACGCGCCGTCCCGGGCGACCGGCTCCCGTGGGCCGAAGCGAACGAGAACGGGGGATTGACGAACATCACGACGGGGAAGCAGAGCCCGCCGTACCCCGCATGCCGCACGGACACGTCAGGCATGAACGTCGATCAGGTCAGCGGTCGCCTAACCCGGCGCGTCGCACCACAACGCGGGCCCAAATTCCCTCCGGCCCAGTTTGCCGGCAGGCTCCATCGGCAATTAAGACGCCACGGGCGATGACCGGACATACCGGACATCACCTGGACATTTCCGGCAGTCATCGGGAATGTCGCACTCGGGCACTCCATCCTTCGAGGAGGACCTCAATGCCCAAATTCCGGAACGTCATCACCGGTCTGGCGGTCAGCACGGTAATGGCCGGCGGCGCGCTCGCCCTGAGCGCCACCACGGCTCACGCAGCCACCCCTGGCACCCCGACCATCAGCAGCAACTGGGGCCACGGCTGGGACCACTGCGGGCGTCGCGGACGCGGCTGCCGTAACACGGCCGTCAACCGTAACGACTTCCGCTTCTTCAAGTTCAAGAAGGAGAAGAAGGTCACTCGGAACAACGCGGCCTTCGCATCCGGTGACGCCGTCGTCGAGATCGACGGCGACGACGACGACTGACACTGACGGGTGACACCCACTCGTATGGGGCCGTCGGCGTGAGGCCGCGGTGTCCGGGCCCGCCCTGATCACGCCTCCGCCACCTTCGTGGCGATCGGGCGGCGGTGAACGGGCGGCCGAGAGCCTGCGGCCCTGTACGGATCGCCCACTTCCGTACCGTGAAGAAAGCCCCGGCGGAAAGTCCGCCGGGGCTCCTCCGAAAAAGCTCAGGCGGAGCGGCGGGTCTTCCGCTTCTTCGGCGTCTTCTCCTCCTCGTCCGCGCCGTCCGACGCGGCCTTCCTCGCGGCGGTGCCGGAGGCGGCGGCCTTGGCCTTGGCGGCCCTGCCGGGCGACTTGGCCGCAGGGGCGCCCTGGCGCTCCCGTTTGGCCGCCTCGACGCTGGCCCGCAGCGCGGCCATGAGGTCGACGGCCGGCCCGGCCTCGGCCGGGGCCTCGGGCGCGACGACCTCCTTGCCCGCCACCTTGGCCTCGATGACCTCCTGCAGCGCCTCGCGGTAGGCGTCCTTGTACTCCGTGGGATCGAAGTCCGCCACCATCGTCTCGATCAGGGACTCGGCCATCTTCAGTTCCTGGGGCCGCACGTCGACGTCCTCCTCCAGGAACCCGAAGTCGGCCTCGCGGATCTCGTCCGGCCAGAGCATCGTCTCCAGCACGAAGACGCCGTCGCGGACGCGGAGCGCGGCCAGCGACTCGCGCTGCCGCAGGGCGACCTTCACGACCGCCACCTGCCCCGACCGCTCCAAGGCGTCCCGCAGCAGCACGTACGGCTTGGCACCCTGCCCGTCCGGCTCCAGGTAGTAGGACTTGGCGAAGTAGATGGGGTCGATCTGGTCCGCGGGGGTGAACTGCAGCACGTCGATCCTGCGGGAAGTGGTCAACGGCAGGTCGGCGAAGTCCTCGTCGGTCAGCACGACCATCTCGCCGGTCGCCAGCTCGTACCCCTTGGCGATGTCGGAGTAGGGCACCTCTTCGCCGTCGACCGAGCAGATCCTCTTGTATTTGATCCTGCCGCCGTCCTCCCGGTGCACCTGGTGGAACGCGACGTCCTTCTGCTCGGTCGCCGAGTAGAGCTTCACCGGGATGGTGACAAGACCGAACGAGATCGCGCCTTTCCAGATGCTGCGCATAGCCACATTCTCGTCTCTGTGTTCGAACAACGCTATGGTGGATTCAAGGGAGTTACCTCATGGGCAGGTACCCACTATGGCGGTGCCGTATCCGATCGAGCCGATGCTTGCCATTGCAGGAGAAATCCCCTCCGACCCCGAGGCGTACGCGCTGGAGGTGAAGTGGGACGGCATCCGCGCGCTCGCGTACGTCGACGGCGGCGTGCGGGTCACCGGGCGGCACGGTGCCGACTTCACCTCCCGATATCCCGAGGTCTCCGCCGCCATGGCCCCGCTGGCCGGGCGCAGGGCGGTCGTCGACGGCGAGGTGGTGGCCTTCGACCCCGAGGGCCGGCCCAGCTTCGCCCGGCTGCAACGACGCATGCACGTCACCGATCCCGGCGGCGCCCACCTGCTCGGCCGGCTGCCGGTCTCCTACCTGCCCTTCGACCTGCTCCATCTCGACGGGCACACGCTGCTCGACCTGCCCTACCTGGACCGGCGGGCGCTGCTCGACTCGCTCGGCCTGGGCGCGCCGCCGTACCTCCCCTGCGAACCGGCGGTGCTGGAGGCCACCAGGCGGCAGGGGCTGGAGGGCGTGGTCGCCAAGCGGCTCGACTCGCCCTACCGGCCGGGGCGCAGGGCGGAGTGGTGGATAAAGATCAAGAACCTGCGCACCGCCGAGGTGGTCGTCGGCGGCTGGCGGCCGGGCAAGGGCCGCCGCGCGGGCGGCGTCGGCTCGCTCCTGCTCGGCATGTACGCCGGGACGTCGCCGGCCGGGTTCCTCTTCGTCGGCCACGTGGGCACCGGATTCACCGACGCGATGCTCGGCGACATCCTCCGCCTGATTGAGCCGCTCGAGATCGGGCAGAGCCCCTTCTCTGACGGGCTTCCGAGAGAGATCTCCCGGAACGCCCGATGGGTCAGGCCCGAGGTGGTGGGCGAGGTGGCGTTCACGATGTGGACGCGCGACGGGCGGCTGCGCAACCCCGTGTGGCGGGGCGCGCGCGCCGACAAGATCCCCGCGGAGGTGCGGCGGGAGGAGCAGCGATGACGGAGAAGGTGCGGGTGAAGGTGGAGGGCCGCCTGCTTGTCCTGACCAATCTGGACAAGGTCCTCTATCCCGACGCCGCGTTCAGCAAGGCCGAGGTGATCGACTACTACACCCGGATCGCACCGGTCCTGGTGCCGCACCTGAAGGGGCGCCCGCTCACGGTCAAGCGCTACCCGAACGGCATCGACGGCCAGTTCTTCTTCGAGAAGAACGTCCCCGAGCACACTCCCGACTGGGTCCGTACGGTGACCCTGCCCGCGCCGGGCAGCACCAAGAACCGCGAGGAGATCGACTTCGCGGTCGTGGAGGACCTCCCGACCCTGGTCTACTACGCCAACCTGGCCGCCCTGGAGATCCACGTGCCGATGTGGCGGGTCGCCAAGGACGGCGAGCCGCAGCCGCCCGACACCCTCGTCTTCGACCTCGACCCCGGCGCCCCCGCCACGATCGTCGACTGCTGCCGGGTCGCCGTCCTGCTGCGGCAGGCCCTGGCCGACGACGGCCTGGACAGCCACCCCAAGACCAGCGGCCAGAAGGGCATGCAGATCTACGTCCCCTGGGACCGGGGCCCGGGCACCTCCGACTACGCCAAGGCGCTCGCCCGGCGGATGCAGACCGAGCATCCGTTCGTGACGAGCGTGATGGCGAAGAAGGAGCGGCCGGGCAAGGTCTTCATCGACTGGAGCCAGAACAACCCGGCCAAGACGACGGTCGCGCCCTACTCGCTGCGCGCCGCCGGGCGGCCGACCGCGTCCACTCCCCTGCTGTGGGAGGAGGTCGAGGCCTGCGACAGCCCCGACCGGCTGGTCTTCACCGCGCCTGAGGTGCTGGAGCGCGTGGAGAAACACGGCGACCTGTTCGCACCCCTCACCGCTTAGGCCTGCCGCTTAGTTCCGCCGCCGCCCTGGCCGTAGTGTTGGACCTGTCGCAGCCGACCTTCGAACGGAAGGACAAGCAGATGCCCGAGATGGACCCCCTCGACGAGGTGGTCGAGGAGATCTCGATCGAGGCGCCGGAGGCCGACGCGGTCGAGCAGCACCAGCTCGTCAAGGTCGCCGACGACAGGCGCTGGCCCGAGCGCGTTCCGTTCGAGGCCGATCCGGCCGACGTGGCCGAGCAGGAGCGAACGGTCGACCTCGACGACGACGACTATCGCTGACCCGGATTACCGACACGTAGGATGAGGCCGCGGGGCGGGAGCCCCCGATGCGCATCTTGCAAGGAGACTGCCGTGACCGCTACCCCGGACGCCAAGCCCCGGGGCACCCGGCTACCCCGGATGGCCCGCCGCCGCCAGTTGCTGAGCGCGGCACAGGAAGTGTTCGTGGAGAACGGCTACCACGCGGCGGCGATGGACGAGATCGCCGAGCGGGCCGGTGTGAGCAAGCCGGTGCTCTACCAGCACTTCCCGGGCAAGCTGGAGCTGTACCTCGCGCTGCTCGATCTGCACGTCGACGACATGGTGAGCCGGTGCAGGCAGGCGCTCGAGTCCACCACCGACAACAAGCAGCGCGTGCAGGCCGCCATCGGCGCCTTCTTCGACTTCGTCTCCAGCCAGGGCGAGGCGTTCCGGCTTGTCTTCGAATCCGACCTGCGCAACGTCGCGCCCGTACGGCAGCGGATGGAGCGTTCGCTGCACGAGAGCGCCGAGGCGATCAGCCGGGTGATCCAGGAGGACACCGGCTGCTCCAGCGACGAGGCGCACCTGCTCGGCGTGGGCCTGGTCGGCATGGCCGAGGTGAGCGCGCGCTACTGGCTGAGCAGCCACGGCTCGATCCCCAAGGAGGCGGCGACCCAGCTGATGGCGCGCCTTGCCTGGCGCGGGATCAGCGGTTTCCCGCGCACCGGCTGACCGGAATCCTGTTCGCTTCACGCGATCACAGGACCGGCCGCTCCCTGAGGCGACGACGATGGGTAGGGAACAGCCCTCGCGAAAGGGGAGCCCGATGGAAATAAAGATCGGCGTGCAGTCGGTGCACCGTGAGCTCGTGGTGGAGACCGACCTCTCGGCCGAGGAGATCGAGGAGGAACTCCGCAAGGCGCTCGCCTCCGAGAAGGGCGTCTTCTCACTCACCGACACCAGCGGCCGCCGAGTGGTCGTCCCCGTGGCCTCGCTCGGCTTCGTCGAGATCGGCGAGGACGAGTCGCGCCCCGTCGGCTTCGGCGGGACGCTCTAGCGCGCCTCCGCCGTCGCCACCGGCCGGCCGACGGCGCGCGCTCACGACGCGCGCCGTCCCGGCGGCCGTGATCCGCGCGGGGTCAGCTGCGTCCGTAGCCGCATCCGCGGGGACGGCGGGTCAGATCCGCGTGATGGGGATCCCGCCTCCCGCTGATCGTCGGACAGCCCGCGCTTCCTCTCCGCAACACCGCACGAGGAGTCCAGGTGTTCGGCCCACATCTCGTCAAGGAAGTGCCGTAGCGGCGCGAGGCCCTCATGCTCGCACCGTACATCCGTTTGGCACGTGCGCGACCCATGAACGCCCGACCGGCCGCTGCCCGGTGCGGGCTCCCGGCCCTCCCGATCGCCGCCGTTCCCGGATTCGGGCCAGGTCAGCGAGGATCGAGGACGCGAAGCGCCGCGTCGACGACCGCGCCCGAAGCCGTGAAGATCACGGGCCGGGTGTGAGGCCGAGGGCGGCCATCCGCTTGCCGTGCTCCTCGGTCAGCCTGGCGAACATCCGCCCGACCTCCGCCAGGTTCTCCCCCTCCTCGCCCACCAGCAGGGCGGCGAGCTGCGGCCGGGCGGCGGCGAGCCGCTGTCCCTGGCTCAGCGCCTCGCCGACCATGCGGCGCGCCCACAGCGCGAGGCGGCCGCACAACCGCGGGTCGGCGTCCAGCGCGGCGCGCACCCGCTCCACCGCGAACTCTCC
Source organism: Microbispora sp. NPDC046973 (assembly GCF_040644495.1). Taxonomy (NCBI): domain Bacteria; kingdom Bacillati; phylum Actinomycetota; class Actinomycetes; order Streptosporangiales; family Streptosporangiaceae; genus Microbispora; species Microbispora sp. NPDC046973. The sequence goes on along the minus strand of NZ_JBEYWQ010000007.1, from coordinate 252,988 downwards.
ACGGCTCTCGTCGGTCAGGACCTCGTCGACCAGGGCGCTGATCGAGGGAGTGGTGTTGCGCGCCGCCTCGCGGTAGAAGTCGCCCGCGATCCCCACGCCGACGTACGCCTTGATCAGCGCCTCGTACCAGTCCTTCGGCCTGGTCTGGGCGTGCCAGGCGTCGATCGCCTCCACGAAGGGGGCCATGGCCTCCTCCGGATCGGCGCCGAGCGAGGCAAGCCGGTCCCGCAGCACCCGGAAGTGCCCGTACTCGGTCGCGGCCACGTCCCCGAGGGCGGCCCTGTCGTTCAGCGTCGGAGCCAGCAGGGCGGCGTCCTCGGCCAGCCGGAGGAAGGCGGTGAGCTCGGCGTACGCGAGGACACCGAGCAGGTCCACAATCCCTGGAGAGGAATCACTCATGGGTGCAGCGTACGGCTCCGCGGCTCGGCCGCCGGCGCCGCGTTCGTCACCGCCTTCCCCGCGGTTTCCCGGGCGACACAGCAAGAGCTTTTAGCGAGAAGACGCAGAAATCGGTTCCGTGTTGTGGTATCGAGTAGACTGCTTCGTGGAAGTGCGACCGCACTGTGTGGATCAGTACGGTGTCGATCACCGTATCGATCCCTGTGTCGATCCGGGGCCACCCCCGGACCCCCAGGAACCACTGGATGCCGCGGTCGCTGATTCACGACGAGGGCGCGACTGTCCGCGAGGACCCGGACCGGGGAGGCTCTGCCGGCCGGATGTCCCGGAGGGCCGCCTTCGCACTGATTGAGGCAGGCCACGCTGACAACGACGTTCCGAGACCTGGGAGTCATCCCGGAGATCGCCGATGCGCTCGAGACCGAGGGCATCACTTCACCATTCCCGATTCAGGAGATGGCGCTCCCGCTGGCGCTGGCCGGCCAGGACGTCATCGGACAGGCGCGCACCGGCACCGGCAAGACCTATGCCTTCGGTGTCGCCATGCTCCAGCTCGTCGGCAAGCCGAGGAAGAACCGCAAGAAGCCCCGCGGCCTGGTCCTCGTGCCGACCCGCGAGCTGGCCCTCCAGGTGACCGAGGACCTGGTCCTCGCCGCCGGGAAGCTGGGTTCGCGCATCCTCACCGTGTACGGCGGGCGCGCGTACGAGCCGCAGATCGAGGCGCTCAAGAACGGCGTCGACGTGATCGTCGGAACGCCGGGGCGGCTGCTCGACCTGGTCAAGCAGAAACACCTCGACCTCGGCCAGATCACCATGCTCGTCCTCGACGAGGCCGACCGCATGCTGGATCTCGGCTTCCTTCCGGACATCGAGCGGATCATCAAGCTGGTGCCGGAGAAGCGGCAGACCATGCTGTTCTCGGCGACCATGCCGGGCGAGATCGTGAACCTGGCCCGCCGTTACCTGACCCAGCCGACCCGGGTCCGGGCGGAGAGCAGCACGGCCGAGGCCGAGACGACCACGCTGACGACGCAGCACGTCTACCGCACGCACCGCATGGACAAGATCGAGATCCTGGCCCGCCTGCTGCAGAGCAGGGGCGCCGGGCTCACGATGGTGTTCTGTGAGACCAAGCGGGCCTGTGACATGGTCGCCGAGCAGCTCAAGGACAAGGGCTTCGCGGTGGCGGCCGTCCACGGCGACCTCGGCCAGGGCCAGCGCGAGCAGGCGCTGCGGGCGTTCCGCAGCGGCAAGATCAACGTGCTGGTGGCGACCGACGTCGCGGCGCGGGGCATCGACATCGACGACGTCACCCACGTCGTCAACTACGACTGCCCGCAGGACGAGAAGGCCTACGTCCACCGGATCGGCCGCACCGGCCGGGCGGGCCGCACGGGCGTCGCGGTGACCTTCGTCGAGTGGACCGAGCTGACCCGCTGGAAGGTCATCAACAACGCCCTCTCGCTGGACTTCACCGAGCCCGTCGAGACCTATTCGAGCTCCCCGCATCTGTACGCCGACCTCGACATCCCCGAGGGGACCAAGGGCGTGCTGCCGCGCGCTCAGCGCTCCCGGGCGGGCCTGGAGGCCGAGGAGATCGAGGACCTCGGGGAGACCGGGCGCACCCGCTCCCGCGGCAAGTCCCGTCGCGGCGACACCCGAGACAGCGGCCGCGACAGCGCCCGCGACAACACCCGCGAGAACGCCCGCGACAACACCCGCGACAACGCAGAAGAGCGCCGCGAGCGCCCCGCCCGCACCCGCGAGCGGCGGCGGACCCGTGGGGGCCGCCTCCACGACGCCGGGGTTCCCGCGGAGACCGAGGCGACGACTCCCGTGGAGACCCCTGCCGAGCCCGGTGTCGAGTTCGGTGCCGGGGTCACTGCGGAGAGCACCGTGGAGACCGCTGCCGAGGCCACGTCGGGACGTCGTGGGCGCAGGGGCGCGAACGCGGCGGCGGTGACCGGCGCGCTGGCCGACGTCACCGCCGTACGGCCCGGCAAGGACGGCCCGCTGGACGGCGGGGTGGACGGCCCGGCGGACGGGGCGGTGGACGAGCCGGTGGACACCGCCGAGGCCGGCGACGGGACGGAGACGGAGGTCACCACCCGCAGGACCACCCGTCGTAGGACCCGCGCCGCCGACCCGGCGCCCGCGGCCGAGGAGCAGGTGGAGGAGCGGCCGGCCCGGCGCCGCAGGACCCGTGCCGCCGACACCGCCGACCAGGCACTCCCGGTGGAGGAGCCGGCCGTGGAGGCGCCCGTGAGCGAGGTCGCCGGCGAGCCCGCCGAGCGGCCGGCCCCGAAGCCGGAGCCGGAGCGGATCATCCCGGCCAGTCCGTTCATGATCGTGTTCAAGTCTCCCGACCTCGCGACCGATGACGACGACCCCGCACCGTCCGCCGCGAGCGAGCGCGCCCAGCAGCGGCGCCGCCCGCCCCGGCCGCGGCCCCGCCGTACGGGGTGAGGGGCCGGCACAGGCCCGCTCGGCGATGAGCACGACCGCAGGGGCAGGGAGGGCACCGGGCAACCGGCGCTCTCCCTGCCCCCGTTCTTTGTTTGAGGGCCGCTTCGCCCCGCAGTGGGTATGAGCTGGACAGGAGGCATGCGCAATGACCGTCCGAAACCCGCGTAGTCGCTTCGGCAGTGTCGCTGGGATCTTCCCTGGGTATCGTGATGCCACGTGAGTGAGCGAGCCTTCAGCAGACGGTCCAGGTGGGGCCGGCCCGGCCCATCGGTTCCCGGGATCCGGGGTGAGGTGGAGGAGGCCTCGTGAGCACGCCACGGTTCCTGACCCTTCCTCCGGGTGTCAGCAGTGAGCAGATCGAGACGCCGCTGGGCTCGTTCGCGGCCCTCGAAGCGCTTCCGTCCAGCGGTGTCCCCGAGCGCTGGCCCGCCCTTCTCGTCCCCGGTTTCACGGGGTCGAAGGAGGACTTCATCGCCGTCCTGCAGACGCTCGCGCAGGCCGGGCGCAGGGTGATCGCGGTCGACATGCGGGGGCAGTACGAGACGCCCGGCCCGGACGATCCTGCGGCGTACTCGTGCGCGGCCCTGGGCGCGGACATCGACGCGATCGCCGCGGTGGTCGGCCGGGGCGAGCCCGTCCACCTGCTGGGGCACTCCTTCGGCGGGCTGGTCGCCCGGGAGACGGCGCTGAACGGCGCCGCCAAGCTCGCCTCGCTCACGCTCATGAGCTCGGGGCCCGCGGGCATCGTCGGGCCGCGCGAGCGCATGGGGCGGGTCATGCTGGCCGAGCTTCCCGAGTACGGCCTCGACTACATGTGGTCGAACCGGATGGAGCCGGAGGCGCTGGCGGCGGGCGTCCCGGACGACATCGTCGCGTTCCTGCGCAAGCGGCTGCTCGCCAACCATCCCACCGGTCTCGTGGCGATGGCGCACGAGGTCCTGGGCGCCGCCGACCGCTGCGCGGAGCTGGCCGGGTGCGGGCTCGACCTCCTGGTCCTGTACGGCGAGCACGACGACGGCTGGCCGCCGCTGCTGCAGGCCGAGATGGCCCGCAGGCTCGACGCGGAGTGCGTCGTGGTGCCCGGGGCGCTCCACTCGCCGGCCGTCGAGGCCCCCGAGACCACCGCGGCGGCCCTGACCCGGTTCTGGAACGCGGCGGAGAGCCGGATGCTCCAGCACCAGCACGGATGACCCGGTCGCCATGCCCGCGGCACGCGGCCTGACCGCCCAGCCTCCGGAGTCCGCGACGTGGCTGGTCCACGTCGACCGGACCATGTGGGTGGGCGGCGTGCGCGGCCTGATGCTGCAGGCCCTGCATCCGCTGGCGATGCGGGGCGTGTGGCAGAACTCCAACTTCCGGGAGGACCCCTTCGGCCGGCTGCGCCGTACGGCGGACTTCGTGGGCCGCGTGACCTACGGCAGCCCCGAGGAGGCCGAGGAGATCGGCAGGCGGGTGCGCGCGATCCACCGCACCCTGCGCATCCGCGACCCCGACACGGGCAGGACCCACCGGGTGGACGAGCCCGAGCTGCTGCTGTGGGTCCACTGCGCGGAGGTGATGTCCTACCTGGAGGTCGTCCGCCGTGCGGGCGCCCCGATCACCGACCGGCAGGCCGACCAGTATCTCGCGGAGCAGCGGCACAGCGCCGCGTACGTCGGGCTCCACCCGGAGGACGTGCCCGGCTCGGTCGGCGAGATGAACGACTACTTCGCCCGGATGCGGCCGGTCCTGCGGGTCATCCCCGAGTCGGCCGCCGCCGTGCGGTTCCTGCTCTGGCCGCGTCTGCCGGAGAGCATGCGCTTGCTGTCCCCGGCCAAGCCGGTCTACTTCCCGTTCGGCGCGCTGTGCTACTACACGCTGCCCGACTGGGCCCGCCGCCTGTACGGCGTGCTTCCCGAGGTGCCCCAGATCACGGTCACGGCCGCGTTGCGGGCCTTCCGGCTGACCATGAACTCGATCCCCGACTTCGTGCACCAGCAGGTGCTGGACGAGGGCACCAGGGCGATGCTGCGGGCCTCGCGCGAGCGCCTGGGCGCCGCCGGATACGACGTCGGGAAGGGCCTCAGGGCGCTGGTCGATCCTCGCCGCCGTCCCGGCCCTGCGCGGGGCTGAGGCCGGAAGAGCCCGGCGTCTCGGCCAGGCCGTCCCAGGGGAGCCGGTCGGGCGAGGCCGCCCGCCCCTCGGGGCAGTGGCGGCGGAAGTCGCACCAGGAGCAGATGGGGCCGGGTTCGGCCGGGAACAGCCGGTCGATCTCGGGCGGCACCGCGAGCGCCCCCGCGCCCTCCTCCCGTCTCGGTGCCGGAACGGCGCGCTTGGCGGGTCCGGCCCACGCGCGGTAGGCGTCGTCGGCGTCGGCCGCCTCCGTCGCGATGTCCTCGGCCCTGCGCAGGTGACGGGCGAGGGACTCGTCGGTGTGCTCCCACTCCGCGACCGTCCCGGTGGGCAGGTGGTGCAGCTCCACGCGGTGGCAGGCCCGGCGCATCATGCGGGACGAGGCGATCGCGTAGACGGCCAGCGCGATCGAGGAACGGGCGTCGTCGGAGGTCGGCGGGCGGCGGCCGGTCTTGTAGTCGACCACGACCAGCTCGTCGCCGCGCCGGTCGAGCCGGTCCACGCGGCCCGAGACGGCGATGACCGACGTACGCGTGGCGACGGTGCGCTCGACCCCCACCGGCTCGTCACCGGGGTCGAGCGTGGCGACGTAGGAGGACACCATCTCCCGGGCCCGCTCCCGCCACGCGGCCGACTGCTCCTCGTCCCTGAACCCCTCGCGGATCCAGCCGTTGGTGAGCAGCACGGCCGCCATCACCGGCGTACGCCGGTCGTACGGCTCCCGCCACCATGCGGCCAGCGCGTTGTGGACGGAGGCCCCCACGCTGTTGTGCGCCCACGGGGGCCCCTTCTGCGGGGCGGGCCGGTCGAGATAGGTGAAGCGGTAGCGACGCCGGCAGTCGAGCCAGGTGTTCAGGCGCGACGGCGTGCAGGTGTAGAGCCGCCTCGGCATGCCGTCGAGGCCGAGCTGCTCCACGGCCCTACTCGTCGAGGTTCAGCTTGATGCCGGACGCCCCGGTGCCGTCCACCAGCGGCGGCGCCGCGTCGGCCTCCTGGGCGCCGGTCAGCGACCCCGAAAGCCAGCGGTCGAACTCGGGCTCCAGGTCGCCGATCTTGCCCTCCTCGCCGTGCGCGGGCAGCACCCTCGTCTCGTGCGGCAGCGTGAACAGCCGCTCGCCGATCGAGGTGAGCTGGTCGGCGAGCGCGGGGTACTCCCCGCCGAGCTTGCCGGGGCCGTCCATGAGCAGGGTCTTGCCGGTGAAGACCGCGCCGAGGCCCTCGCAGTAGAGCGAGACGCCGCCCGGCGTGACGCCCGGCGTGGAGAGCACCTCCAGCTCGACGTCGGCCACGGAGAACAGCCCCTCGTCCTCCATGTCGATGTCGGGCCAGGTCTCCTCCCAGGTCTGCCGCCACAGGCGCTTGTCCTTGGGGTGGACGGCGATCACGGCCTCGTCCCTGGCCGCCACCTCGATCGCGGCGCCCACGTGGTCGGGCAGGCCGTGGGTGCAGATGACGGCGAGGACCTCGCGGTCGCCGACCTTCTCCAGGATCTTGTCGGCGTCCCGCGCCGGGTCGACGACGATCACCTCGTCGTCGTCGCCCACGATCCAGGTGTTGTTCTCGACCTTGTGCTCGTCGCCTTCGATGTCCACGAGGCCCGAGGTCACCACTCGTTCGATGCGCGCTGTCACGGCTCAGAACCTTACTATCCCTCGCGCTTCGGACCCGCCGTACTACAGATCCCCGTCGAGGCGCGGCGAGAAGGCGCCGAAGGGCAGGTCGAGCGCCTGGTCCTGGTCCCGCAGGTCACGCAGCGACAGGTTGGCCAGCGCGATGAAGCAGCCGGCCTCGACGGGCCAGGCGACCGTCCACAGCCAGTTGCCGAGGGCCTCGCCCACGTAGACTGCCCGGTCCTCCGGCACTCCCCGCCCGGCGCACCACAGCGCCGTCGGATGGCCGCGTGCGTCGATCTTGGCGTGCGGGGGGCCGGCGTCGAAGCCCGCTCCGGGGTCGGGGCCCGGCAGCCCGGCGTACGCGGCGCCGAGACCGATGCCGGGTTCCTCTGCGATGAGCAGCATGTCGGCGGGACCGTGGGTGACCGACGGGCCGGAGAGGGCGACGACGCTCGCCCTCATTCCGGTGCGGTCGTCACCCACCTCGCCGAAGCCCGTCACCAGCCATCCGGAGGGCAGCGGCCACGGAAGCCAGACGGGCACCCTGGACGCCTCGCACAGGGCCTCAAGAGCGGCCTGAGAGGGCCGCCGGGGCGGCTGGAAGGGCAGGACGTCCCCGTGAGCGGCGCATCGCCAGGAACTCGACCAGACGTTCGGTTCGTGTAGCGGCCCGAAGCACCGCGGACATGTTGGCGCGGTTCTCACAAATATTCACGGTGCTTCCGTGATGTCCGTACGTCAAGAGTCTGCCCGTTATCTAGTCGTAATCTTGGTGATGTGCGGTGCATCAGATGTGTGGGCGCGATCGTCGCCGACGCCGAGGGACGCCTGCTGCTGGTGCGGCGGGGCCGCCCTCCCGGCGAGGGGCTGTGGTCGCTGCCCGGCGGCAGGGTCGAGCCCGGCGAGACCGACGAGCAGGCGCTGCGCCGCGAGCTGCGCGAGGAGACCGGCCTCGACGTCACCGTCGTACGGCTCGCCGGGACCGTGCTGCGGCCCGCCCCCGGCGGCGCGACCTTCGAGATCCACGACTACGTGGCGACCGCCTCCGGGGTCCCGGTCGCCGGGGACGACGCCGCCGACGCCCGCTGGTGGGCGCCGTCCGACCTCGTACGGCTCCCGCTGACCGACGGCCTCATCGACGCCCTCACCGAATGGGGGGTCGTCTCCGGGATCACCGCTCCGTGATCATCGCTCGGTGACCGTGCTGCGCCAGATCGTCAGGTGGTCGTCGGCGTAGCCGGCCGACCTGCCGATGGCCACGACCCGGTCGCCGGAGACCGCCACCGCCCCGAGCCACTGCGCCCCCTGGCCGCCGAGCCCGTCCTGGGTGAGCGTCTGGCGCGACCAGTCCACCCCGTCCTCCGACACCCAGGCGGCGCTGTCGGCCTCGCCGCCCTCCGCGGGCGACCGATGCGATCCGACGGCGACCAGTCCCCGCCCGGTCGCGGTCAGGTCGAGCACCGAGGCGGCGGCGTCGGCGGGCAGCATGCCGTACTCCCAGCTCGCGCCGTCGTCGGTGGACAGCGCGGAGAACGGGCGCGGGCCGTCCTCGGTCATCGCGGTGCCGGCGACCACCACGCCGGCCTCGGTCGCGACCACGTGGCGCAGCCCGGCCGAGGTGGTGTCGGGCGGCAGGACCCGGCCGCGGGCATTCCAGTTGAGCCCGTCGGAGGAGACCCAGACCACTCCCGTCTCGCGGTCGGCGGTGCCCGACCCGCCGACCGCCATGAACCCGTCGGGCGTGACCGTGACGTCGTGGAGGCGCACCCCCGCCCCTCCGGCCGGCATGCTGCCCGGCGCGGAACGGGTGAACCGCTTGAGGTCGGGGCTGAACCACAGGGCCGGCAGCGTCCCCGTGGCGGACCGGTCCTCCCCCACCAGGACGTAGCCCTTCGGCCCGGCGGCCACCACGCCGGGCGCGAGCAGGAAGTGGCCCGCGGGCACCTCGATCGCGGGACCGGGCCGCCAGCTCTTCCCGTCGGCCGAGGTGACCAGCAGCGGCCGGGTCACCGCCGGGTCGGTCGTCGTGCTGCCGACCGCGAGCCATCCCCTGGGGCCGTGCGCCACGCCGCTGAGCGCCTGGCGTCCCGGTCCGCCCAGCAGGTCGGGGAACGCCGCGTCCTTCCAGTTGGCCCCGTTGTTGCCGCTCGTCCAGATCGCGGCGTCGCCGTTGGCCGCGCCCACGGCCACGAACGTGCCGCCGGAGGCGGCGACGTCCGCGGTGTCCCTGGCGAGCCGGTTGAGCCCGGCGATCTCCTTGAGCGGCACGGCGTGCGCCGCCTCGCCCTTCCCCGCGGTGATCAGCACGGGGAGGTTCTCCACGTCGCCGGGCCCGCGCTTGTCGCCACCCGCCACGAGGACACCGGCGTCGGTGACGGCCAGCCCGCGCAGCGTCCCGGGAATCGCACCGAGGTCGGCGCTCCTGGTCCACTTGTGCCCGTCCTGGCTGGTGTAGACGGCGTACCGCTCCCAGGCCGACTCGGCGACCGCCGCGACGCCCGCCGCCGACGCCGCCAGGCCGCGCACGCCCGTCCCCTCCGCGCCGAGCGGCCCTATGGTGCCGCACTGGCTCCAGTCGGCGCCCTCGGGCGAGCAGTAGACCCGGACCTCGCCGCCGTCCGACTTCTGCCGGGTGGGCACGAGCACGAAGCCCTTCCCGGTCACGGCCAGCGCGCCGGGCTCCGCTCGTACGTCCGCCAGGGCCGCGGCCGTGCGCAACCAGGTGCGGCCGCCGTCGTCGGAGCGCAGGACGACCGAGATGGTGTCGCCCGAGCCCGGATCGGCGAGCGCCACCACCCGGTCGCCCCTGGCGGCCACCGCCCGCATCGCCCTGACCTTGTCGGGGGTGCCGATCTGGTCGGTGTCCACCCTCGTCCAGCCGACGCCGTCGGGCGACACCCAGGCGACCGGGCCCGCCGTGCCGTCCCGCAGGGTCGTGGCGCCCACGGCGAGGAAGCCGGTCGCGGTCCGCGCCACGTCGGTGATCCTGTCCTGGCTCCAGAACGCGGTCAGCCGGGCGGGGTCCACCGCGGTCCAGGACCGGCCGTCGGAGGAGACCCACATGCCGCGCGCGGCCGGGCCCGCCGAGCCGGGCGCGTCGGTGCCGACGGCGAGCCAGCGGCCGTCGCCGCCCGCGACCCTGCCGACCGCCCCGGGCGCGGACTCGTACCCGGGGGCGTCGGCGACCCGGCCCGTCTGCCAGTGCGCGCCGCCGTCGGCGGACACGAGGAACAGCGGCCGGGCGAGCGGGCTCGTCGTGTCGCTGCCCGCCGCCACCACCGTCGCGCCCGCCGCGGCGAACGCGGTGAGCACCTGGCTGGAGCCGTTGCCCGGCAACCCGGGCGCCGAGAACGCCGCGTCGCCCGACTGGCCGTCGCCGGCCGCGAGGCGCAGCCCGGCCGTGGACGGGCCGCCAGCCCACCTGACGACGGCCACGCCCAGCACGGCGGCCGCGACGAGGACCACGGCGATCACCGCAGGGGCGACCATCCGGGGTAAGCGCGGGGGGAACCGCCGGACCGGCAGCACCCGCCTGTGGCGGCGTCCCCCACTCCCCCGGGGCGGGCCGACGGCCACGAGCACGTCGGGACGGGCCGGGCGGCCCCCCGGCGGGCGCCCGATGCGCTCGACCGGCTCGACCGGCTCGACCGAGGGATCGTCGCGCTCGGGCTCGACCGGGATCTCGGGGCTCATGCGGATGCCGCCGGGCTCTCCCCGGCCGTGACGGGAGGCGGGCTCGGGCGGCGTGTGCGCCCACACGTGCTCCCCCCGCTCGCCAGGGTCGTGCCGGCCGGGGTCGTGCTCGCGCAGCGGTCCCGACGTAGGGGTGTCGATTTCGGGGGCGCCGGGCCCGTCCGGGTTCTCGCGGGGGATCTGGGCACGCCGCCGCCGGGGCGGGCCGGAGGCGACCAGCTTGTCCGGCCGGTCCACGATCCGGCGACGCCGGCCCTCCTCCTGGCCAGGTGACTCCTGGGCCGTCTCCCCCGACCTGGCACCCTCGCCATGCCAGGTCGTGGAGGCGTCCGCGGGGCCGGGCGGGCCGGTCGCGCCCGCGTCGCCGGGCTCGCCCGGGTCCTCGGGACTTCGTCCGCCGGAGCGGCTGTGGCGCGGTTCGCCCGTCCCCTGTTGCCCCGTCCCGTACGGCGCGGCGTACGGCCTGCGGCCGGTCCTGGGTGCGCGGTCGCGCCGTGCTTGCGGCTCCGGCCCGCCGCCCGCGTCCGGGCCGGGGCGCGGAGCCCAGATGCCGCCGCGTAAGTGTGGCTCGCCCGAGTCCGGGTCGCCGACCTTGCGGTACGGCCGGGTGTCCTCGTCGTCTCTTGTCTCGCCCGCGTCGTCCTGTGCCGCGTCATCGGAAGCCGCGTCATCGGGTATCGGGGCCGCGAACGGAGGCAGCGCCCACGGGGACGGGCCGGGCGGCCGGTGATGCAGCTCCGGTGGTGGCACGGAGGAGGGTTCGCCGGCATCGCGCCGGCGGTCGCGCTCGTGGGGGCCTGAGGCCACGCTCAGTACCTCCTCCCCGGAGAGGTCAATCCGGACCGTTCCACCTGTCGTACGGCAAAGCGATCACAGTGATACCCCATCACGAATCCAGAGCAACACGGGAAGAGCGCGCGAGCCATACCTCTCTAGTGAGATTTATCGGGAGAGAGTCTGAATTGCCCACTTTCGGGCGATTATCAGCACGCCGATGCCGAAAATCGCGAACTGGACGGCCGATCCGATCAGCGCCTCCCAGGGCACCTCGCCCTGCTCCATCGCGCTGCCCATGTCCCCCGAGGCCGCGACGACTCCGAACGCCATGATGTTGTTGGTCGCGTGCAGGGCGATCGGCGCCTCCAGCCCGCCGGTGCGGACCGCCAGCCAGCCCATGAGCATGCCGAACGCGAAGACGTAGACGATTCCCCAGCCCGTGTAGCCGTGCGAGGCGGCGAAGGCCGCCGCGCCCACCAGGATCGCCGGCCACGGAGTGCGCAGGTACGCCCCGAATCCCTGGATGATCCATCCGCGGTAGGCGTACTCCTCCGCCGCCGACTGGAACGGCACCAGCAACAGGATCACGATGACGGCCGGGAGGAACTTCTCCCAGCCCGCCCAGTGGAATCCCGGATCCACCCCGGCGGACATCAGCGTCCCCGCCTCGACCGCCTGGCCGAGCACGACCGCCACCAGCGCGACCAGCAGGCAGGCCCCCAGCCACCGCCACCGCAGCCGCAGGGCCACCGACGACAGCGACCCCGGCGGTCTTCGCTGGAACAGCCACGCCGCGCCGAGCACCAGCGGCAGCAGCAGTGCGATGACCCCCAGCTGGAATCCGAGGTCGAGGACGGGGTCGGCGAACAGCCGGGTCCCCGTCCGCACCATGGGCACGCCGGTGAAGAGCGAGACCACGAAGGCCACCAGGCCGAGGAGGATCGAGAGCGCCAGGAAGGCCACGATGATCGCCGCCGTACCGAGGATCGGCCGCCACCAGCGGTGCAACGGCGTGCGGGCCAGGCGGTCGTACCGGGTGCCGGGCGAGGGCGGGACGTCCCAGCGGGTACGCGGGGGCGGCCCCCACGCATAAGGACCCGCATAAGGACCCGGATAAGGACCCGGATATGAGGGCCCCGAATATGAAGGGCCCGGATATGAAGGCGCCGGATATGACCACTGCGGCTGGACCGCAGGGTGTGGCGCCGCGGGCGGCAGCGGCTGCGGCGGACCGGCCGGCCAGGCGGTCCCGCCCGCGTACGGCCCGGGCGCCAGGTAGGGACCGGGCAGCTGGTTCGGGCCGGCGGCCTGATCCGGGCCCGGCTGTGGTTCGTTCATATGTCCATTCTTCGCGTGCCGCGGGTGATCAGCTGGGCGGGGTGAAGGAGCTGGACCGGGGTAGGCCGGCGGCGCGGCCCTTGGCCGCCACCACGAGGGCCATCTTCCGCGACGCCTCGTCGATCATCTCGTCCCCCAGCATGACCGCGCCCCGCTTCTCGACCGTCGTGTAGTACTCGTACGCGTCGAGGATGAGCTCGGCGTGGTCGTAGTCCTCCTGCGACGGCGAGAACACCTCGTTGGCCGCCTCCACCTGCGACGGGTGGAGCACCCACTTGCCGTCGAATCCGAGGGCGGCCGACCGCATGGCCACCCGGCGGAAGCCGTCCAGGTCGCGGATCTGCAGGTACGGCCCGTCGATCGCCTGGAGGCCGTGCGCGCGAGCGGCCATGAGGATGCGCATGAGGATGTAGTGGTAGGCGTCCCCCTCGCCGTACCCGGGGGGCTGCTCGCCCACGACGAGCGTCCGCATGCCGATCGAGGCCATGAAGTCGGCCGGGCCGAAGACCAGCGTCTCCAGCCGGGGCGAGGAGGCGGCGATGTCGTCGGCGTTGACGAGGCCCCGGGCGTCCTCGATCTGCGCCTCGATGCCGATGCCGCCCTCGGGCAGGCCGGTGGCCCGCTCGATCTGGCCGAGGAGGGTGTCGAGCCAGGCCACGTGGGAGGCGTCCGCGACCTTCGGCAGCATGAGGCAGTCGAGCCGGTCGCCGGCGCCTTCGACCACCTCGATGACGTCCCGGTAGGTCCACCGGGTGGTGAGGTCGTTGACGCGGACGACGACCGTCTTGCCCGTCCAGTCGCCCTCCCTGAGCGCGGCGACGACGTTGCGGCGCGCCTCGTCCTTCGCGCCGGGGGCGACGGAGTCCTCCAGGTCGAGGAAGACCTCGTCGGCGGCGAGCCCCTGGGCCTTCTCGAGGAAACGCGGATTGCTGCCCGGCACCGCCAGGCACGAACGTCGAGCGCGCATGGGCACACCGTAGCGTGGTGAATAGGCTGGGACGCGTGAGCATGGCGGTGATCGAAGAGGGCGCGAAGAAGTCCAACGTGCTGTGGCTCGGCCTGCCGTCCGGGGTCCGGCTGGCCTGGCATGTGTGGCACGACGGCGCGGTCTACGTGGTGACCGGCGGAGGGGAGCAGTCCCTCCCCGGGCTGGCCGAGCTCGCGGCCGGGCGCGGCGAGGTCGAGGTCGTGCTGCGCAGCAAGGACAACGGCGCCGAACTCGTCCGGTTCCCGGCCGTCGCCGAGGTGGTGGACCAGGCGGCCGCCCCGCAGGCCGTGGCCGCGCTGGCCAAGGAGCGCCTGAACGCCCGCGACGCCGCCGGTCTGACCGCCCGCTGGGCCGAGGGGTCCACCGTCGTACGGCTCACGCCTCGCGCCTGAACCACCCGGCGCCTGACCCTCACACGCGCACGGACTCGGCCGCCTCGGCGGCGTGGTGCTCCGAGCCGAGCCGTACGGTCGCGGTCTGGGCCAGCAGGGCCCCGGCGAGCACGATCACGCCTCCGGCGATCTGGGCGGCTCCCAGCCGCTCGCCGAGCAGCACCCAGGCGATCACCGCCCCCGCGATGACCTCCATCGAGGCGACCGTCGCCCCGACCGCGGCCGACAGCCGCCGCACGGCCGTGACCCCGGTGGCGTAGGCGACCACGGTGGCCACCACGACCAGCACGACGCCGGCCGCGGCGACCGGCACCGTGTGACCGGAGACCTCGACGGCGCGGCCGAACGCCGGCCAGTCGATGTTCCAGGGCCGGGAGAGGGGCAGCAGGACCACCGCCGAGCCGAGCATGCCCCAGCCGATCAGGCCCAGCGTGTCCACGTCGTCCCCGAAGGAATCGCTCATGAGGAAATATCCGGCGCAGCAGGCGGCGGCGAGCAGAGCGAGCAGCAGCCCGAGCGCGTCGAGGCGCAGCCCCTCCCAGACCTGCACGACGATCGCCAGCCCGGCGACCGCGATCAGCGCCCCCAGGTAGGCCGAGCGCGGCAGCCGCAGCCGCCGGACGAACCGCACCCACAGGACCACGATCACCGGAGAGGTGTACTCGATCAGCAGCGCCACGCCGACCGGCAGCCGGGTGATGGCCATGAAGTACAGGGCCTGCACGGCGGCCACGGCGACCACGGCGTACGCCGCGAAGAACAGCAGGCGGTCGCGGGGGATGCGCAGCGCGCGCGGCCTGACGGCGGCCAGGATCGCCAGCAGGAGCACGCCGGCCCCCGCCATACGGACCCACACGGCCTCCAGGGGCGTGAGCCCCGCCGTGCCGAGGATCTTCGCCATCGGCCCCGAGAACCCGAAGCAGAAGGCCGAGACGCCCGCGATCGCCAGGCTGACAGCCCTCATCGTCACCTGCCCATGTAATTACCAATAAACGGCTTTGATCCTGTCATAACCCGGAGCGGTCCGCATCCTTGCGTAACCTGACAGAGTGGATCGGATCTTCGTGGCCCGCCTGGCGGGGCTGGCGGTCTTCGACCCGGCCGGCGATCAGATCGGCCGGATCCGGGACGTCGTCGTCTCGCTGCGGGGACCGCTGCTCCCCCGGGTCCACGGCTTCGTCGTCGAGGTCCAGCCACGCCGCCGGGTCTTCCTGCCGATCACCAGGATCACCAGCATCGAGGCCCGCGCCGTCATCTTCACCGGCAAGCTCAACATGCGCAGGTTCGAGTGCCGGGACGCCGAGACGCTGGCCATCGGGGAGATGCTCGACCGCACCGTCGAGTACAAGGGCCAGCGGGTGACCGTACAGGACCTGGCAATGGAGCAGCCCCGGCCGTCCGACTGGCTCATCACGAAGGTCGCGGTACGCCGCGGGAGCCGGCGCAGGGGCGAGACGCTGATCGTGGACTGGGACGAGGTCAGCGGCTTCACGGGGATCCAGAAGGACCAGGGCGCGGCCAACCTGCTCGCCGTCTTCGAGGCGCTGCGCCCGGCCGACCTCGCGAACATGCTGCACGAGCTGCCCACCAAACGGATGGCCGAGGTCGCCGCCGCCCTGGACGACGACCGGCTCGCCGACGTCCTGGAGGAGCTGCCCGAGCGCGACCAGGTGCTCGTGCTCAGCCGGCTGCACCGCGAGCGCGCCGCCGACGTGCTGGAGGAGATGAGCCCGGACGACGCCGCCGACCTGCTGCAGGAGCTGCCCACCGAGCAGGCCGAGGGGCTGCTGCGGCTCATGGTGCCGGAGGAGGCCGCGCCGGTCCGGCGGCTGCTGACCTACGGGGAGTTCACCGCCGGCGGCATGATGACGACCGAGCCGGTGATCCTCCCGCCGACCTCGACCGTCGCCGAGGCCCTCGCGCACATCCGCCAGGAGGAGCGCCCGCCCGCCATCGCCGCCCAGGTGTACGTCACCCGCCCGCCGAGCGAGACGCCGACCGGGCGCTTCCTCGGGGTGGCGCACTTCCAGCGCCTGCTGCGGGAGCCGCCTTCGACGCTGCTCGGCAGCGTGATAGACATCACCGTGGACCCGATCAGGCCCGAGCTCACGGTGCACGAGGTGGCCGCGTACCTCGCGACGTACAACCTGGTCGCGGTCCCCGTCGTGGACGAGCTGTCCCGCCTGCTCGGCGCGGTGACCGTCGACGACGTGCTCGACCACATGCTCCCCGAGGACTGGCGGGAACGCCCATGACAGAACGTCTCGACCAGCCGCGCGAACTGACCTACCGCCTGCGGCTGTACTACGACCCCGAGGCGTTCGGCGAGTTCTCGGAACGGTTCGCGCGGTTCCTCGGCACGGCGCGGTTCATCGTCTACATGACCGTGTTCGTCGCGGTGTGGCTGCTGTGGAACGTGTTCGCGCCGTACAAGTTCGACCCCTACCCGTTCATCTTCCTGACCCTGATGCTCTCGCTCCAGGCGTCGTACGCCGCGCCGCTGATCCTGCTGGCGCAGAACCGGCAGGCCGACCGCGACCGCATCCAGTACGAGCAGGACAGGATGTCGGCCGAGCGCAACCAGGCCGAGATCGAGTACCTCACCCGGGAGATCGCCGCCCTGCGGATGGCGCTCGGCGAGGTCGCCACCCGGGACTACATCCGTTCGGAGCTCCAGCGTCTGCAGGAGGAGCTGACCGAGGCCGGGACCAGATCACGTGGGGCGGGTTCGGAGGATTCCCGCTGAGTCCATAGCATGGATTCATGGCACCATCCCCTGAACTCGTCATGGCCGCGCTTGCGACGGTGAACGACCCGGAGATCCGCCGGCCGATCACCGAGCTCGGCATGGTCAAGGGCGTCGACATCTCCCCCGACGGGGTGGTGCGCGTTGGCGTGCTCCTGACCGTCGCCGGCTGCCCGCTGAAGGACACCATCACCCGCGACGTCACCGGAGCCGTGTCCCGGATCGACGGCGTGTCCCGCGTCCACGTGGACATGGACGTCATGAGCGCCGAGCAGCGCAAGGAACTGCAGACGAAGCTGCGCGGCGACCGCGGGCCGGAGAAGGAGATCCCCTTCGCCAAGCCAGGCTCGCTGACCCGCGTGTTCGCGGTCGCGAGCGGCAAGGGCGGCGTCGGCAAGTCGTCGGTCACGGTGAACCTCGCCGCGGCGATGGCCTCCCAGGGCCTGAAGGTCGGCGTCGTGGACGCCGACATCTACGGCCACTCGGTGCCGCGCATGCTCGGCGTGAGCGAGCGGCCCACCAAGGTCGAGGACATGATCATGCCGCCGGTGGCGCATGACATCAAGGTCATCTCCGTCGGCATGTTCAAGCCCGAGGGCAACACGCCGGTGGTCTGGCGCGGCCCGATGCTCGACCGCGCGCTCTACCAGTTCCTCACCGACGTCTACTGGGGCGACCTCGACGTCCTGCTGATGGACCTGCCCCCGGGCACCGGCGACATCGCGATCTCGGTCGCCCAGCGCATGCCCACGGCCGAGATCCTGGTCGTCACGACCCCGCAGCAGGCCGCCGCCGAGGTGGCCGAGCGGGCCGGGTCGATCGCCGCCCAGACCCACCAGCAGATCGCGGGCGTCATCGAGAACATGGCGTGGCTGCCCTGCCCGCACTGCGACGAGCGGATCTCGGTGTTCGGCGAGGGCGGCGGCCAGACCGTGGCCGACGCGCTGACCCGCACGCTGGGCGCGCGCGTGCCGCTGCTCGGCCAGGTGCCGATCGACATGCGGCTGCGTGAGGGCGGCGACGAGGGCAAGCCGCTCGTGCTGACCGACCCCGACGCCCCGGCGGCGGCGGAGCTGCGCCGGATCGCGGCCGGGCTCGGCAAGAAGTCGACCAGCCTCAAGGGCCTGAAGCTCGACATCTCGCCGGTCAAGCACTGACGGGTCAGGTCGCCTCGTTGTCGTACGGCGGGATCTCCCCCACGCCCAGCTCGGGCGTGGGGGAGGCGACCGGCTCCGCCGCCGTCTCCGGGGTGCTGTTCCAGTCGTTCTCGAGATCGTCGAGCAGGTGCTTGCGCACGAAGTTCTTGGGGTTGAGATCGGCCGGGTCGAAGTTGGCGAACTCGGGCCCCATGTTGGCCTGGAGGTCCGCCTTCGCGTTGTTGGCCATCTGCCGGAGCTGCCGCAGCGTACGGCCGGCCTGCGAGGCGGCCTGAGGAAGCTTCTCCGGTCCGAAGACGAGCAGGGCGATCACCACCAGCGCCAGGGCCTCCCCCCAGCCGAGTCCGAACATGGCGATCTCCTCCTGCACGTGCGACGCTGAAATCAGACTAATGCCCGCGCCCCAAGCTGTGGACAGGGGACGCCCTGCTTCATGAAGGCCGAGCGCTGGGGGCGGGGGCCGCGCCGACGGTGACCGTCGCCGTCCGCACCTCGCCGTCGTGCCGGAACTTGATGCGCACCTCGTCGCCGGGGGCCTTGCTGCGGATGGTGACGATCAGCTCCCGGCTGTCGCTCACGGGCTGGCCGTCGACTTCCAAAATGACGTCTCCCGCGTGCAGGCCCGCCTTCGCGGCCGGGCCTCCCGGCGTGACCGGCACGGCGCCGCCCTCCGTCTGGGTGGCGATCCGCACCCCCTGGCCCTGGTAGCTCTGGTCGATCGTGATGCCGATCCTGGAGGTGCGGGCCGCTCCGGTGGTGATGAGTTCCTGGGCGATCCGGCGCACCTGGTTCACCGGGATCGCGAAGCCGAGGCCGATGCTGCCGGACTGCTGGCCGAGCAGGGAGCCGCCGACGGTCGCGATCGCCGAGTTCACCCCGATCACCTCGCCCGCCGCGTTCACCAGGGGACCGCCGGAGTTGCCGGGGTTGATGGCGGCGTCCGTCTGGATCGCGTTGATGAGCGCGTAGTCGGACCCGGTGCTGCCGCCCGCCTCGACGGGACGGTTGAGCGAGCTGACGATGCCGGTGGTGACCGTGCCGCTCAGGCCGAGGGGCGAGCCGACCGCGATGACCGGGTCGCCGACGACCACGCCGTCGGAGTTGCCGAGGCGCAGCTCCGGCGCCCTGACGGTCCCGTCGGGCTTGACGACCGCGATGTCGGAGTTGGGGTCGCGGCCGACGACGCGCGCCCCCGAGGAGGTGCGGTCGTTGTAGCGGATGCGGATGTCCCCGGCCTGTCCCGCGACGGCCACGACGTGGTTGTTCGTTACGATGTAGCCGCCCTTGATCACGAAGCCCGACCCGGTGCCGGACTCGCTGTTGCCCTTGACCTCCAGCGAGACCACGCTGGGCAGGACCTTGGCGGCGACTCCGGCCACCGACTCCGGCGGCCGGGCCGTGGGCTGCTTCGACGGCGTGCTCAGCGCGTATCCGGGGTCGATGCCGGAGGACGGGCGCGTCAGCAGGAACGTGCCCCAGCTCGCCACGCCGCCCGCCACGAGCGCGATGACCACGGCCAGGGCGGCGTACAGCGCGATGTTGGGGCCGCGAGGCTCGGGCTGCGGCACGACGGGATACAGCGGCGGCTGGGCCCATCCTGGGCCCATGCCGTACGCGCCGGTGGAAGGCGGAGGACCGCCCGGAGGGTCCTGCGGCTCCTCGCCCGCGGGAAGGAACTCGGGCCGGTCCGACGCGCCGTACGGACGCGTGTTGTCGGTCATCGCGGCAGTCACTCCTCGCACACGGCGTCATCCGCTGGGCAGCCGCGGTGACGAGGAAAGCGGCACACGACGGCTGCGATGTCCGATCGTATGCCGATTCCTCGAATCAGCGCGAAAGACCCCTGGTGACACTGGGTGACGGGGTGGGTGACACGCTCACCACGGGCGCCCTGTTCTGGGCGGGATGCTGTACGAACATCTGGCCGGGCGTCGGGTTCGGGGTGGCCGTGGATCCCCCGGCCATGAGCATGGTGCCGAGGGCGACGGCGGCGCCGGCCATTCCCACGGCCACGTATCCCGCGCGTCTGACCCTTCCTGACCGTCCAGGCCCCGATCGTCCCTCGTCCCGGCCTCGGGGCCGGTTGTCCATCGGCCCGGCGGCGTGCATGCCGGGTAGCCGCCCGCTGCCGAAGGCCGGGTGGTCGGGAAAGGGCCGCATCCGCGGCGGCAACGGCCCTCCCGGCTCCGCCATGCGCAGCAGCGACATGGTGAGGTCCGCCGGCATGGCGGGCGGATCCATGGACCGCAAACGGGTCTTCAGCGCCCGCATCGCGTCGACCTCCGCACGGCAGTCCGCGCAGAACGTCAGGTGTGCGAGCGCGCGTTCCCGCTCGTTGTGACTGAGTTCGCCGTCGATGAGCGCGGAGACGCGCTCGCCAAGATGACTCACAGTCCCTCCCTGCTGATTGAAGGGGGGGTTTGATCGCCGTTCCGGTTCGCGGAGGGCGCCCGGTGGTCGAGCGCCTCCCGCAGTTGGGCGCGGCCGCGGTGGATGCGGCTGCGCACCGTGCCGAGTTTCACGCCGAGTGTCGCGGCGATCTCCTCGTAGGACAGTCCCTCGATGTCGCACAGCACCACGGCCGCCCGGAACTCCGGCGCCAGGGCGTCGAGCGCGGCCTGGATGTCGGGCTCCAGGTGCGCGTCGTCGTACGCCTGCGCCGGGGACGGCTCGCGGCCGTGCAGCCGCTCGGCGGCGTCGTCCGCCAGCCCCTCGAAGCGGATGCGCTGCCTGCGCCGCGCCATGTCGAGGAAGAGGTTCGTCGTGATCCGGTGCAGCCACCCCTCGAACGTGCCCGGGGTGTAGCTCGACAGGGATCGGAAGACCCGGACGAAGACCTCCTGAGTGAGGTCCTCGGCGTCGTGGACGTTGCCCGTCAGCCGATAGGCCAGCCGGTAGACCCGAGCGGAATGAGTTCGGACGACCTCCTCCCAGGTGGGAGGCGTCCAGTCGGACACCGAAGTCTCCGCCTGGTGGTCGTGCTCGTCCACCGGCATTCCTCTCTGCAGGATCGTCGCTACAGCCATAGTGCCTGGTTTCGCCCCTTCCTGCGCACCGCGGGCTGAGCGGTCTCGAACAAAGACCGTTCAAAGCGTGCAACGTCCCCGTTGTGGCGTGAGTTCCCGTTCCGGTCCGACTCCCCTAGGCTGCGACCAAGATGAAGCAGGGGAGGGAGAGGCCGATGGCGACACCGGCCAGCCTGGAGTACGCGGAGGAGTTCGTCCCGGAGGACGACATCCTGCGGACCGCGCGCCGGCGTGGCATCGAGGTCGGGGCGCGCCCGATCCTGCCCGGGTGCGGAGCGGCGCTCTGCTTCCTCGCCACGGTGGTGAACGCACGCTCGGTGGTGGAGGTCGGCACCGGGTGCGGCGTCTCCGGCCTGTGGCTGCTGCGCGGCATGCGCCCGGACGGCACGCTCACGAGCGTGGACGTGGAGCCGGAGCATCAGCGCATGGCTCGGCAGACGTTCGCGGAGGCGGGGTTCTCCGGCAGCCGCATCCGGCTGATCGGCGGCCGCGCGCTCGACGTCCTTCCCCGCCTCGCCGACGGCGGCTACGACATGGTCTTCTGTGACGCGGCCAAGCAGGAGTACATCGACTACCTCACCGAGTCGGTGCGGCTCCTGCGCCTGGGCGGGGTCGTCGTCTTCGGCGACGCCTTCTGCGACGACCAGGTGGCCGACCCCACCCAGCGCGACCCGGACACGGTCGCGATCCGGGAGCTGGGCAAGCTCGTCAGGAACGACGAGCGGCTGCGCCCCCTGATGCTGCCGCTCGGCTCCGGGCTGCTGGCCGCCGTGAGACTTTCCTGAGCGGGCGTCAGGCGGTCAGGTAACGCAGGAGCAGGCGGACGCCGAATCCGGTGCCGCCCTTGGTGATCTCCGCCTCGTCGGAGGCGGACCGCGCGGGCCCCGCGATGTCCAGGTGCGCCCAGGGCCGCCCGCCGGTGAACTCCCGCAGGAACAGCGCCGCGGCGATCGACCCCGCCGCGCCCGACATCGCCCTGTCGACGTTGGCCAGATCGGCCACGTCGGAGTCGAGCATCGTGCGGTAGTCCTCGACGAGCGGCATGCGCCACAGCCGTTCCCCGCCGGCCTCACCGGCGGCGATCAGGTCCGCGGCCAGCGACTCGTCGGTGGCGTAGAGCGCGCCCAGGTTCACGCCGAGCGCGACCTTGGCCGCGCCGGTCAGCGTGGCGACGTCGATCACGACGTCCGGGTCCAGTTCGGCGTCCGCGTACGCCAGCGCGTCGGCCAGCACGAGACGGCCCTCCGCGTCGGTGTTCAGCACCTCGACCGTGCGCCCGCCGTACTGGGTGATGACGTCTCCCGGCCGCTGCGCCGAGCCGGAGATGGAGTTCTCCGCGCACGCCACGAGGCCGGTGACCCGCACGGGCGCCTCGAAGGCCGCCAGCGCGCTCATCGCGGCGATGACGGCGGCCCCGCCCGCCATGTCGGTCTTCATCGCCTTCATGCCCTCGGTGGGCTTCAGGGACAGGCCGCCGGTGTCGAACGTGATGCCCTTGCCGGCGAGCACCACGTGGGCGCGCGGGTTCTCCGGCGTGTAGGAGAGCTGGACCAGGCGCGGCGGGCTGATCGACCCCTGCCCGACCGCCCGGATGCCGCCGAACTCGCCGAGCTCGGGCTCCTCCCACACGCGTACGTCGAGCCCGGATTCGGCGGCGACCGCCTTCGCCTGGTCGGCGAGCCAGGCGGGCGTCTTGATCGACGACGGGGTGTTGACGAGGTCGCGGGCGAGCGCGGTGGCCCGCGCGACCACCTCGCCGCGCTTCAGGTCCCGCTCGTCCCCGCCCACGAAGACGATCTCCCCGACCGGCTTCGTACGGCCGTTGCCGATGGTGAACGTGTACGCCGCGAGCAGCGCGCCCTCGACCAGGGCGGCCGCATCCCCCTCGGACGGGACGACGACCGACAGCGACGCCCGGCCCTTCGCCCGCCTCGCGACGGCCGCCCCGGCCTTGCGCAGCGCGGCGGCCGAGCCGTCGCCGGTGCCGTACAGCAGGACGCGCCGCACGCCGCCGTCCCTGACGGTGGGCACCTCCACGACCTCGCCCGGCTCTCCCTTGGCCTCGTAGTGCGCCAGCAGCGCGTCCACCGGCACGGGAGTCTCCAGCCAGGGCGCCGGGGCGGGGGCCGGTCCGGGTCCGAAAGGCACGGCCACCAGGTCGGCGTCCGGCGCGGGCCCGGCACCGTGAGGACCGGCGAGGACCGGCGTGGTCTCGATAGGCACGTCCACCTCCAACAGGGCGGCCCCGGCGCGGGATCACCCGCCGCCAGGGCCGTGAATCGAACAGGTCGGCTGACGAATCAGCCGACCACCTTCTTGAGCGCGTCACCGAGGGCGCTGGCCTCGTCCGCGGACAGCTCCACGACGAGTCGGCCGCCACCTTCGAGAGGGACCCGCATGACGATGCCCCGTCCTTCCTTGGTGACCTCCAGCGGACCGTCACCGGTCCGCGGCTTCATCGCCGCCATGCGTGTATCCCTTCCCGCGTTGTCGGCCGCCCCGGAGGGTAACCGGCGTATTCACGTTTCTGTGATGTTCTATTATCCCGCCTCCGAGCTCAAAAAGGTAACGGCCCGGCTCCGGTCAGTGGATCAATGCCGCGGGACACGCGTTGTGGGCGGACCGGACGTGACCCCACACTGGGTGGGGTGAACGCCCGAGCCGCGCTTTTCGATCTCTATGGGGACCACCTTCGCACCCGTGGCGGCCGCGCCTCCGTGGCCGCGCTCGTGAGGCTGCTCGCACCGCTCGACATCGCGGCGCCGGCCGTCAGGACCGCGATATCCCGGATGGTCCGGCAGGGCTGGCTCGACCCCGTACGGCTGCCGCAGGGGCCGGGGTACGCGGTCACGCCAAAGTGCGAACGCAGGCTCGACGAGACGGCGGCCCGCGTCTACCGGCGGGGCGACGCACCGTGGGCCGGCCGCTGGCACATCCTGGTGCTCGAACCGGTCAGGGACCGGGCACGGCGCGAGCGGCTGCGCGCCGACCTCGCCTTCCTCGGGTACGCCCCGCTGTCGGAGACGACGTGGATCGGCCCGCGGCCCTCGCCCGAGCTCGACGCGCTGCGGGTCCCCGGCCACCGGTTCGACGCCGCGTACGAAGGCGACCCGCGTGACCTGCTCGCGCGCGCGTGGGACCTGGACGGCATCGGCAGCGCGTACGAGGATTGGCTGGCCAGCGCGGCGGACCTGGTGGGCTCGCTGCCGGAGGACGCCCCGGACGACCGGGTCTTCGCGGTCCGCAGCAGGCTGGTGCACGGCTGGCGCAACTTCCTGTTCCGCGACCCCGGGCTGCCCGCCGACCTGCTGCCGCCGGGCTGGCCGGGCGAGAAGGCCCGCGCCTTCTTCGATCAGGAGGCCGCCCGGCTGCTGCCCGCCGCCGCCGCGTTCGTCGATCGCAATCTGACGACGACCTGACCGACGACCTGATTGGAGCCGCCCGAGATGACCGTGACGTATGACGTCGACGAAGCCGTCGCCACGATCACGCTGAACCGCCCCGACGCGATGAACTCGCTGACCGTCGCGATGAAGACCGCCCTGCTCGCGGCCGTGCGGCGCGCCGCCGACGACGCGTCGGTGCGGGCCGTGCTGCTGACCGGCGCGGGCCGGGCCTTCTGCGCCGGCCAGGACCTGCGCGAGCACGCCGACAACCTCGACCGGGGCCTCGGCCTGGCGAACACCGTGCGCGAGCACTACAACCCGGTCGTGCTGGCCATCGCCACGATGGGCAAGCCCGTCGTGGCCGCCGTCAACGGGGTGGCGGCGGGAGCGGGGGCCTCGCTGGCGTTCGCGTGCGACTTCCGCCTGGCGGCCGAGAACGCGAAGTTCTCGATGGCGTTCACCGGGATCGGCCTCGCGCCCGACTCCGGCGCGTCCTGGACCCTCCAGCGCCTCGTCGGTCCCGCACGCGCCCGGGAGATGCTGCTGCTCGGCGACGTCGTGGACGGGGCCAGGGCCCTGGAGCTCGGCCTGGTCGGGCAGGTCGTCCCGGCCGACCGGCTGGCGTCCGCGGCCCGCGACCTCGCCGTACGGCTCGCGCAGGGACCCACCCGGGCGTACGCCGCGACCAAGGCGGCGTTGGACCACGCGGCGTCGTCCTCCCTCGCCGAGGCGCTGGAGCGGGAGGCGGAGCTTCAAGACGAGTGCGTGGGCACCGCCGACCACGCGGCGGCGACCAAGGCGTTCCTCGGCAAGGAGCGCCCCCGCTTCGAAGGCCGGTAGGCGCTTCGAAGCCGTCGAACGCTTCGAAGGGCGGTAGGCGCTTTGAAGCCGTCAGCCGCCAGCCGTCAAACGCGACGCAGGCCGCTGACCTGGGCGGTGACGGCCTCGCGGACGTGGCAGTCGGCCACGTGGTCGTTGACCAGGCCGATGGCCTGCATCAGGGCGTAGGCCGTGGTGGGGCCGACGAAGCGGAACCCGTGCTTCTTGAGCTCCTTGGCGAGCGCCGTGGAACCGGCGGTGCGGGCCGGGACGTCGGCGAGAGTGGCCGGGACCCTGCCGGGCTCCTCGGCGTGCCTCCACACCAGCGCCGAGAGCCCGTCCGGCACCTCCAGTGCGGCGCGGGCGTTAGCGACGGCCGCCTCGATCTTGGCACGGTTGCGCACGATGCCGGTGTCGGCGAGCAGCCGCTCCACGTCGCCCTCGTCGAAGGCCGCCACCGCCGGGATCGAGAACCCGGCGAACGCCTTGCGGAAGTTGTCACGCTTGCGCAGGATCGTCAGCCACGACAGGCCGGACTGGAACGCCTCCAGGGTGATCCGCTCGAAGACGAGGTCGTCCCCGCGGACCGGACGGCCCCACTCCTCGTCGTGGTAGGCGATGTAGTCGGGGGTCGTGCCCGCCCATCCGCAGCGGACAAGCCCGTCGTCGTGCACTGTCACCATGCCTCTTCCGCGTCGGCGCGCTCGCCGTCCCAGCCCTCCCGAACCGTCGCCGAGGACACCTCCGGCTCGCGCTCGGCCCGGTTCTCGGAGTCTTCGAACTGCTCCGTCTCGACCTGCTTGGTCTCGGCCTGCTTAATTTCGGCCCGCTTCGTCTCCTCGCGCGCCTGCAGCCGTGCGTACGATAACTCGGCCACGCGCTGCTCCAGCACCGCGATGCGGGTGTCGCGCTCCCCGAGCGCGACCGAGACGCGGTGCAGCGTCTCGTCCACCGCCTGGGTGCTGTAGCCCACGAGACCGATCGGAAGCTGAAGCGCGATCAGGTCGGCGGGAGTCATCTGACCGGCCGCGGGCAGTTCGAGCGGCGGCACGTCAGGGGGGAACTCCGCCATCTCGCCGCCGTGTCCCAGCGAGACCATGACCACACAGGCGATCACGGCGAGTCCGGCGATGACGAGTACGACCAGCACATACGAATCGTGCCACAACTCTTTCGCGTGCGAGCATGGAAGCATGACGCGCGTGATCGGGCCCGACGACGAGATCGAGCCCGGCTGGGTCGAGGCCGCCTCGCTGCCTGAGGCGTCCGCGCTGGCCGGGGCGGGACACACCGTCGTGGTGACGCTCCCCGGCGACGAGACCGAGGCGATCGCCGCCGCCGCCGCATACGCCTGGGCGGGCGCGAGCGTCTTCCGGACGTCGCACGACGTACGGCAGGCCCTCGACATGACCGAGGCCCTGCTGGGCCGCCGTCCCCCTGCCCTGACCCGCCGCGGCCTGGCCTGAGCCGCCCTCTAGCTCTCGCCGAGTTCCTCGCCCGTCGGGCTGAGGCGGAGGGTGGTCTGCTCCAGCATGTCGAGCGCCTCCTCCACCGTGGTCGCCCACGAGATCGCGTCGAACACGTTCGGCCGCGTGAAGCCCTGCTCGTACATGTTGTCGACCAGGATGCGCAGCGGCCCGTACAGGCCCCACGGGTCGAGGACGACCAGCGGCCGCTCGTGCATGCCGAGCACGCGGGAGGTCCAGATCTCGAACAGCTCCTCCAGGGTGCCGATGCCGCCCGGAAGCACGAGGAAGGCGTCGGACCTGGCGTCCATGATCCCCTTGCGTTCACGCATGTCGGCGGTGACGATCAGCTCGTCGGAGTCGGTGTCGGCGATCTCGACGTCGACGAGGGCTTGAGGGATCACCCCGATCGTGTGGCCGCCGCCGTCGCGGACGGCCCGGGCGACCTCGCCCATGCAGGAGACGATGGCGCCCCCGCTCACGAGGCCGTGGCCGCGGCGGGCCAGTTCGGCGCCCACCTCCCGGGCGAGGTCGACGTACTTGCGGTCGATCTTCTGGCTGGACGAGCAGTACACGCAGACGAACACGTCGCAACCTTACTGAGTCACGACCTCGCTGAGTCGCGACCTCACTGGGTGGCGGAGCGCCGGTCGGCCTCCACGATGATGCGCACGGCCTCGTCGGGGTCGTCGGTGACCGAGACCAGCTCGACGTCCTGCGGCGAAATCTTCCCGGTGGCCAGCAGCGTGTCGCGGATCCAGTCGATCAGCGGCGACCAGAAGGAGACGCCCATCATGATCACGGGGAACGAGGTGACCTTGCGCGTCTGCACCAGGGTCAGCGCCTCGAACAGCTCGTCGAGCGTGCCGAACCCGCCGGGCAGGGCCACGAACCCGCTGGCGTACTTGACGAACATGGTCTTGCGCACGAAGAAGTAGCGGAACTCGATGCCGAGGTCCACGTAGTCGTTGAGGCGCTGTTCGTGCGGCAGCTCGATGCCGAGGCCGACCGAGACGCCGCCGGCTTCCAGCGCGCCCTTGTTGGCCGCCTCCATCACCCCGGGGCCGCCGCCGGTGATCACGGCGTAGCCCGCCTTGGCGAGCGCCGCGCCGACCTTCACCCCGAGTTCGTACTCGGGACTGTCGGGACCGGTACGAGCCGAGCCGAAGACGGTCACCGCCGGGGGAAGGTCGGCGAGGGCGCCGAAGCCCTCGACGAACTCCGACTGGATGCGCAGCACGCGCCAGGGATCCTCGTGCAGCCAGCCGGTGGGGCCGCGGCGGTCGAGCAGGCGCTGGTCGTGGGTGGATTCGGGGACGAGGCCGCCGCGGACCAGCGACGGACCCTGCCGGCGTTCGGGTCGGGTGTGGTTCATGACGGTCACGCTAACGGTCGGGATAGGGAACGGTGCAAGACGCGCGAAGTACCCGATTAGTTATGCCCCAAACGTCATATCGCGTCCCAAACATCAGCCCAGCCTCAATAGCATCGGAGCCCGTGAGAGAGCCACACCCCACGAGCACGGCCGTCTTCGTCGACCACAGCGGTCGCAGGAGCAAGGTGCTCACCGTCACCGCGATCGTCACCGGAGTGCTGGTCACCGCTCTCACGGTGACCCTGCTGGTCGGCGTGCTCGGCGGCATGGTCGGCGGCTCCGAGCTCCCCGCGCTGAACTGGCCGGGGCAGGCCGGCCGGACGGACGCGGCGCATCCGCAGCCGCGCTCGCCCAGCCCCTCCCGCTCACCGGAGACGAGCATCTCCGCCCAGCCTCCGGCCTCGACGCCCGCCGCCCGCCCCACGCGGACGGCCACCTCGCCCGCCGCTCGGCCGTCCGCCTCCCGGCCGCCCCGCCCGTCCGCCTCCTCGTCCTCCGTCCCGCCCCGCGTCCCCTCCTCGGCCCCGACCCGGCGGCCCTCGCCGTCCGAGACGGCGGGACCGTCCGCGGAACCCTCGCCCGAGGTCACGGAGGCGCCGGCGGCGAACCCCGGCCACGGCGGCACACCGCCGGGTCAGGTCGGCCGGACGCGCGGACCCAAGTGAAAAGGGTGAGCACACGGTGATGGCGGGACGACGCGGCAAGCGGGCCGACCCCCGCGGCCACTGGTTCCTCGTGGCGATCGCGGCCCTGCTGACGACCGGCGCGCTGCTGCTCAACGGCTTCGCGCACAACGTCGTCGGCGAGACGCACGCGCCCCCTTCCGCGGGCGAGGAGCACTCCGCCGAGCTCGACCGGGTGCGCTCGGGCGGGCCGGTCGTGAACGCCTCGGGGCCCAGCCCTCGCAGCGTACGGCCGGTCGCCCGGACGGTCGCGCTGACCTTCGACGACGGCCCCGACCCGAAGTGGACCCCCCGGATCCTCGACGTGCTGCGCAGGCACGGCGTCAAGGCGACCTTCTTCGTGGTGGGCGCCCACGCGGCCGAGCACCCCGAGCTGGTCCGCAGGATCCTCGCGGAGGGTCACGAGCTCGGCAACCACACCTACACCCACGCCGACCTGACGACCACCCCGCTCTGGCGCATCCGGCTGGAGATGTCCCTCACGCAGAAGGTCCTCGCGGGCACGACCGGGGTGCACACGCGCCTGGCGCGCCTGCCGTACTCCTCCTCGCCGTCGGCGGTCGGCGGCGCCCAGCTCGCGGCCATGCACGCGCTCGGGGACGAGGGATACCTGGTGGCACTCACCGACCTCGACTCGCGGGACTGGAGCCGTCCCGCCGTCGACCGGATGGTGAGGGACACGCTCCCGCGCCGGGGCCGGGGCGCGGTGGTCATGTTCCACGACGCCGGAGGCGATCGGAGCCGGACCGTGGCCGCCGTCGACGCCTTGCTGGACGCGCTGAAGAGGAGGGGCTACTCGGCCACCACGCTCACGAAGGCCGCCGGTCTGCCCTCGGCCCACACACCCGCCGGGACCGGCGAGCGCTTCCTCGGGAGCGTTCTCGCCGTCGCCCAGCGGGTCTCGGCCGCCTTCACCGGCTCACTGGGCTGGATCCTCTCCGTCGCAGGGGTGCTCACCCTCGCCCGCCTGGCGTTCTTCGTCTCGCTCGCCTGGGTCCACGCCCGCAGGACCCGCCGCAGGCGCCCGGAGAACTCCCCCAGGCGCAGGCGCGACCGCGTTCCCGTGTGGCCGGCCCCTCCGGCCGTGTCCGTGATCGTCCCCGCGTACAACGAGGAGGCGGGGATCGAGGCGACCGTCCGCTCGCTCGTGACGACGGACTATCCGGGGCGGGTCGAGGTGCTGGTCGTGGACGACGGCTCCAGCGACCGCACGGCGGAGATCGCCGCCTCGCTGAATCTGCCCGGCGTCCGCGTCATCCGTCAGCCCAACGGCGGCAAACCCGCCGCGCTCAACACCGGCATCGCCCACGCCTCACACGACATCCTGATCATGGTGGACGGCGACACCGTCTTCGAGCCGTCGACCATCGGGAACCTCATCCAACCGCTCGCCGACCCCTCGGTGGGCGCGGTCAGTGGCAACACGAAGGTCGGCAACCGCCGCGGCATGATCGGCCGGTGGCAGCACATCGAGTACGTCATCGGGTTCAACCTCGACCGGCGCGCCTTCGACCTGCTCGGCTGCATGGCGACGGTGCCCGGCGCGATCGGCGCGTTCCGCCGGCAGGCGCTGCTGTCGGTCGGCGGCGTCAGCCTCGACACCCTCGCCGAGGACACCGACCTCACGATGGCGATCTGCCGGGCGGGCTGGCGGGTCGTCTACGAGGAACGGGCCCGGGCGTGGACCGAGGCGCCCACCTCGCTACGGCAACTGTGGCGCCAGCGCTACCGCTGGTGCTACGGCACTTTGCAGGCGATGTGGAAGCACCGCGGGGCAGTGCTGGAGCGGGGGCCCTTCGGCCGCCGGTGCCTCGGATATCTCACGCTCTTCCAGGTGATCCTGCCGCTGCTGGCCCCGGTCGTCGACATCATGGCGGTCTACAGCGTGGCGGTGGCGGACCCGCTGCCCGTCGTCGCGGTATGGGCCGGTTTCGTCACCGCCCAGGCCCTCAGCGGGTGGTACGCGCTGCGTCTGGACGGAGAACGGGCCTCGGCGCTGTGGGTGCTCCCCCTGCAGCAGTTCGTCTACCGGCAGCTGATGTACCTGGTGGTCATCCAGTCCGTCGCCACGGCCGTTCTCGGGGTGCGCTTGCGCTGGCACACCGTGCGGCGGGAGGGCACCTTCAACGCTCTGAAGAATCTTGAAAACATTCCCGGGAACGTGGAACCGGTCTTCGCCGAGGCTCCGTCTAAGGACTGAGGGTGCTGCTCGGGACGAAAGTGGCTTTCCCCGCCAAATGGCCGGCGAGGAAAGCCACTTTCTTCTATCTACGGGCTATTCGGCCAGCCAGGCCGTCATCCGGCGCTCGCTCTCGACGATCTTGTCCAGGCTCACGTTCTCCCCCGCCGTGTGCGCGATGTCGGGGTTGCCCGGGCCGCAGTTGACGGCGGGCATCCCGAGGGCGGAGAACCGCGCGACGTCGGTCCAGCCGAGCTTGGCCCGGGGCGTGCCGCCGATCGCGGCGGCGAACGCCGCGGCGACGGGGTGGGTCAGCCCCGGCCGCGCGCCGGGCGCTCCATCGGTGAGCCGCACGTCGAAGCCGTCGAAGACCTCCTGGACGTGGGCGAACGCCTCCTCCAGCGTGCGGTCGGGGGCGAAGCGGTAGTTCACGGTCACCACGCACTCGTCCGGGATCACGTTTCCGGCCACCCCGCCGCGTACGCCCACCGCGTTGAGCCCCTCGCGGAACTGGAGGCCGTCCACCACCGGGCGCCGCGCCTCGTACTCGCGGAGGGTCTCCAGGATCGGCGCGATGCCGTGGACGGCGTTGACGCCCTCCCAGGACCGGGCGCTGTGCGCGCGCACGCCCTTCACCGTGATCTCGGCGCGCAGCGTGCCCTGGCAGCCGCCCTCGATCAGCCCGTCGGTCGGCTCCATCACGACCGCGAAGTCACCCGTGATCCATTCGGGGTGGGTGCGGGTGAGCCGCAGCAGGCCGCTCCGCTCGGCCTCGACCTCCTCGCAGTCGTAGAAGACGAACGTCAGGTCGCGGTTGGGCGCGGCCAGCAGGCACAGCTTCAGCTGGACGGCCACGCCGCTTTTCATGTCGGACGTCCCGCAGCCGTAGAGCACGCCGTCCTCGACCCTGCTCGGCAGGTTGTCCGCCACCGGGACCGTGTCGATGTGCCCGGCGATCACCACGCGCTCGGCCCGGCCGAGGTCGGTCCGCGCCACGACCGCGTCGCCGTCCCGCAGCACCGTCAGGTGCGGCAGCGGATCGAGCGCCTCCTCGATGGCGTCGGCCAGCGCCTTCTCCGCGCCGCTCACCGATTCGATGTCCACCAGTTGCGCCGTCAGCGCGCCCACGTCCTGGGCAAGGTCAAGCCGCATGCCATCCGACCTTAATCCACGGGCTCAGGCGACCTGCACGGTGGCGACGGGCTTGGTGGCCTTGCGCCAGCCGTCGTGCCCGCTGGCGGCCGTCCAGGTGACGCCCTCGAAGCGCACCTGGCGCAGGTTGTACTTCTGCGCGTGGGTGACGTACCAGGCGGCGACCAGCCAGCCGCGCTTGGGCGCGGAGTCCGTGCCGAGCGCGCGCACGAGCTGCTTGCGCGCGGCCTCGGGCCGCGGCGCGACCGGCTTGTCGGACGGCGGATACCAGCAGTGCACAGCCTGGGGCACGCGACCGATGAACGCCGCGGAGAGGACCTTGGCGTCGTACTCGTGCTCCGCGTAGGCCGAGCCGTCGGCGGAGCGCTGCACGGCCTGGGCCGCCTCGTGCAGCGGCAGGGTCCGGTAGTGCTTCACCTTCTCCAGGGCGGCGAAGAACTTCCGCGAGGCGTAGACCGGGTCCTGCAGCTGTTCGGCCGTCCCCCACCCCTGGGAGGGCCGCTGCTGGAAGACGCCCACCGAGTCGCGGTCGCCGTACGGGAGGTTGGCCAGCTTGGACTCCTGAATCGCGGTGATGTAGGCGATCTGGAGAGCGCGCTCGGGCAGCTTGCGCCGCACCGCGACGGCGGCGATGGTCGCGGCCACCTGGGCCTGCTCGATGTCGAGGTCGAGCGTGCCCTCGGGGGTCTTGACCATGCAGTGTTCGCCCAGAGCGAACGGCTCTGTCCGCTTCAACAGGTGATAGGCGCCGTAGAAGATGGCGGCGCCCAGCAGGACGACGATGACCATGACGGTCACGACAGGTTTGGTAAGGCGCCGTTCCACAAGCAGAACCTACCCGTGTGATCAGGGAAGCCGATCCACTCGGATGGAACCGGGAGTGAGCGGCCGGGCGTAGGACGCCTCCCACTGGCCGCCCTGCACACGCTGGAACGACAGCAGGCGGCCGTCACCGGCCCGGTAGTCGGCGAAGTCGAGCAGGCCGCGCTCGGGCAGCCCGGTGGTCCCCTCGGAGCGGAAGGCGGCCGTGCCGCGCTCGATGGGATAGAACTCAAGGCCGTCGACGATGAGCATGTGCCTGGCCGGCACCATGCCCTGGGTCGGCACGTCGGTCCATAACAGGACCTCCAGGTGGAGGGGCTCGCCCTCCTTGCCCGGCCGCTCCTCGACCGACAGCCAGTTGTAGCGCCGCGCGCCCTCGTCCAGCAGATACTCCGTCCACTTCTCGCCCTGCATCGTGCAGTGCAGGGCGCCGACGGCCCGATAACGGGCGGCCTCCACGTAGACGGTGTCCCCCACCCTGATCGTGCGGGGGTCGAAGAAGTCGGGATCGGCCGCGGGGTCGGGCGGCGGCGACTCTCCCGGCGCGGCGGGCGGCGTGCGGACCGGCTCGCGTGCGCGCACGCGCCGGATCGCGGCGACGGCGCCCAGCACGACGACGACCGCGGCGAGGCCCAGCACGATCACGATCGCTGTCGTCATGGCGGGCGATCCTACTGGAGGCGGCTCACCGCCGCATCGACGCGCTCGTCCGTGGCGGTGATGGCGATGCGGACGTGGCCGCGCCCGGCGTCGCCGTAGAACTCGCCCGGAGCGACGAGGATGCCCCTCTCGGCCAGGGCGCGCACCTGGTCCCAGCAGCCGGTGCCGTCGGTGGCCCACAGGTAGAGCCCGGCGGTCGAGTGCTCGATCCGCCAGCCGGCCCGCTCCAGCGCCGGGCGCAGCACCGCCCTGCGCCGGGCGTACCGCTCCCGCTGCTCGTCGGCGTGCGCGTCGTCGTCGAGCACGGCCGCCGTGGCGGCCTGGACCGGGGCGGGCATCATCATGCCGGCGTGCTTGCGCACCTCCAGCAGCCGCCGTACGAGCCGGGGGTCGCCGGCGACGAAGCCGGCGCGGTATCCGGCGAAGTTCGACCGCTTCGACAGCGAGTGGACCGCGAGCAGGTTCT
This sequence comes from Microbispora sp. NPDC046973, assembly GCF_040644495.1. Taxonomy (NCBI): domain Bacteria; kingdom Bacillati; phylum Actinomycetota; class Actinomycetes; order Streptosporangiales; family Streptosporangiaceae; genus Microbispora; species Microbispora sp. NPDC046973. The sequence goes on along the minus strand of NZ_JBEYWQ010000007.1, from coordinate 219,273 downwards.
CGTGGGAGCCCTCGCACACGTCCGGATGGAGGACGGAGACCGGGTGCTCCTCCCAGCCCAGCTCGATGTAGCACTCGTCGGACGCGACGACCGCGCCGCGCTCGCGCGCCCACGCCACGACCTTGCGCAGGTGCTCGGCGGGCAGGACGCGCCCGGTGGGGTTGGACGGTGAGTTCACCCACACGAGGGGCACCCGCTCGGGGCCCAGCGCGAGGAGCCCGTCGGTCGCGTAGGGCTCGGCCCCGGCCAGCCTCGCCCCCACGTCGTACGTGGGATAGGCGAGCTCGGGGAAGACCACGCGCTCGCCGGGCCGCACGCCGAGCAGCGTCGGCAGCCAGGCCACCAGTTCCTTGGAGCCGATGGTCGGCAGCACGTCGGCGGGGTCGATCGTGACGCCGTGCCGCCGCCGCAGCCAGCCCGCGGCCGCCTCACGCAGCCGCGGCGTGCCGTACGTCAGGGGATAGCCGGGGCTGTCGGCGGCGGCGGCGAGCGCCTCACGGGCGACCGGGGGAACGGGGTCGACCGGCGTGCCGACCGACAGGTCGACGATCCCGCCGGGATGCGCCCGCGCCAGATCCTGATAGGGCACGAGCCGATCCCATGGGAAGTCCGGCAACGCAAGCAAAGAAAATCCCCCAGTCGTCACGGACGACGCCGGTCAGGCGTCGATCAGTGGTCCTCGCCCTGCGGCGGGAGCGCCGCGACCAGCGGGTGGTCCTTGTTGATCTTTCCGACCTTCGAGGCGCCGCCGGGCGACCCCAGCTCCTCGAAGAAGTCGACGTTGGCCTTGTAGAAGTCCTTCCACTGATCGGGAAGGTCGTCTTCGTAGAAGATCGCCTCTACGGGGCACACCGGCTCGCACGCACCGCAGTCCACGCACTCGTCGGGGTGGATGTAGAGCATGCGTTCGCCCTCGTAGATGCAATCGACGGGGCACTCCTCGATGCACGCCTTGTCCAGGACGTCCACGCAAGGCTGCGCGATGACGTACGTCACCTCGGGCTCCTTCTGGGTTGCACGGCTCGACCGCGGGTTGCTAGCCCTAGTATTGCGGTGCCTGCCGACTAGCCGGAACAGGAGGGGGGCAATCGTCGTGGCCCCTCGGCTCGGAGCCCGTCTCGTGGTCGCCATCACCCCCGCCGACGTGGGCAAACGGGTGACGACGCGACGCAGAGTGCCCGGCGGGCACCGGGACGCCGTCGGCGTGTTGGAATCCTGGCACGACGGGGTGCTCATCGTGCGAAAACGGGACGGAAGCCTCGTAGAGATCGCCGAGGACACCCTGGCCGCCGCCAAGGTCGTGCCGCCCGCGCCGCCCGCCCGGTAATCCCCGCGCCCGGTAATCGGCGTGCATGGTGCGGACGCCGACTCGGTAATGCCCCAGCGCGCCGCCGCGAACGGCCGCCGCGACGCGGGGAGCATACGCGGCGTGACCATACGTGCCTGCGTCGTGACGATCTCCTCGGCGGCCGTCCTCCTGTTCGCGGCCTCCGCGTGCTCGAAGCCGTCGTCGTCGGACAAGCCGCCGCCGCCCCTGAACCCCCGGGCCGACAGCCTGGAGTCCGGGTTCGGCACCATGGACAGGCTCGTCGACGCGGCCAAGAAGGAGGGCGCGCTCACGGTCGTGGGCCTGCCGGGCGGCTGGGTCGGTTACAAGGACATCATCGCCCGCTTCTCCGACAAGTACGGCATCAAGGTGACCTCGATCGTGCCGGAGGCGAGCAGCAAGCAGGAGATCGACACCGCGGCCCGCCTGAAGGGGACGAATCAGGCGCCGGACGTGTTCGACCTCACCCTGGAGGTCGCGGTCGCCAACGCCAAGCTCTTCGCGCCCTACCGGGTGACCGGCTGGGCGGACATCCCCGACGAGGCCAAGGAACAGCGGGGACGCTGGTTCGCCGCCTACGGCGGATACATGTCGATCGGCTACGACCCCAGGAAGGTCCCCGCCCCCGCGTCGTACGGCGCGCTGGTCAGGCCGGGGACGATCGTGGCGCTACCGGGCGACCCGCGCCGGGTGGCCTCGGCCTTCAGCGCCGTGATGGCCGCCTCGCTCGGCAACGGACTGCCGGACGCCGCGCGGGGCGTGGACCTGTTCGCGCGGCTGAAGAAGGGCGGCATGCTCGGCCGGCCCGACCAGGCGACCGCGGTGGTGGACTGGGACTTCATGAACGCGGCGCGGGCCGCCTCCGGCCGCGGAGCGGCGGCCTGGCGCGTGACGATCCCGAAGAACGAGGTGCTCGCCTCCTACTACATGCAGGCGATCAGCGCCGGCGCGCCACACCCGGCCGCCGCCCGGTTGTGGGAGGAGTTCCTGCTGTCCGACGAGGGCCAGAACCTCTTCCTCAAGGCGTACGCGCGGCCCGCCCGGATGGAGGCGATGGAGATGCGCGACACGCTGGACGGGGACGCCGCCGCCAGGCTGCCGGAGGCGTCCGGCGACCCGGTGATCATCAACATCCCCGAGCAGGATCAGGCCAAGTCATACATCACCGCGCATTGGGCCAAGATGGTCGGTTGAGCTCGCCGATCTCGCGGACGCGACGGAAGCCGTAAAGTGTGTCGTTATCCCAGCAGTCTCACAAGTCGGCATGAGATTGCGGCAATCCCGACACCGGGCACCACGTGTCAGAATGCGAGCCGATCTTGAGGTACGAAACTCCCAGTCTCACCCGATGGAACGCTCGCGCCTACGACAGCTCCTTCGGCTACGTCTCGGCTCAGGGCGCCCCGCTGGTGGAACTACTCGACCCGCGCCCAGGTGAGCGCGTGCTCGACCTCGGGTGCGGCACCGGCGTGCTGACGGCCGACATCGCCAGGCGCGGCGCCCACGTGCTGGGCATCGACGGCTCCCACTCCATGATCGAGCAGGCCATCGCGCAGCATCCCGGACTCGACTTCACGGTGGGCGACGGTTACGACTTCACCGTCGCCCAGCCGTACGACGCGGTCTTCTCGAACGCCGCGCTGCACTGGATGAGCCGCGACCCCGACGCGGTGATCGACTGCGTGCGGGAGGCGCTGCGGCCGGGCGGCCGGTTCGTCGCCGAGATGGGCGGCGCGGGCAACTGCGCGGCCCTGACCTCCGCCGTGCTCACCGCCTGGCGCGAGTACGGCCTGCCCGAGCCCGAGCTGCCGTGGTACTTCCCCAGCCCGGCCGAGTACGCCCACCGGCTGGAGAAGGGCGGGTTCACGGTCCGGCTGCTGGAGTATTTCGACCGCCCCACCCCGCTCGACGAGTGCCCGAACGGCGCGGCCGACTGGGTCCGGATGTTCGCCGGCTCGCTGCTCGACCGGGTCCCCCCGGCGGCCGTGGAGCCGCTGCTGCGCCGCGTCAACGAACTGGCCGCCCCCGCCCTGCGCCGGGAGACCGGCTGGATGGCCGACTACGTCCGTCTCCGTTTCGCCGCAGAACGTCACTGACATCTCCACCACGACGGGGCGATTTGCCAGACTATGGACTGGTCTTTGTGAGTGATGGGGAAAGCATGAACTTCTGCCTGAGTGACCTCGTGCCACCGCTGCGCTGGAGTGACGCTGCCCGGATCACGATCCTGACCGAGCGGCCCGGCCTGCCGGACGCCTGGTGGCGGGCGCTGCCCCTGCACCGGGTGCTCGCCGTCCTGGACGCCGAGGCCCTGGGCGACCTGCTCACGGAACTCGCGCTCGACCACTGGCCGGCGGCGGCCGTCGGCGACGTGCTGCCCGCGCTGCACGTGCTCGACCCCGACGAGGCCGACGATCCCCAGGTCGCGATCGCGCTCGACCGGGTGGGGTCGTGGCACGGACTGCTCGCGCTGTCCGGCCGGGAACTGGCCGACCAGCCGTTCGTCAAGGCCCGCCCGGTGCTGACCGCTCTGTTCACCGCCGTGTTCTTACGGATGTCTCCGGAGGAGGCCCAGCCTGTCGCCAGGCCGGTCCCCGAGCCTGTCCCTGAGCTCGTCCCCGAGCAGGCCGGGCCGGTGGAGGCTTCCCCGGACGAACAGGTCGGGGAAGAAGAGCCTCCGGAACACGAAATCCCGGAGAACGAGGCCGCGGAAATCCCCGAGCTGATCGACGCGGCGTTCGGCGACCTGGACGACCAGACCTGGATGGTGGCGCAGAACCGGGTCTTCGCCGACGAGCCGTCCGACCCCGAGCAGCTGGCCAGGCTGCTCGCCGTCCATCCCGCCGTCATCCACGACCTCGAAGCGGCCCTGCGCGACCGGCTGTCCCGCTGGCTCGCGCTGCCGGAGGCGAAGCCGTACAACGAGCATCTGACCTGGCTCACCGACACCTGCGGAGCCGCGGTGCCGAAGGAGCGGTTCGTCGCGGCGGCCGAGTGGCACGGGCGCGAACTGCGCTCGCTGGAGGTGCCCGCCTGGCGGTTCGTGCTCGCCACGCTCCCCGGATACCGCCTCTTCGGCGACTGGCTCGTGGCCGGCGACATCGAGGAGCTGCGGGAGAGGACGCGGAGCCTGATCGCCTCGGCCGAGCGCCCGCCGACCGTCCCCCAGGCTCTGGAGATGATCGGCTCTCTCGGCGTACGTCCCGACATCGCCAGGCAGTGGCTGGAGAGCGTGCCGCAACTGCGCGCCCAGAAGGCGTCCGCGATCGACCCCGACCGGCAACAGGGCGGGCTCAAGGACGTCGCGCTGACCCGGCGGTGCTTCCGGCAGCCGGACGGCAGATGGTGGCTCAGGATCGACGTCTCCGGCGACCACCTCCAGGGCGGCGAGGTGCCGCTGCCGAGCGGGTTCGCGGCGTACGTCGGTCTCACGCCCGGCGAGGACCGCACGGTGCGCAGCGCGGCCGGCGAGGTGGGCCTCTCCTGGCACGCGCGGCCGATCCTGGGCTCCCTCCAGCGAATTCTCAGCGAGGTCTCGGCCGAGGAGGGCAGCCACATCTTCCTGACCCTGTCCGAGGAGGGCATGCTGCGCGTACGGCACCTGCCGGCGGCGAACGGCGGCGACGAGACGAGCCGCGCCCTGCGCCTGGTGGGCTACACCGCGCCGAGCGGCACGCCCGAGCAGGCGGCGCGGGTGATCGCGACGCGTGTCGGCCTCGTTCCGCCCGTCGGGCGGCCCGAACTCCTCGCGCGGCTGCGAGAACGCGGGGACCGCGACCTGCTGACCTTGCTGGGATAGCCGATGCCCCGGCTCGCGATCTCCCCGGAGTTCCTGCGCGGGCTCGGCGCGCTCACCCGTCCGGTCCGCCGGGACGTCGCCGTCGCGGTACGCCGGTTCCTGCTGAACGCGTCCGCCGCGCCGCACCCCGAAAGGGTGCGCAACAGCCGCGATCCCCGCGTCGCCACGCTGCGGCTCGCCGACCGCCACCGGGGGGTGGTGGTGCGGCAGGAGGACGTCTACTGGCTGCTCACCGTGCTACCGGACGCCGAGGCGTGGTCGTACGCGCAGCGGCACAGGTTCGGCGTCAACACGGCCATCGGTATCGTCGAGACCTGGGACGCCGAGGCGCTGGAGCGGATCGAGCCGGCCCTGCGCCGCGCGTCGGTGACCGGCGGACGGCCGCTGTTCGAGAACTGGTGCGACGCCGATCTGCTGAACATCGGCGTCGACGCCCACCTGCTGCCGCTGCTGCGGCTGATGACGTCGGAGTCGCATCTCGCCGCCCTGGAGCCGCTGCTTCCGCACAGCCAGTACGCGCCGCTCGCCGCGCTCGCCCGCGGCGGCTCGCTCGCGGCCGCGTGGCGCGAGCTGGACGCCTGCCGCTCCCGCGTCGCCGACGAGATCGACCCCGAGGATCTTCTGTCGGCGCTGCGGCGCAGCCCCGACCGGGCCGCGTTCGCCGCCGACGCAACGGAGCTCGAGCGCATCCTCACGCTGCCCGGCTGGTGCACGTTCCTCTACCCGCCCCAGCACACCTACGCCAACTGGCCGGCGTACGAGCAGCCGGTGCTGATCACCGGGGGCGCGGGCACCGGGAAGACGGTCATCGCGCTGCACCGGGCGGCCCTGCTGGCCCGCGCGGCCACCGGCCCGGTGCTGCTGGTGACGTTCTCGCAGAGCCTCGCGACCGAGCTGTCCGCGCGGCTCGACATGATCATCAACGACGAGGTGGTCCGCAAGCGCGTCGAGGTGGGCAACGTCGACAGGATCGCGCACCGCATCGTCGCCGAGGCGGAGGGCCGCGCCCCCGCCCTCGTCTCCTCCGACGACCTGGCCGAGCTGTGGCAGGAGGCGGCCGTCGGGCGCTTCGGCAGCGCGTTCCTGCTGCGGGAGTGGGAGCAGGTGATCCTCGCGCAGAACCTGCGGACGCTGGAGGAGTATCAGGCCGCCGCCCGGCCTGGCCGCGGCGTCCGGCTCGATCCCGCGGCCAGGACGATGGTGTGGGAGGCCGTCCAGCAGGTCGTACGGCGCCTGCGCGAGTCCGGGCGGCGCACCCTGCTGCAGCTCGCCTCGGAGGCGGCGGGCCTGCTCGGGCGGGCCGTGGGCGACCTGCTGGGCGAGGAGGCGCCGGGGCGGGAGCCGTACCGGCACGTCGTGGTGGACGAGGCGCAGGACCTCCATCCGGCCCAGTGGCGGCTGCTACGGGCGGCGGTCCCCGCCGCTCCGAACGACCTGTTCATCCTGGGAGACCCGCACCAGCGCATGTTCGACACGCGGGTCGCGCTGGCGGACGTCGGCATCCCCGCCCGCCACTTCCGCCTGAAGGTCTCCCACCGGCTGTCCACCGAGATCCTGTCGTGGGGAGTGCGCCTGCGGGGCGGTGGTCCGGCCGACGGCCTGGTCGCGGGCAACGCCGCGATGTACGGCTACCGCGCGGTGGACCACGGCGTGCGCCCGATGGTGCGCGGGTACGTGGACGCGGCGGCCGAGATCGCCGGGCTCGTCTCCACCGTGGCCGAATGGCTGGAGGAGGGCGTGCCGACCGCCCAGATAGCGGTGGCCGCGCGCACCCCTGACCTCGTCCGTACCGCCCGCACCGCACTACGCGAAGCGGGCATCACGGTCAAAGTCACCTCTCTTCATGGCATGAAAGGGCTGGAATTCCGCCGGGTGGCCGTGATAGGCGTGGCTGACGGAATCGTGCCGGCGCCGGACGCGCTGACCCCGGCCGACGAGGACCCGACGGCCCGGGCGCACGATCTGCAACGCGAACGGGGGCTGCTCTACGTGGCGTGTACGCGGGCGGGGGAGCTGCTGTACGTGTCCTATTCGGGGCGCGCCAGTCCCTTCATCCCGGCCTGATGCCCGATCCCCTAGTCTGAACTGCGGATATATTCCCCTTGCCGGTTGGACCTGCATGAACCTCAGCCTTAGCGACATCGTGCCTCCGCTGCGCTGGACCGCGCCCAGCCAGGTAGAGCCGATCGCGAGCGACCCCGGTCTTCCCGACGCGTGGTGGCAGGCGCTCCCCCTCGACCGGGCCTGCGCGGCGGTGGGAACCGCCCAGGTCGCCTCCCGGCTCGCCGACCTCACCACCGCCTGCTGGGCGCACCTGGTCCTCGGCGACATCCTCCCGCTGCTGAGGTTCACCCACCCCGAGGAGAGCCTCCAGACGCCCGGCCCCCGGGAGAGCGTCCACGACCTCTACGTCGACGTGATCGACAAGCTGCTGGCCACGGAGCCCGCGCTGGAGCCGGCCGGTGCGCCGGTGCCTCCGGCCCTCCCCGAGCGGCCGATGCCCGAGATCATCGACGAGATCTTCGCCCGGCTGGACGACCGCCAGCGGGCCATCGCACGCGACCGGCTCTACTTCGACACCTCACAGCAGCCGGGCCAGGCCCAGCGGGCCACACTGGACGAGCTGGCTCAGCGGTTCTCCGTCACCCGCGAGCGGATCCGGCAGATCGAGCGCGACCTGCGCGACCACGTGATGGACTGGCTGAACGGCCCGTCCGCCGCGCCGCTGAACGCCCACCTGTCCTGGCTGCGCACCCGGCTGGGCTCGGCCGTGCCCGCCGACGACGTCGCCGCCGCCGTGCCGTGGCACCGCACCGAGCTGATCACTCTCGCGATCCCCGCCTGGCGGTTCGTCCGTACGCTGCTGACCGGGTACGAGCAGGTGGACGGCTGGCTGGTCGCGGGCGGCGCGGACGAGCTCAGGGAGAAGACCCGGCAGCTGTTCGCCGACGGCCCCCGGCCGCTCGATGAGGCGGTGTCCCTCGTCGCCCAGCTCGGCATCCGGGAGGACGTCGCCGAGCGCTGGCTGGCGTCGGTGCCGCACCTGCGGGTCATGGACGGCCACGTAGTCCCCTGGCCGCGCAGCATGGGCGACAAGGCGGAGGCCGTGCTGGCGGTCGCCCACGCCCCGCTCACCCCCGAGGACATCCAGGGCCGCATCGGCGAGGACTACAGCATCGTCGGCATCCGCAACCAGCTCGCCTCCGACGAGCGGTTCATCCGGCTCGACCGCAGCAAGTACGGCCTGCGGCGCTGGGGCGGCGACGAGTACCTCGGCATCCGGGAGATGATCATCCGGGAGATCGAGCGCGCGGGCGGCGAGGCGTCCGTGAGCACGGTCGTGGACAACCTGACCTCCCGCTACGACGTGAGCGAAAGCTCCATCAGGGCGTACGCCGGAGGGCCCGGGTTCGAGCGGACCCAGCGCGGCTACATCAGGGTGGCCGTCCAGGACCAGGCCGAGGCCTACCAGCCGCGCCGGGACGTGTCGATGACCCGCCGCTGCTTCCGCAGCAGGGACGGCCGCTGGTGGCACCGGGTGGACGTGAACGCCGAGCACCTGCGCGGCTCGGGATCCCCGCTGCCGACCGGTTTCGCCGCGCACCTCGGCATGGCGCCCGGCGGACAGCTCACCGCCTCCACGGCCTCGGGCGAGGTGGTGATCAGCTGGCACAACCAGCCGACCATCGGCTCGATCAGGAACGTTCTCGCCGAGTACAACGCGTCCGAGGGCGACCACGTCTTCCTCACGGTCTCCGACGGCGGCGAACTGCTGACCCGCTTCCTGCCCACGGCGGGCGCCGGGCTGCCCGCGATCAACCAGGCGCTGCACCTCATCGGATACACCGCTCCGGTGGCGTCGGAGGCCGAGGGCCTGCGTCTCATCGGCGCCCGCATCGGCCTGCCCGACGGGTCCGCCCGCGAGGAGGTCCTCGACCGCCTGCGCGAACGCGGCGACCGCGACATCCTGCGCTTCCTGACCTGATTCCGGCTTTTACTGTGATCAGGGGCCGGGGCGGGGATGTCGGGGGCAGCACGTAGGCTCGGAGCATGTTGCGGCTCCACGACACCCTGACCCGGCAGGTCGTGCCCGTCGCCCCGGCCGGTTCGCGGATCCTGCGGATGTACACCTGCGCCGCGCACGGGCCCGCCGGCCTCGCCGACCTGCGCCCCGCCCTGCTCGCCGACCTGGTCCGCCGCGTCGCCGAACGCGCCGGGCTGCGGGTGCTCGCCTGCCGTCACGTCTCCGACCTCGTTCACCCGGACGGCGGTGCCGGCCGTGGCGGCGACGGCGCGTCCCTCGACGCCGACACGCTCACGCTGAACATGCGCCCCCCCGAGCACTCCCCTCGGACCAGCGAGACGATGGGCCTGGTGATCGAGCTCATCGGGCGGCTCATCGAGCGCGGCCACGCGTACGCCACCCCGGAGGGGGCGGTGTTCTTCGACGCGGCGTCCTTCCCCACGTACGGCGAGATCTCCGGCAAGCCGGGCTCGGCGTCCGACTGGCCCCTCTGGGAGCCGGTGCCGGAATCTCCGGAGGGCTCGGCCGACGGCGACGCCGGGGCGGTCTGGAACGGGCCCTGGAGCCGCGGTCTGCCCGGCCGCGACGTCGAGTGCTCGGCCACGCCGCTGCGGTTCCTCGGCCCCCACTTCGACCTGTACGTGGGCGGGGCCGACCTGTCCTTCCCCCACCACGAGAGGGCGCGGGCCCAGTCGAACGCCGCCACAGGTCAGGAGGCCGCCGCCCATTGGGCGCACTCCGGGCACCTGCTGTTCGAGGGCCGCCCGGCCGGCACCGGAAGCGTCATGCCGCTGTCCGGCGTCGTCGAGGCCGGCCTCGATCCCCTCGCCGTACGGCTGGCCCTGCTGGAGCACCACTACCGGCGGCCGGTCGACCTCACCTGGGACGCCCTTCGCGCCGCCGACGAGGAACTGCGGCGGCTGCGGCGGCGGGTGGCCGAATGGGCCGAGTCACCGAGCCGCCCGATCGACGACGTCCACGCCGAGCGCGTCCAGAGGGCGCTGGACGACGACCTCGACACACCCGGGGCGCTGCGCCTGCTGCGCGATCTGGAGGCCGACGAGTCGGTCGCGCCGGGGTCCAAGTTCGAGACCTTCCTCCACTTCGACCACGTGCTCGCCCTCGACCTGCCCGCCGACATCGGCCGGATCTGACGGGCACTCCCCCCGCGTGAACCGAGCCGGCCGGTCCGTCTCACATGCTTGCCGACGGCCGGCCCGGTAGCCACTTCCTCTCTTTCCCGCGAGCTCGTCCGCCGCGCCCCGGCCCCCCGGCGCCTGCCTGTCGCCCTCAGCCGCGCCCGACGCGGTGAGGGCAGCCGGACGGCTCAACCTGTCACTCCAACAATTCCCAGCTCAGGAGGTGCGCCGGACACCATCCCGTGAAAGAATTCACACAAATATTCGAATCAACGAGGAGGTGCGATGGATCTGTCCGCTGTCGATCCTGACCGCTCTCGTCGTTCGAATAATTCCGACGGTTGGTGGGACCGGTTGACCTCCGGTTCGCCCTTGTGGTCGTCGCAGGGCTCGGCCGCCCGTGAGCATTTCCCGATCGCCGACCCCGAGGTGCCGCAGGACGCGGGCCAGGACACCGGCAAGGACGCACCCGGCGCCGCTCGTGGCAAGGGCCGGTCGTCGTGGGTGTTGGTGGGTGGTCTGCGTGAGTCGGCGCAGGAGTTGGCGCTGACACCTGTGCCTGAGGACGTGGACGTGTGCCTGGCTGAGGCTGAGGAGTTGATGTTCGTCCGGGATCGGATCACGTGTGCTCTTGCTGGTCGGGTGGGGCGGGTGCATGGGGTGGGGCGGGTCAAGGAGCATGGGCATGCCTCGACCCGTAGTTGGTTGCGCACGGCCGGGGGGATGAGTGTGGCGGGTGCGGGCCGCCTGCTCACCTTGGCGGTGGAGTTGGCGCGTCTGCCGCGGGTGCGGGAGAGGTTCGCGGCCGGGAAGTTGGCGGCGGGGGTGGTGGAGGCGATCTGCGCGGCCACCGCGCAGTTGAACGATGAGCAGGCCGCCCTGGCTGAGCCGATCTTGCTGGAGCTGGCGGGCAAGGCGGGTGCGGCGGAGGTGGCCAAGGCCGGGCGTTATCTGCGCGCGGTGCTCGACCCCGACGGGGAGGACCGCGATGAGCGGGCCGGCTACGCGCGGCGGTTCTTGCGGGTCCGCCCGACCCGGGGCGGGGGGCTGGAGGGGGAGTTCTGTCTGCCGCGTGAGGCCGCCGCCCGGCTGCGGGCCCTGCTGGACGCCTACGCCAAACCCCAGGCGGAGGGCGATGACCGCCCGCAAAGCGTGCGCAACGCGGATGCGTTCATCGCGCTGCTGGAGGAGAAGATCGCCACCGAGCTCCTGGTCCTGGTCACCGCCGAATCCCTCCCCACCGACCATCCAGAAGGTGCCCCTCCCGCCGCCGGCACCGACCACCCCGAAGCCGCCCCTCCCGCCGCCGGCACCGACCCTTCCGCCGACCGCTTCGAGGCCGCCGTCCGGGGCGAGGCCGGAAGCGCTGACGCCCCTGGCGAGGCCGAAAACACCGGCGACCGCGCCTCCCGCGATGCCGGAGGCGTCAACGGCGTGGCGGGCACTGACGCTGTCGAGAGCGCCGCCTCTGCCGAGGGCGATGACGGTGCGGAGGGCGACGACACCGGGCACGCCAAGGGCGGGGACTGCGACCGTGCTGCGGCCCATCCTGGGGCAACGCGCCTGAGGCGCCCAGCAGCATGGCCTGCATGGGGTGGTAGCGCACCCCCGCCCACAGCACCCCCTTCCGCAGCGCAGCCGGATCCTCCTCCCGAGGACGCCGCCGCGCAGCACGCCCACGCCGGGCATCGGCCTGCGGGGGACTGCAGGCATGGGCAGGGCACCCCTTTGGACCAGGCCGGCGTGCGCGGTGAGCAGTGCCAGGGACCAGGGCTGTGGCTGGGGACGGCACCGGGGCTGTTGCTGGCGACCGGGCAGATGCTGCCCGTCTCCAGCGTGCACCGCCTCGCCCGCACCAGCACCCTGGTGCACCTGGTCATGGACGCCGACGGGCAGGTGCTGGACATGGGCCGCAAGGTCCGCCTGGCCACCCCCGCCCAACGCAGGGCCGTGTTCGCCCGCTACGCCACCTGCTGGATCGACGGCTGCCCCCTCCCGGCAACCATGTGCCAGATCGACCACGCCGACAACTGGAGCACCGGCGGCCTCACCGACCTGAACCTGCTCGGCCCCGCCTGCCAGTTCCACAACCGCGACCGCTACCGCCACCCCGACCGCTACACCCGCCGCAAAGCAGGCACCGACCGCTGGGCCTTCACCTACCACCCAGCGCACGCCAGAACCCGGCGGCCACGTGAGTGAGAGAGACGGGCGGGTGGCGGCACCGGCAGCCGCCGGGGGCTCAGACGTCGAGGCGGTGGTCGCTGACCAGGATGCCGTCCTCGTCGCTGTAGAGCCACGCGCCCGGGGCGAAGGTCACGTCCCCGAAGGTCACCGGGACATCGATCTCCCCCAGGCCGGTCTTGGCGCTCTTGCGCGGGTTGGCGCCGAGCGCCTTGATACCGAGGTCGAGCCCGGCCAGCGCCGCCGTGTCCCGTACCGCGCCGTTGATCACCACGCCCGCCCAGCCGTTCTCCACCGCCGAGGTCGCGATCATGTCGCCGAGCAGCGCCGTGCGCAGCGACCCGCCGCCGTCGACCACCAGCACCCGGCCCTCACCCCGCGTCGCGAGCACCTGCTTGACGAGCGCGTTGTCCTCAAGGCAGCGGACCGTGGAGATCTGGCCGGAGAATCGCGCACGCGAGCCGTACGAGCGGAACTGGGTGACACAACTACGCAGCGCGTCACCGTGGGCGTCGTAGAGATCAGCTGTCGCGAAGCTCATGGCCGCATTGTGCCAGGGCCGCCGGGGCCACCGGGGCGGCAGCCACGCCCGGAAATGCGTGATTGGCCATTCCGTAAATGCCTTGATTATCCGAGGAGAGCCCGCTGGGAAAAGAATGCAGGCGTGCACGATATTTCGCGCTTCCGCCCGCTTCCGCTCGCCGTACTCGCCGCTGTCGCGCTCAGCGGCTGTCAGACGAGCGGCACCGCTTTCACGGCGGGCACCACTCTCACCGCATCACCCGTGCCGGACGGCGGGCAGGCGGCCCAGAAGGCGGCGGAAAGGGCGGGCGAGAAGGCGGTACGGACGGTCGAGACCGCGGTGTTCCCCCTGGACGTGTTCGAGCCGACACCCGAACAGCGGGTCCGGCTCGTCAACGCCGTGCGTCATTCGCTGGCCCTGTGCACGAGAAGGTTCGCAATCGCGAGCAACGACGACAACCCGCTGCCGCCGCAACGCGACACGACGCCGAGGGCCCGCCGCTACCTGTTCGTCGATCCTGAGCTCGCCGCCCGGTACGGATACGCCGTGCCGTTGCCGTCTCCCGCACAGCAGCGGAAACCGCCGGGAAGCGCGAGAAGCGCGAGGACGGACACGGGTCTGACCCCGATCGAAGAGCAGGCCGTCCTGAACGGGCAGGGGCCGAAGACGGTCAGGGGCATCCGCGTGCCGGAGGGCGGCTGCATCGGGGCGGCGAACCGGCGCGTGATGAAAGGGGTCCCGCCCGACGCGGAGTGGCTGGTCGTCCGGCTGGGCACGCAGGCGTACGACAAGGCGCTCGATGATCCCCGGGTGAAGGCGGTGAACGCGGCGTGGAGCGCCTGCATGAAGAGGGCCGGCTACTCCTACCCGACGCCCGTCAAGGCGTGGGAGGACCCACGCTGGCGGAAACCGGGTGACACGCGGGAGGAGGCCACCGCGGCGGCGGACATGCGCTGCAAGCTGCAGGTGGATTACCTGACGGTGCGGCTGACGACAGAGATCGAGGCCCAGCAAACGATGATCAAGGAACATGGCCCCGAGCTCCGGGCGGTCCGGCGGCATCTGCGGACGCGACTGGCCAATGCCGCGGCGATGCTCGGAGAGCGGCCATAGCCACAGCCGAAGCCGCCCTCCCGCAAGCACCACCGCCCCGTCAGGGCAGCGTACGGCTCTCGCCGACGGCGAGATCCCACAGGTCGGCGGGGTCGAGGCCGCGTGACTCCCATACGGCGCGGGCCTCGCGCACGGGCTCCAGCAGCGGCTCGCCCGACAGCACGAACGTGCCCCAGTGCATGGTGGCCATCCGCCGTGCGCCCACGTCGAGGCAGCCCTGCACGGCCTGGGCCGGGTCGACGTGGGAGACCTTCATGAACCAGCGCGGCTCGTAGGCGCCGACCGGCATGAGAGCGAGGTCGATCCCCGGATAACGCTCGCCGATCTGGGCGAACCGCTCCCCGTAGGCCGTGTCCCCGGCGAAGTAGACCCGGTGCTCGGGGGAGGTGAGCACCCATCCGCCCCACAGAGTGCGGCAGGTGTCCCAGAGCGTACGGCGGCTCCAGTGGTGAGCCGGGACGAAGTCGAACGTCACGTCGCCGAGGCGAGCCGACTCCCACCAGTCCAGTTCGGTCACGTCGCGGAAGCCTCGCCGCCGGAACCATCCGCCGAGCTTGGCGGGGACGAAGACGGCCGTGTCCCTCGGCAGGCGACGGATCGTCGGCGCGTCCAGGTGGTCGTAGTGGTTGTGGCTGATCACGACCGCGTCGACCTCGGGCAGGTCGGACCAGGCGACGCCGGGAGGGGTCAGCCGCTGGCGCACGCCGGGAATCTTGCGGGACCACACCGGATCGGTCAGCACGGTCAGCCCGCCGATCTGGAGGACGAACGTCGCGTGGCCGACCCAGGTCACCACGGTCTCGGTCGCGGCGGCACGGGGCAGGCCGACGCGGTGGACGGGAATCTGGTCGCTGTCACCGATGTCGGGCCGTAGCTGCCCGTGCCACATGACACTGGTGACCTCGCGGAAGTCCGGAAGAGGGGCGGTCAGCCTGTCGGCGAAGCTGGACGGCCACCGGCGGGGTCCGGCCGGCCGGACAATCGGCGCGCTCGGCGCCTGCGGAACGGGAGAAACGGGGATTTCGAGGGCCTCAGGGCTTTCCGGTTGAATCGTTTGCGACATGGGGAACTCCCTTCCGCTCTCCATGATCCCCGCAGAGCCGAAAATATTCCTCCTACGACCGGTCGATTCCCTCCATGTTTCCTCCGCCCTCAGGTGGAAGGCGACCTACTCCCCCTTCTCCGCCACCATGGATGCACCCGGGGATAACCGCCGTCGTCCAGGCCGGCCATCCGCTCGAAAAGGTTCCACGAGGCCGGATGCCCGCAGACGGCGTAGGAGACGGCCGAGGCGAGCACGTACAGCGCGAGCATGGGCAGGCCGACGCAGAACGCGTACTGGGTGGCGTGGCGGGACTCGTGGTCGAGCAGGCAGCCGGTGAGATAGCCCTCCCCGTGCTTGGTCAGGATCACGTTGCCCACGGTGAACGCCCCGGCGACGGGGAACGGGATGCGATAGCCGTGCGCGTAGACGAGGCCCCGCTCCCCCCTGCGGGTGCGGGCTCCGCCGATCCGTGCGATCAGCAGCCCGAGAGGCGTGGAGAGGTTGACGTAGTTGATGACCTGCCGGACCCGGTGCGAGCGCCGCATGTCCCCAGGATCGGCGAGGATCCGCGCCTATACAAGCACCGCCTATACAAGCACCGCCTATACAAGCACCGTCTATACAAGCTCAGACCCGGTCGTACGACCTCAGCAGCCACGAACCGGTGGACCGCGTGACGACCACGGCCGCCGCGACGGCGACGGCGCCGCCGTAGAGGTACCAGTAGCCGGCCGAGTTGCCCGCGATGGCGAGGTCGCCGGCCCGCTGCGGCGTGGCCAGCAGGAACGACACGAGGAGCCAGCCGGCGGCGGGAAGGAGCGCGCCCAGCTTGCCGCCCATCAGCCTGCCCATCGCGTATGGCACGGCGAACAGGGCCACCAGCCAGGCGATCGCGGCGACCGGCACCTGCCCGGCATACCACGCGTGCTGGAAGCCCCCGACCACTCCGAGCACCACGCCCAGCAGGAAGAGCACGCCGTACGCCGCGCCGGTCACGGCCCCGGCCATCGGGCCGGGAACGTCCTCGGTCTCGACGGCGACGTGCGTCTCCTGGGTCATACCACTCAACTTATCCGACGCCGGCGAACAGGTCGGTCTCGCGGTCGTACGGCTCGCCCAGGCCGCCCACCTCGGGCGGAGCGCCGATGCCGGGCCGGCCGGGGACCCCGGCGCGCAGGATGAAGTGCTCGACCCCGAGGGCCTGCTGGCCGACGTTGTTCGACAGCGCGAACCACGGCGCGTCCACCGCGATCTGTGTCGCGTGCGCCCGCATCGCGTCGAGCTTGGCCTCCACGTAGGGCCGGGCGTCGATCTCCGTCGTCACGTCCTCGTCGGCGCATCCCGGCATGTCGTCGATCGACTCGGGCACCCAGAAGTCGACGTCGGCCTCGCGCATGGTCTCGATGGTCCGCCGCAGCACCGACTTGGGCATGGCGGTGTGGTAGAACTTGGCGATCCGCCACGGCTCCCCGCCGGGGAACGCGGGGTCGGCGGCCAGTTCGAAGGCCCGCCAGGAGACGCGGTGCGCCTGGATGTGGTCGGGATGGCCGTAGAAGCCGTTCTCGTCGTAGGTGACCAGGACCTGGGGCCTGACCTCGCGGATAACCCTGACCAGCTCGCCCGCGGCCTCGTCGAGGTCGGCCTGCCAGAAGCAGCCGGGGCGGTGGTTGGTCGCCGCGCCCATCATGCCCGAGTCGCGCCAGCGGCCGGCCTCGCCGAGGAAGCGGTGGTCGGTGACGCCGAGCGCCTTGCAGGCGGCGGCCAGCTCGCCGACGCGGTATTGACCGAGGGTGTCGTCCCTGTCGGCCGCGTGGTGGGCGAGCTCCGGGGGGATGACCTCGCCCTCCTCCCCCAGGGTGCAGGTCACGAGCGTCACGTGCGCACCCTCGGCGGCGTACTTGGCCATGGTCGCACCGGTGGTGATGGACTCGTCGTCGGGGTGGGCGTGCACGAGCAGCAAGCGACGGTCAGTCATGCCTCCGAGGGTAGTGCCCCCGTGCTGGCAGTATGAGGAGCTATGACGGAGAGCTTCCCGCGGTTGCATGCCAGGACCCGGCGGTTCACCCTCGGGGTGCCGCGCAACTTCACGATCTCCCCTGACGGCGGTCGGGTGACCTTCCTCAGGACGAGGTCGGGCACCGATCCGGTGACCTGCCTGTGGGAGCTGGACGTCGCGTCCGGAGCCGAGCGGCTCGTCGTCGACCCCCTCGCCCTGGGCGCCGCGGACGAGGACCTGCCGCCGGAGGAGCGCGCCCGGCGCGAGCGGTCGCGGGAGTCGGCGGGCGGCGTGGTGGCGTACGCCACGGACCGGGAGGTCCGGCAGGCCGTCTTCGCGCTGTCGGGCGACCTCTACCTGGCCGGCCTCGCCTCGGGCGAGGTGCGGCGGCTCCCGGCGGCCGGGCCGGTCATCGACCCCCGGCTCGACCCCGCCGGCACCCGGGTCGCGTACGTCACGGGCGGCGCCCTGCACGTGCTGGAGATCGCCACCGGCGCGGACACCGCGCTTGCGGAGCCGGAGGGCGACACGGTCACCTACGGCCTGGCGGAGTTCATCGCGGCCGAGGAGATGGAGCGGATGCGCGGCTACTGGTGGTCGCCCTCCGGCGACCGCCTGCTCGTGGCCCGCGTGGACGAGTCGCCGGTGGCCCTGTGGCACATCGCCGACCCGGCCAACCCCGATCGTCGGCCCGTCCCGCAGCGCTACCCCGCGGCCGGAACGGCCAACGCCGAGGTCACGCTGCACGTCATCGGCCTGGACGGCGCGCGTACGGCGGTGCCGTTCGAGCAGGAGTATCTGGTGACGGCGGCCTGGGACGCCCACGGCCTCGCGATCGTCACGCTCTCGCGGAACCAGCGGACCATGCGCCTGCTGTCGGCCGACCCGGACACGGGCGAGACGACGCTCCTGCGCGAGGACACCGACCCGGCCTGGGTGGACATCGTCACCGGCGTCCCGGCCCGCCTGTCCGACGGGACGCTCGTGTGGGTGGCCGACGCCGACGGCGGCCACCGGCTCGTGGTCGGCGACGAGCCGGTCACGCCGCCGTCCCTGCAGGTCCGCGCGGTGCTCGACGTCGACGGCGACACCGTGCTCTTCTCCGCGAGCGGCGAGCCCACCGAGATCCACCTGTGGACCTACACGGCGGGCACTCTCAGCCCGGTGACCACCGAGCCGGGCGTCCACTCCGGCCGCCGGGCCGGCGGCGTGACGCTCGTCGCCCGGCAGAGCCTCGACACCGAGGGCACGACGGTGTCGGTCGTCCGGGCGGAGGGGTCGGTCTCCATCAGGTCCCTGGCCGAGCGGCCGGGCCTGGAGCCGCGCGTGTCGCTCGTCCGGGCGGGCTCGCGCGAGCTGTCCACGGCCGTCCTGCTGCCCTCGTGGCACGTGCCCGGCTCGGGCCCGCTGCCCGTCCTGATGGACCCGTACGGCGGGCCGCACGCCCAGCGGGTGCTGTCGGCCCGGCGGATGTTCCTGGAGTCCCAGTGGTGGGCCGAGCAGGGCTTCGCGGTGATCGTGGCCGACGGGCGAGGCACGCCGGGGCGCGGCCCGGCCTTCGAGCGCGAGATGCTGCACGACTTCACGATCTCGCTGCAGGACCAGGTGGACGCCCTCCAGGGCGTGGCGGCCCTGTACCCGGGCGACCTCGACCTGTCGCGGGTGGCGATCCGGGGCTGGTCGTTCGGCGGCTACCTCGCCGCGCTCGCCGTGCTGCGCCGCCCCGACGTGTTCCACGCCGCCGTCGCCGGGGCGCCGGTCACCGACTGGCGGCTGTACGACACCTGCTACACCGAGCGCTACCTCGGCCACCCCGACGAGGGGCACTACGAGAGGTCGTCCCTCCTCGGCGATGCGGAGAAGGGCGACGCGGAGAAGCTGGACCGCCCGCTGCTGCTGATCCACGGCCTGGCCGACGACAACGTGGTCGCCGCGCACACGCTGCGGCTGTCGTCGGCCCTGCTCGCGGCCGGCCGCCCGCACACCGTGCTCCCGCTGTCGGGCGTCACCCACATGACGCCGCAGGAGGTCGTCGCGGAGAACCTGCTCCTCCTGCAGCTCGACTTCCTGAAGAAGTCGCTGGACATCACCGGCTGACGGGACTACCGGGCGGTGCCGTGCCAGCTGTCCCACAGCGCGGCATAGGCACCGCCCGCCGCCACCAGGTCGTCGTGGGGGCCCAGCTCGCTGATCCGGCCGTCCTCCACCACGGCCACCCGGTCGGCGTCGTGCGCCGTGTACAGCCGGTGCGCGATGGCGATCACCGTACGGCCCTCCAGCACGGCCGCGAGCGACCGCTCCAGGTGGCGGGCGGCCCGCGGGTCGATCAGCGAGGTGGCCTCGTCCAGGACGAGGGTGTGCGGGTCGGCCAGCACCAGCCGGGCGAGCGCGAGCTGCTGCGCCTGGGCCGGGGAGATCGCCGTGCCGCCGGAGCCGACGGCCGCGTCCAGGCCCTCCGGCAGCGCAGCCGCCCACTCCCAGGCGTCCACGGCCTCCAGCGCGCGGCGCACCTCGGCGTCCGAGGCGTCGGGCCTGGCGATCAGGAGGTTGTCGCGCAGCGTCCCCCGGAACACGTGGTGCTCCTGGGTGACCAGGGCGACGTGCCCGCGCAGCTCGTCGAGCGGCAGCTCGACCAGCGGCACCCCGCCGACCGTGACCGACCCGCTCGCCGGCGCGTGCACCCCGGCGATGAGGCGGCCCAGCGTCGACTTGCCCGCCCCTGAGGGACCGACCATGGCCAGGCGCTCCCCCGGGCGTACGTCGAGGTCGATGCCGTGCAGCACGTCGTGGCCCTCGCGGTAGGCGTACCGCACGCCGCTGACCTTCAGCTCCTCCCCCACCGGCCGGGCGTCGCCCGCGACCCGGTCGTCGGGCACGCCGGCCACGCCCAGCAGCCGGGCCATCGAGGCTCCGCCGACCTGGAGCTCGTCCACCCACGAGAGCAACCGGTCGAGCGGGTCGATGAGCTGCTGCACGTAGAGCGTGGCGGTCGTCACCTGGGCCACCGTCACCCAGCCCTCGATGGAGAACAGTCCGCCGATGAGCAGGGTCGCCACGACCGGGATCACGTAGCCGAACTCGACGGCCGGGAACCACACCGTGCGCAGGCCCAGGGTGTACCGCTCGGCGGCGAACGACCGTGCGATGTCCCGGTCCGTACGGTCCCGGCGGCGGCCCTGCAGCCCCAGCGCCTCGATCGTGCGGGCGCCCTCGACGGTCTCGGCCAGGCCCTCGGTCATGTCGGCGTACGCCGCGTTCTCCCGCAGGTAGCCGTCTCTGGCGCGATTGAGGTACCACCGGGTGGCGCCCCACAGCAGCGGCACGGCGACCAGCGACGGCACCGCCATCACCGGCCCGACGAGGATCACCGCGCCGACGACGAAGGCGCCGGTCACGACCGCGATCAGCGTCTCGGGCACGGCGTGCCGCACGCTGCGGGACAGCGCGTCGACGTCCCTGGAGGTACGGGTGATGAGGTCGCCGGAGCCGGCCCGCTCGACCGTCGAGAGCGGCAGCGCGAGCACCCGGCCGACGAAGTCCTCCCTCAGCTCGGCCAGCACCTTCTCGCCCAGCCGTGACGACGCGTACACGGCGAACCTGACCAGCACGGCCTGCGCGGCCACGAAGGCGGCGATGGCCAGGGCGACGGCGTCCACGCGCAGGTCGGTCCGGCCCTTGGCCAGGCCCCCCACCAGGTCGCCGAGCATGCGGGGCGCGACGAGCCCGGCGACCGCCGCCAAGGCGTGCAGGGCCAGCGCGAGGCCGAGCTCGCGCGGATACTTCAGCGTCAGCCGCCGCGCGTAGGCGCGCACCTGCGCCCTGTCGGCGACCGGAAGGATCTCGCGGGCCATGGTCAGTCTTCCCCTCGTGTCACGGTCGAGCGGTACGCGGGCACCGTCTCCAGCAGCGCCCGGTGGGTGCCCTCGGCCCGCACCACGCCTCCCTCGACGTACAGCACGTGGTCGGCCCGGTCGAGCACGAGCGGGCTGGTCGTGCAGACCAGGGTGGCGCGGCCCGCCCGCGCCTTGCCCAGCCGCTCGGCGACGCGCGCCTCCGTGTGCGCGTCGACGGCGCTGGTGGGCTCGACCAGGATCAGGGTCTCCGCGTCGGCGAGCAGCGCCCGGGCCAGCCGCAGCCGCTGCTGCTGGCCGCCGGAGAACTCGCGGCCCGACTCGGCCACGTGCGCCTCCAGGCCTTCGGGCAGCGCCGCCACGATGTCCTCGGCGCACGAGGCGTGCAACGCCTGACGGACGTCCTCGTCGGTGGCCGTGCCCCGCACGTCCAGCTCGTCGCGCAGCCGTCCGGTGAACAGCCGAGCGCCGTTGTCGGCCACCAGGATGTGCCGCCTGACCTCGGCGAGCGGCAGCTCCGCCAGCGCCGCGCCGCCGAGCGTGACGTCGCCGGGGGCGAACCTGCCCAGGCGGTCGGCGATGGCGATGGCGTCCTCCGGCGCGGCCGCGGCGAGCGCCGTGAGCCGGCCGGGCCGGACCTCGACGCCCGACTCTCCGTCGCGGAGCGTGCCCGGCAGCCTGTTCAGTCCGGCGGACAAGCGGCCGTCGCCGCCGGTGATCTCGGGCTCCAGCGACAGAATGCGGCAGACGCGGCGCGCCGCCACGTGCCCCTTGGTCAGCCTGTCGGCGGCCTCCGTCAGCGTACGCAGAGGCGCGATCAGGAAGACCGCATAGCCGTAGAACGCGACGAGCTGACCGGGCGTGATGCGGCCGTCGAGCGCGAAGTGCGCGCCGAGCCAGGTCACGCACGCGATCAGCACGCCGGGCAGCAGGATCTGGGCGCCCTCCAGCAGGGACTCCACCGAGGCCACCCGCACGCCCGCCTGCCGTACGCGTTGCGACTCCGCCCGGTAGCGCGCGGCGAAGACCTGCTCGCCGCCGACGCCGCGCAGCACCCGCAGACCGGCCACGATGTCGGCGGCCCGGGTGGCCAGGTCACCCTGCAGGTCGCGCTGCTCGTGCTGGCGCCGGTGCAGCGGCTTGAGCAGGGGACCCACCGCGGCCGCCATCAGCGGCACCCCGACCAGCACGACAAGACCCAGCGGGACCGAGGTGGCGAGGAGGATCACGGTCACCGCGACGATCGCGATGGCCGCACCGGCGCCCCGCAGGAGAATCTCCATGGCGTTGCCGATGTGCGCGATGTCCGAGTTGCCCACGCTGACGACCTCGCCGGTCGAGAGGCGCTTCGGCAGCGTCGCCCCGAGCCTGGTCGCCTGCCGTACGGTGACCTGCACGGTGCGGTAGGCCGCCGACAACCAGGTGACGACGGCGAACCGGTGGCGCAGGACACCGGCGGCCGCCTGGACCACGCCGAGGCCGAGCACCACCGCCGACCACCTGATCAGCGTGCCCGCGTCCCGCGCGGCCATCGCGTCGATGGCCTTGCCCAGGGCCGCCGGCACGAGCGCCTGCCCCAGCCACCACAGCACCGCCAGGCCGACTCCGGCCAGCAGTGAGGCGGCCTGGCGGCGCGCCACCCACCACAGGTAGCGCAGCGGCCCGCGGGCGTCGGGAGTGCCGGGATCGGCCACAGGAAGAACACGCATGGTCGTTCCAGGCTCGCAAAGACGCAGGTCGGAGGGCAAACCGTTTTACCTGCGCCGATACCTGCGCCGATCAATGCGTCAACCAAGGTTGACACAGAGAGGGCTGTCAACCTATGTTGACGACATGAGCGATACGGCACAACTGGCGAGCGACGCCGGCAGCCGCGATCCGGCCGTCGGCCTGCGGGCCGTACGGGCCCTGCGGCTCCTGGTGGAACGGCTCGAGGCGCTGCAGGTGGAGAACGCCCGCAACGCGGGGTGGTCGTGGCAGGACATCGCGCTCCTGCTCGGGGTGTCCCGGCAGGCGGTGCACAAGAAGTACGCAGGCGGGCGAGGACTGCTGAGACGGGAGAAGTAGATGCTGGAAAGGTTCACCCAAGACGCCCGGGAGGTCGTGCTGCACGCCGAGGAGCAGGCCAGGACGCTCCGGCACGGACAGGTGGGCACAGAACACCTGCTGCTCGGCCTGCTGAGCCGCCCGGAGACGCTGTCGGCCCGGCTACTCGCGGCGCGCGGCGTCGATCACGAGCGGGTCCGCAGGGAGGTCGTCCGGATCCTCGGCGACGCCACGGGCGGGGACATCGACGCCGAGGCCCTGGAGACGATCGGCATCGACCTGTCAGCCGTACGGGAGAGGATCGAGGAGGTCTTCGGGCCCGGGGCGCTGGACCGGCAACCGCACCGCGACCATCGAGGCGCGCTTCGCAGCGGCCGCCGGGCGTCCTTCGGGCCGCGGGCCAAGAAGACGCTCGAACTCGCGCTGCGCGAGGCCATCGCGCTCAAGAGCAGGGACATCCGCGACGGGCACATCCTCCTCGGCGTCATCCGGGAGGGCGAGGGCCTGGGCGTCCGCATCCTGGCCGACGCCGGGGTCGATCTGCCGGCGCTCCGGACGGAGGTCAGGAGCGCCCTCTGACCGGGGTCAGTCGGTCACAGCCGCCTGGGCGTCCGCGAGGGTCTCATAGATGGGGAACGCGGCGTGCAGCCCGGTCACCGTGAGGATCCTCCGGAAGACGCCCTTGACGCCGGCGAGCTTCATGAACCCGCCCGCCTCCACGGCGCGGTCGTGCGTCTCCAGCAGAAGCCGCAGGCCCATGGAGTCGCAGAAGGTCAGCTCGGAGGTGTCCACGACCAGCCGGGTGACGCCCTCCTCCGACAACTTGGCGAACACGGTGCGCAGCCGCTCGCCGGAGATCACATCAAGCTCGCCGGTCAGGGTGACGAGAGTGTGGGTCGCCTCATGGCTCACCGTGACGCCAAGTCTCGTCGTCATCGCCTGTCCTCATCCTGAAAGACCCTCCCCATGGAAGATCTACAGAGAAGTTACACCTCTACCTACCCCGGCAGGCAGGGGGAGGCAAGGACAGGACGGCGGGGGCTCAGGGACGCTCAGCGGTCGCCGGCGATCTCGTACAACCCGCCGGAATCGGAGTCCGGGTCCGGCCCGCCGCCGGGCTGGGGAAGACGCGGACCGGCGTCGGCCGCGCGGCTGAGCGCCTCCGCGACCGTCGGGTGCTGCTCGAACACGTTGCGCAGACCGGTGATCGTCAGCACCCGGCGCAGCACGCCCTGCACGCCGCTCAGTATCAACCGGACGTTCAGGGCCTGGCCGCGCTGCAACGCGGAGATCAGCTCGCTCAGCCCGCGCGAGTCGCAGAACATCAGCTCGGCGGCGTCGATCACGAGAACGGACGTCCCCGGCGACTCCCAGACCCGGTGCAACTCCTCATGGAGCAGATGCACGGTGCCGGCGTCGAGATCGCCTTCCACACGCACGACGACGGCCGCGCCATGGACTGCGGACGCGACCTTCAAGGTGGAACGTGGACCGGTCACGGGCATGCTCACTCCCTCGCCTGCGGGGACACGGCAGGCGTGTTACGCCAACACAAATCACACGTTACCCGGGAGGAGGGGTGATTATGTTCCGGCCGACCGGCCCACGTCACTCGTCTGCTACTTCGAGGCGGCCTTGAGGTAGTCGGCGTTCATCTGAGCGATCGTGTCGAACGGGATGCCCTTGGGGCACACCGCCGTGCACTCGCCGGTGTTGGTGCAGCCGCCGAAGCCCTCGGCGTCCATCTGCTCGACCATCGCCCTGGCGCGCGACTCGCGCTCCGGCTGGCCCTGCGGCAGCAGGCTCAGGTGAGTGATCTTCGCCGCGGTGAACAGGGAGGCCGAGCCGTTCGGGCAGGCCGCGACGCAGGCGCCGCAGCCGATGCAGGTCGCGGCGTCGAAGGCGGCGTCGGCGTCGGCCTTCGGCACCGGCACGGAGTGCGCCTCCGGCGCGGACCCGGCGGGAACGGAGATGAAGCCGCCCGCCTGGATGATCCGGTCGAACGCCGACCTGTCCACGACGAGGTCCTTGATCACCGGGAACGCCGCCGCCCGCCACGGCTCGATCGTGATGACGTCGCCGTCCTTGAAGTGCCGCATGTGCAGCTGGCAGGTCGTGGTGAGCTTCTGCTCGCCGTGCGCGACGCCGTTGATGACCATGCCGCACATGCCGCAGATGCCCTCGCGGCAGTCGTGGTCGAAGGCGACCGGGTCGTCGCCCTCCAGGATCAGCCGCTCGTTGAGGACGTCGAGCATCTCCAGGAACGACATGTCAGGCGAGACGTCTTCGACCCGGTAGGTCACCATCCGTCCCTTGTCCGACGAGCCGTTCTGCCGCCAGATCTTGAGGGTCAGGTTCACTTGTAGCTCCGCTGGGTCATCTTGACGTACTCGTAGTTCAGCTCTTCCTTGTGCAGGACCGGGCCCTCCGGAGTCCACTCCCACGCCGCGACGTAGGCGAAGTTCTCGTCGTCGCGCAGCGCCTCGCCGTCCTCGTCCTGCGACTCGGCCCGGAAGTGGCCGCCGCACGACTCCGTACGGTGCAGCGCGTCGATGCACATCAGCTCGGCGAGCTCGAAGAAGTCGGCCACCCGGCCGGCGCGCTCGAGCGCCTGGTTGAGCCCCTCGGCGTCGCCCGGCACCTTGACGTTGTTCCAGAACTCCTCGCGCAGCTCGGGAATGCGCTCCAGCGCCTTGCGCAGCGACTCCTCGGTGCGCTCCATGCCGCAGTAGTCCCACATGATCCGGCCGAGCTCCCGATGGAAGGAGTCGGCGGTGCGGTCGCCGTTCACGGACAGGAGCTTGTCGATCTTGTCCTGGACGGCCTTCCTGGCCTCCGCGACGTCGCCCTCCTCGACCGGCCCGAACGAACCGGCCCCCGCGAGGTAGTCGCCGATCGTCGTCGGCAGCACGAAGTAGCCGTCCGCCAGGCCCTGCATGAGGGCCGAGGCACCCAGGCGGTTCGCGCCGTGGTCGGAGAAGTTGGCCTCGCCGATCACGAACAGCCCGGGGATCGTGGACTGCAGGTCGTAGTCCACCCACAGCCCGCCCATCGTGTAGTGGACGGCCGGGTAGATGCGCATCGGCACCTCGTACGGGTTCTCGCCGGTGATGCGCTCGTACATCTCGAAGAGGTTGCCGTACTTCTTCTCGACGGCCTCCCGGCCCATCCGCCTGATCGCGTCGGCGAAGTCGAGGTAGACGCCGAGCCCGCCGGGACCGACGCCGCGGCCCTCGTCGCAGACGTTCTTGGCGGCGCGGCTGGCGATGTCGCGCGGCACGAGGTTGCCGAACGCCGGGTAGATGCGCTCCAGGTAGTAGTCGCGCTCGTCCTCGGGGATGTCGCCCGGCGCGCGGTCGTCGCCCTTGCGCTTGGGCACCCACACCCGGCCGTCGTTGCGCAGCGACTCCGACATCAGCGTCAGCTTCGACTGGTGGTCGCCGCTCTGCGGGATGCAGGTCGGGTGGATCTGCGTGTAGCAGGGGTTGCCGAAGTAGGCGCCCTTCTTGTGCGCCCGCCAGATCGCCGTGGTGTTGCAGCCCTTGGCGTTGGTGGACAGGTAGAACACGTTCCCGTAGCCGCCGCTGGCGAGCACGACCGCGTCGGCGAGGTGGGTCTCGATCTCGCCGGTGACCATGTCGCGGACCACGATGCCCCGGGCCCGGCCGCCGCTGACGATGAGCTCCAGCATCTCGTGGCGGGTGTACACCTCCACGTTCCCCGCCGCGACCTGCCGCTCCAGGGCCTGGTAGGCGCCGAGCAGGAGCTGCTGGCCCGTCTGGCCGCGGGCGTAGAAGGTACGCGACACCTGGGTGCCGCCGAACGACCGGGTGTCGAGCAGGCCGCCGTACTCGCGGGCGAACGGCACGCCCTGCGCCACGGCCTGGTCGATGATGTTCACGCTGACCTGGGCGAGGCGGTAGACGTTCGACTCGCGGGCGCGGTAGTCGCCGCCCTTCACCGTGTCGTAGAACAACCGGTAGACGCTGTCGCCGTCGCCGCGGTAGTTCTTGGCGGCGTTGATGCCGCCCTGTGCGGCGATGGAGTGGGCCCGCCGGGGCGAGTCCTGGTAGCAGAACGACTTGACCTTGTAGCCCAGCTCGCCGAGCGTGGCCGCGGCGGAGCCGCCGGCCAGGCCGGTGCCGACGACGATGACGGTCAGCTTGCGCTTGTTGACGGGGTTGACCAGCTTGGCCTGGAAACGACGCTTGTCCCAGCGGTCCTCGATCGGGCCCGCCGGCGCCTTGGTGTCCTGGATGGGGTCGCCGACCCGGTAGTGCCCGACGATGGCCGGCTCTGCGCCCCGGCTCTCCCGCTGGACGTTCACCTGCCGGTTGTCCTGCTGGTTGTCTTGCTGGTTGTCTTGCTGGGCGCGGCGGCGGAACTTCACTTGACCACTCCGATCAGGATGCAGACGGGCGCGGAGACGAACCCGAGCACCAGCACCGCTGAGACCGCGACGGCGGTCGTCTGCAGCGTGCTGCGGACGCGGGGTCGGCGGGTCAGGCCGAGCGACTGGAAGGCGCTCCACAGGCCGTGGCGCAGGTGCAGGCCGACCATCACCATGGCGACGAGGTAGAACAGCGCCACCCACCAGCGGTCGGGCTGGAAGCCGGCGATCATCCGGGCGTACGGCGTGGCGTCGCCGCCCTCGGGGTTCACCGTGCCGAAGGTCATGTCCAGCAGGTGCCAGATCACGAACAGCAGGATGATCACGCCGCCGTACCGCATGGTGTGCGTGGCATACCCGTTGGCCTGCGACTTCCGCTTGGCCGCGTACTTCACGGGCCGCGCCTTGGCGGCCCGTCGGGCGAGCGACACCGCCGCCCACATGTGCAGCACGACGCTGAGCGCGAGCACGATCTCGGTGATCGTCAGCACGGTGCGGTTCGGCAACGCGGGCGAGCCCACGGTCCGCAACCAGCCTGCATAGTGGTTGAAGGAGTCGGCGCCGAAGAAGATCTTGAGGTTGCCCAGCATGTGCGTGATCAGGAAGAGCACGAGAACGGCGCCCGTGACGGCCATGACGGCCTTCCTGCCGGCCGACGTGCCGAGCAGGCCGCGGCGGGCGGGCGTACGCGGCGCCGGCCCGGCGGGCTTGCGGGGTGCGTCATGCACGGGCACCGGAGCGGTCGCCGAGCCGCGATCCACGGAAGCAGAGTCCACAGAGTGGTCAACAGTGGCAGTCACGAATGCACACGCTAGGTTCGTGCTGTTCAGACGTCCAAGTCATGACAGGTCTGGTTTCGATAGCCCCCGGCTATGCGCTCTGTCCCACACGGTTTCCAAGAGTCGAAGGTCCCGAGAGTGTGCGACGAATTTCACACCGCGCCACACCACGGGGGGCGCATCGAGCCGGCTTCGGCGATAGCCCTAGGCTATTGAGGTGTGCAGCTCCAGCAACTGGCCTACTTCATGGCCGTGGCCGAGACGCGGCACTTCACCCAGGCCGCGGAGCGGATGCGGGTCGCCCAGCCGTCGCTGAGCAAGCAGATCAAGAGCCTCGAGACCGAGCTGGGAGCGCCCCTGTTCAGCCGGGCCCGGGGCAACGTCACGCTCACCCCGGCGGGTGAGGCGCTGCTCCCGCTCGCGCGTCGCATGCTCGCCGACGCCGAGACCGCCCGGCGCGAGGTCGCCGAGCTGGCGGGGCTGCGGCGGGGGCGGGTGCGCCTCGGCGCGACCCCGTCGCTGTGCGCCGGGCTGCTGGCCGACGCGCTGGCCCGCTTCCACCGCGACTACCCCGGCGTGGAGCTGAAGGTCGAGGAGGGCGGGTCCCGCGACCTCGTCCGCGACCTCGCCCGGGGCCAGCTCGATCTGGCGCTGATCATCCTGCCGCTGCAGAGCAGCGATCCGTCCCTGGTGACCCAGGAGATCCTGAGCGAGAACCTCGTCGTGGCCTCCACGTCGCCCCGGGGGCGCCGATCGTACATGCGGATCGAGGACCTGCGCGGACGGCCGATGGTCATGTTCCGCAGGGGCTACGACGTGCGCGAGGCGACGCTGGCGGCCTGCCGGCAGGCGGGGTTCGAGCCGCGCTTCGCGGTGGAGGGCGGGGAGATGGACGCGGTGCTGCGGTTCGTCGAGGCGGGGCTGGGCATCGCGGTGGTGCCCTCGATGGTGCTGGAGAACCGGCCGAGCCTGACGGGCACGCCGTTGCTGCCCGGTCTGCGCCGTACGGTCGCCCTCGCCCACCGCAAAGACGTGGAGCCGACTCGGGCGGCGCAGGCCTTCCGTGGGACGCTGTTGTCGTTCCTCGGGGAGGCCGCACGTGAGGGGACGCTTCCCCAGGGAATAGAGGCGCTCGTTGACGTGTGAGCCCTAACCGAGCGGTTTCCAGACGATAGGTTTGTGCACACGATGCTGCACGACGATGATGCCGACGCTGACGAGAGGCGTTCGTGACCCCGGTCTCCCCTGATCTGCCCGATCCGCTCACCCTCCTGCTGATCGAGGACGACGCCGGCGACGCGTTTCTCGTCGAGGAGTTGCTGGCGGGCGCCGAGAGGCCGCCGAAGATCACCTGGGCACGGACGCTCGCCGAGGGACGCGCGCGGCTCACCGACGACGTGCAGTGCGTGCTCGTCGACCTCTCCCTTCCCGACGCGTCAGGGCTCGAGGCGCTGCAGCAGGTCCTCGCCATGTCCACCGACACGGCGGTGCTCGTCCTCACCGGGCTCGGGGACGCGCACGTCGGCATCGAGGCGGTCGCCGCCGGAGCGCAGGACTTCCTGGTCAAGCAGGACGTCGACGCCCGGCTGCTGATCCGTGCCATCCGCTACGCCATCGAGCGCAAGCGCGCCGACCTCGCCATGCGCGAACTCCTGCAGGAACGCATCGTCAGCAAGGAGAACTCCCGGCTCGAACGCGGCCTGCTGCCCGTCCCCCTGCTCGACCCCGATCTCCTCCACCACCAGGCCCGCTACCTTCCCGGACGCTCGGGCGGGCTGCTGGCCGGCGACTTCTGGGACACCGTGCAGACGCCCGACGGGGCGGTGCACGTGCTGATCGGCGACGTGTGCGGGCACGGGCCCGACGAGGCCGCCCTCGGCACGGCGCTGCGCATCGCCTGGCGCACGCTGGTGCTGGCCGGGCAGACCGGCAACGACGTGCTGCGCACGCTCGACACGCTGCTGCGGCACGAGCGCAAGTCGCCGGAGATCTTCACCACGATGTGCACCGCGACCATCGCCCCCGACCTGACCACCGCGCGCCTGCACGTGATCGGTCACCCACCGCCGCTGCTGCTGCGCGACGGCGTGCTCGGCGTGGTCACCGAGACGCCGTCGGGCCCGCCGCTCGGGATCTTCCCGGACATCGAGTGGACGCCCATCGACGTCACCCTCGGCGACCGGTGGTCGCTGCTGCTCTACACCGACGGCCTCATCGAGGCCACGGTCGGCGAGAACCGCGACCTGCTCGGCACCGAGGGGCTGGCGAACCTGATCCGCGCCCAGGCGGGGATCGACCTCGACCGCATCATCGCCAGCCTCGACGGCGCCATGCACGACGACGTCGCGGCCGTCCTCGTCGCCCGCGGCCATGAGAAGCAGGGCGTACGGGAGAGTGGAGCATGACGGCGCCGCAGCCCACTGAGCAGGCGCATGTGCAGGCACATGAGGACGCGCATGTGGACGCGCATGTGGACGCGCATGTGGAGGCGCATGAGGATGCGCCGCCCCCGCTGCCCCCGCTGACGCCGTCCGCTCGGGGCGCGCGCCTGCCGGTCAGCCGGTGGTTCGTGCTCGCCGGAGCGGGCGTCCTGCTCGTCTTCGTGATCGCTATTAGCGCCATCCTGCTCGCGCTCTCCACGACGCACGAGGCCCGGCAGACCCTCGTCGACGCGGTCGACCCCGCCGCCCTGCAGACGCTGCGCGTCGCCCGTGCGGTGCAGGCGCAGGAGGGCGCGATCCGCGGATACGGGCTCACCGGCGAGCAGCAGTACCTCGACTCCTACCGCCAGGGGGTGGCCGAGGAGCGGTCGGCGACCGGCGCGATCGCCAGGCTCGTCCCCCGGTTGCCCCAGGGGTACGGCGTGCGCCGCCAGATCCGCGAGATCACCGACGCCACGACCGCGTGGCGGCGCGACTACGCCGAGCCGGTGGTCGCGCGGACCCTCAAGAGCGGCCCGGCCCCGCTCACCGACCTGGCCAAGAACAACCTCCAGCGCTTCTCGGCGGTCAGGAGCGCGCTCGACACGCAGCAGGCCCTGTTGGGGCGGCTGCACGACATCGCCAGGGATCGGCTCTACTCCGGCTGGAACACCATCTATTTGGCGGTCGCGGCGCTGGCCGGCGCGATGGTGCTGGCGATCGTGTTCTGCGCGCTGATCGTGCGCCGCGCGGTCGTGGGCCCGATCGCGCGGCTGACCCGGCAGGTCCGGGCGGTGGCCGCGGGCGACTTCGACCACGAGCTCGGGGTCGAGCGGCCGGCCGAGCTGTGGGAGCTGTCGGGCCACATCGACGGGATGCGCCGCCGGATCATGACCGAGTGGCAGTCGTCCGTCGAGGCCCGCCAGCAGCTCGCCGAGCAGACCGAGGAGCTCAGGCGCTCCAACCGCGAGCTGGAGCAGTTCGCCTACGTGGCCAGCCACGACCTGCAGGAGCCGCTGCGCAAGGTGGCGAGCTTCACCCAGATGCTCGAGCAGCGCTACGCCGACCGGCTCGACGACCGCGCCCGGCAGTACATCGGTTTCGCGGTCGACGGCGCCCGCCGCATGCAGTTGCTCATCAACGACCTGCTCGACTTCTCCCGTGTGGGCCGGGTCGGCGGCGAGCCGGAGGAGATGGACACGGGCGACGCGCTGGCCGGCGCCCTGCGCAACCTCGACGCCCGGCTGTCGGAGACCGGCGCGACGGTCACCCACGACGACATGCCCAAGGTCGTCGGCAACCGCACGCTGCTGACCCAGCTCTTCCAGAACCTCGTCAGCAACGCGCTCAAGTTCCGCTCCGAGGAGCCTCCCCGCGTCCACATCGGCGTACGGCGGGACGGCGACATGTGGGAGTTCAGCTGCTCGGACAACGGGATCGGCGTCGAGCCGAAGTACGCCGACCGCATCTTCCTGATCTTCCAGCGCCTGCATCCGAGGGACGTCTATCCCGGGACGGGCATCGGACTGGCCCTGTGCCGCAAAATCGTCGAATATCATGGCGGCCGGATCTGGCTCGACACGAACGAGGACGCCGGAGCCACGTTCCGCTGGACCCTGCCGGCTTTGGGAGACCCCGATGAGTGAGTTCCGCCCGATCGAGGTCCTCCTGGTCGAGGACGACCCGGGCGACGTCCTGCTCTGTCAGGAGGCGTTCTCCTACAACAAGGTCGGCAACAACCTCCACGTGGTCAACGACGGCGAGCAGGCGCTGGCCTACCTGCGCGGCGAGGGGCAGTACGACTCGGCGCCCCGGCCCGACCTGGTGCTGCTCGACCTCAACCTGCCCCGCGTGAACGGGTTCGAGGTGCTGGAGGAGGTCAAGAAGGACCCCTCGCTGCGGACCATCCCCGTTGTGATCCTCACCACATCGGAGGCCGAGCAGGATATCCTGCGGGGATACAACCTGCACGCCAACGCGTACATCACCAAACCCGTAGATTTCGACCAGTTCACCCGGGTAGTACGCCAGATCGACGAATTCTTCGTGACCGTGGTCAAGCTGCCGGCGAAGTGACCGAGATCACAGCGGGGAGGAGTGACCCTCCTCACACTTCGTGATGTGCTCGTCGTAATGTGTGCCCCACCAATAACGCGCACGGCCTGAGCAGTACGGCGCGGTCGCTCCGGCGTGCGCGGAGTCAGTGAGGGTGGAAGGTCTCCGATGACCCAGACAACGGCCGAGAGCCCGGCAAGGAAACAACGCGCACAGATCAGGGTGCGCACTCTGAGAACCGACCGATGGTGGCTGGCTCCGGCGTTCACGTTCGCCGGACTCCTGTTGTTCTTGATTTACGGAATTTGGGCGATCTTCGACAAGAGCTACTTCGTCGATCCGTACATCGCGCCCTTCTCATCGCCGTGTCTGGCGACGTCGTGCCCCGAGGGGGCCCGGTTGTTCGGGCTCGCCCCGTTCGGCGACTGGTACACGTTGCCGCCCGGGATGCTGATCCTCGGTCTGCCCGGCGGTTTCCGGCTCACCTGCTACTACTACCGCAAGGCCTACTACCGGTCGTTCTGGCTGTCGCCGCCGGCGTGCGCCGTGGCCGAGCCGCACGGGAAGTACACGGGTGAGACGCGTCTGCCGCTGATCCTGCAGAACATCCACCGCTACTTCTTCTACTTCGCCATCATCATCGGCCTGATCCTGACGTACGACGCGGTTCTCGCGCTGGTGCACAAGCCCGCCGGGCTGGGCAGCTGGATTCTGCTCGCGAACGCGGCCCTGATCCTCTGCTACACGTTCGGCTGCCACTCGTGCCGTCACATCACCGCGGGGCGCCTGAACCACTTCTCCAGGCACCCGCTGCGCTACAAGGCGTGGACCCTGGTCTCGAAGCTCAACGCCAGGCACCAGCAGTTCGCCTGGGCCTCGCTGTTCTCGGTCATGATCGCCGACCTGTACGTCCGGCTCGTCGCCATGGGCGTCATCAACTTCCCGTTCGCTTAAGGATTTCACGTGGAGCGTCACGAATACGACGTCGTCGTCATCGGAGCCGGTGGAGCGGGGCTCCGCGCGGCGATCGAGGCGCGGCAGCAGGGCAAGCGGACGGCGATCGTCTGCAAGTCGTTGTTCGGCAAGGCCCACACGGTCATGGCCGAGGGCGGCGCCGCCGCCGCGATGGGCAACGTCAACAGCAGCGACAACTGGATGGTGCACTTCCGCGACACCATGCGCGGAGGCAAGTTCCTCAACAACTGGCGCATGGCGGAGCTGCACGCCAAGGAGGCCCCGGACCGCGTCTGGGAGCTGGAGGCCTGGGGCGCGCTGTTCGACCGCACCAAGGACGGCAAGATCAGCCAGCGCAACTTCGGCGGCCACGAGTACCCGCGCCTCGCGCACGTCGGCGACCGCACCGGCCTGGAGCTGATCCGCACCCTCCAGCAGCGCGTCGTCGCCCTGCAGCAGGAGGACGAGAAGCTGCACGGCGACCCCGAGGCGTACATCAAGGTCTTCGCCGAGTGCACGGTCACCCGGCTGCTGAAGGACGGGGACGCGATCTCCGGGGCCTTCGGCTACTGGCGCGAGACGGGCGACTTCATCGTCTTCGACGCCCCCGCCGTGGTGCTGGCCACCGGCGGCATCGGCAAGTCGTACGTCGTCACGTCGAACTCCTGGGAGTACACCGGTGACGGTCACGCGCTGGCCCTGCTCGCCGGCGCGAAGCTCATCAACATGGAGTTCATCCAGTTCCACCCGACGGGCATGGTCTGGCCCCCGTCGGTGCGCGGCATCCTGGTGACCGAGTCGGTGCGCGGCGACGGCGGCGTCCTGCGCAACTCCGAGGGCCGCCGCTTCATGTTCGACTACATCCCGGACGTGTTCAAGGACAAGTACGCCACGACCGAGGAGGAGGCGGACCGCTGGTATGACGACCAGGCCAACAACCGCCGTCCGCCGGAGCTGCTGCCCCGTGACGAGGTGGCCAGGGCGATCAACGCCGAGGTGAAGGCCGGGCGCGGGTCACCGCAGGGCGGCGTGTTCCTCGACGTGTCGACCCGCCTGCCCGCCGCCGAGATCACCAGGCGGCTGCCGTCGATGCACCACCAGTTCAAGGAACTGGCCGACGTCGACATCACCAAGGAGCCCATGCAGGTCGGCCCGACCTGCCACTACATCATGGGCGGCGTCGAGGTGGACGCCGACACCGGCGCGGCGTCGGTCCCCGGCCTGTTCGCGGCCGGCGAGGTCTCCGGCGGCATGCACGGCTCCAACCGCCTCGGCGGCAACTCGCTGTCCGACCTGCTGGTGTTCGGCCGCCGCGCCGGCGCGGGAGCCGCGGCGTACGTGGACGGGCTGGCCAGGCGGCCGGTCGTGACCGGCGTGGAGGAGGCCAAGGCCGAGGCCCTGGCCCCGCTGGAGCGGAGCGGCGGGGAGAACCCGTACGAGGTCCACCACGAACTGCAGCGCACGATGAACGACCTGGTCGGCATCATCCGCAAGTCCGAGGAGATCAGCGAGGCCCTGCAGGTCATCGAGAAGCTCAAGGAGCGGGCCAAGAACACGGCCTCCTCGGGCAGCCGGGTCTACAACCCCGGCTGGCACCTCGCGCTCGACCTGCGCAACATGCTGCTGGTCAGCGAGTGCGTGGCGAAGGCCGCGCTGCTGCGGGAGGAGAGCCGCGGCGGCCACACCCGCGACGACTACCCCGGCATGTCGGCCGAGTGGCGGCGCAAGCTGCTGGTCTGCTCCGCGAACCCGGACGGCACGTCCATCACGGTCGAGGAGAGGGCCCAGCCGTCCATGCGGGGCGACCTCATCAGCCTGTTCGAGCGCTCCGAGCTGGAGAAGTACCTCACCGAGGAAGAGCTGGCGGAATACGACGCCGCGGTCAAGGAGTCGTGATGGGATACAAGGCGAAGTTCCGCATCTGGCGCGGCGAGGGCGGCGAGGGCCGCCTGGAGGACTTCACCGTCGAGGTGAACGAGGGCGAGGTCGTCCTCGACGTCATCCACCGGCTCCAGGCCACGCAGGCCCCCGACCTCGCGGTCCGCTGGAACTGCAAGGCCGGCAAGTGCGGCTCGTGCTCGATGGAGATCAACGGCAAGCCCCGGCTGGGCTGCATGACCCGGATGTCCACCTTCGAGGAGAGCGAGACCATCACGGTCACGCCGCTGCGGACGTTCCCGGTCATCAAGGACCTGGTGACGGACGTGTCGTTCAACTACCAGAAGGCCCGCGAGATCCCCTCGTTCACGCCGCCCGCCGACGTGAAGCCGGGCGAGTACCGCATGCAGCAGGTCGACGTCGAGCGGTCCCAGGAGTTCCGCAAGTGCATCGAGTGCTTCATGTGCCAGAACGTCTGCCACGTGATCCGCGACCATGAGGAGAACAAGCCGAACTTCGCCGGTCCGCGCTACCTGATGCGGATCGCCGAGCTCGACATGCACCCGTACGACGTGGCCGAGCGCAAGGAGTCGGCGCAGGAGGAGCACGGCCTGGGTTACTGCAACATCACCAAGTGTTGCACTGAGGTCTGCCCCGAGCACATCAAGATCACCGACAACGCGCTGATCCCGATGAAGGAGCGTGTGGTCGACCGGAAGTACGACCCGCTGGTCTGGCTGGGCTCGAAGATCTTCAAGCGCCAGCGCTGAGCCCCAGGAAAAGGCGCCGATCGGTCCGTCCGATCGGCGCCTTTCTGTTCGTCTCTGCTCGCCTGCGCGAGGTTCGTCAGCCCGGGGTTCGTCAGCGCAGGGTGGTGGGGTCCTCGCCCGTGGGCTGCTGCGGCAGGTGACCGGGCCGGGTGGCCTCGTTCCAGACCCCGGCCTGGGCCTCGCCGACCGCCTGGCTCCACGGGTCGGCCATGCCCTGCTGTGCCTGCATCTGGGCCTGCGCCTGGGCCTGCATCTGGGCGGGGTCGGCCACCGGGTACCCGTACGGCTGGGCCTGGGCATAGCCGTACGGCACCGGGTAGCCGTAGGGCTGCTGCGGATAGTTCACCGTGTAGGGCTGGACGGGCACGAAGCCCATCATCGGGGCGTAGCCGGGAGAGGCCGCCGGGTAGGCCGCCACCTCGGGAACCGGCGTCCGCGCCGCGGCCGGACCGGCCCGCCGTACGGCGGCGGCGTGCGCCATCCTCCGCAGCCGGCCCTCGAAGATCAGCCACGCGATCAGCGCGACGCCGACGAGCACCCCGGCGGGGATGGCGAGCCGGTGGGCCAGCGTCGGCTTGTCGTACTCGGGAGACGCGTTGCGGATCTCGATCGGCACCGTCTGGGGATCGGGCTGCTCGAACGTCACGCCCGTGCTGGGGGTCTGCTGCGCCACGTCCGGCGTCGGCTCGGCCGACGCGGTGGGCAGTTGCACCTGCCCGTTGTCCTCCGGGCTCGGGCTGGGACTCGTGGCGGGGGTGTCGGTCAGCGTCGGGATCGTCTGCGGCGGGTTCTGCTCCGTCGTGGACGCGGGAGGAGCGGTCGTCGTCGCGACCGGCTTGGGCGCCTTGGTCTTGGTCGCCTTCGGCGTCGGCGTGATGGTGACGGTCTTGGTCACCACGGGCTCGGCCGAGGGGCTCGCGTTCGCCGAGGAGGTGGCCGGCGGCGTCTGGGTGACGGTGACCGTGACGACGGCGCACTGGGGGTCCTGGCCGGGGTCGCACGGCTCCACCGGGTCCGCGCTGGCGCCGATCACCGGGCCCACGGCCAGGATCGCCAGCGTGGCGATGGCCACGGACGCGACAGCCGAGGACGCGGCTCTCATATACGCGCGTCCGATCACCGCTCGCCTCCTGTCGGCCCGGCTTCGAGGTCAGAACCGATTGTAGTTCGGTAAAAGCATGAGCAAAGCCCGATCTTGCGAACGATTCGGCGACTATGCGTTCCGGTTCGGCAACAACTTCTCGATCGCGGCGACGACCGGCAGATCCGCCGGAAGCCAGGGCACGTCGTACAACTCGTGCGGCTCCAGCCAGCGCAGCGCGAGGTGCTCAAGCGGGCGGGGCACGCCCTCGACGACGGTGGCGAGCCACACGTGCATCAGGTAGCCGTCGTCCAGGGGCCAGTCCCCGCCGACGCGGCGTCCGAGGACGACCTGGACCCCGAGCTCCTCGGCGCACTCGCGCACCAGCGCCGCGCGCTCGTCCTCCCCCGGGTCGACCTTCCCGCCGGGGAACTCCCAGCCGCCGCGCAGCGCCGGGGGCCCGGACCGCTGGGCGGCCAGGAGACGGCCGCCTTCGACGATCGCGGCCCCGACGACGAGCCGCGTGCCGGTCACGTCTGCGCCCGCTTCAGTTGCGCGATGACGGTCTCGTTCTCCAGCGGCCGGGTGAAGCCCACGATGTTGGGCCGGTCGCGGTACGAGGAGACCTTGATGGGCCCGCACAGCGTGCACCGCGCCTCGATCATCTTGCCGGGCGACACGACCATCCCGACATGCCCCGGGCTGTCCTTGGACGTGCCGGGGCCGGCGTTGAAGAAGACGAGGTCACCGGGCTGCTCCCGCCCCTCCTCGATCTTCATACCGAAGGGCCACTGGCCGAAGGTCGTGCGGGGAATGGTCAGACCCGCGTTGCGGTAGGCCATGTAGATGATCCCCGAGCAGTCGTAGGCGTCCGGGCCCGTGCCGCCCCACCGGTACGGCTTGCCCCG
Organism: Microbispora sp. NPDC046973; assembly: GCF_040644495.1. NCBI lineage: Bacteria > Bacillati > Actinomycetota > Actinomycetes > Streptosporangiales > Streptosporangiaceae > Microbispora > Microbispora sp. NPDC046973. The sequence goes on along the minus strand of NZ_JBEYWQ010000007.1, from coordinate 180,991 downwards.
CTGCGCCAGAGCGTACTCGAGGATCTTGCGTACGACGTCGTCGGGGGCGCTGTCGACGTAGCCGGAGTCGCAGGCCGGGTCGGCCTCCGGCGGCACGCCGATGTCCCCGGTCGCCGCGTAGCGCTTGGCGATCTCCAGCACCTGGTCGACGTACCAGGTGGCCCGGTTGTAGACGAAGATCGCCCTTCTGAGGTCGTCGGGCGCGCCGTTGCGCTTGAGCATCTTGGCCGCGCCGAGAATCGCGTCCGCCGGGTTGTAGACGTCGCCGTAGCCGTCCCCGTCGCCGTCGGAGGCGTAGCCGTTGATGCCCGGCTCGATCTTCATCTTGGCCTGGCCGCCCCAGGTGCTGACGAGGAACTGCATCGGCCCTGCGGCCCCCGCGTAGTTGGTGCCGCTGCGCACCCCCGGCAGCGTCGAGCGGCCGTGGTTCGTCTCCCGCTTGCCGATGGCGGCCAGGACGTTCCACTGCACGCCGATCTGCTTGCCGAACTTCTTGTAGAGCTCCAGGTAGTCGGAGGGGATGTCGCCCTGGGCCGTCTGCGAGACGTCGGCGGCGGCCCCGCCGGCGGACTCCCCCGTGGCCGCCTCGGCGCAGTTCTCGGCCGCGCCGCCGCCGAAGAGGATCGACGGGCTGGGGGTCATCAGGATGATCGAGCCGAACAGCGTGGCCGGCACGATCACGATGAGGGCGACGGCGATCGTCCGCCAGTTCCGCCCCGCCGACGCGAGCCTGCGCACGACGCGCGTCGAGGCGCCGGACGAAGTGATGCGCGGCGGGGCGGTCACGGCGAGCTGTCCCCGTCCTGACCGGCGTCGGCCAGTTGCAGGTCGTACACCCGCCAGTCGGTCCCCGCCTTGATCACGGTCACGGCGAACCGCTCGGGCACGTCCTTCTGGCCGTTCTTGTCCGTCACATGGCGGGCCGAGTCGACGACGAACACCACCTGGTCGGCCGTCATGTCGCGGATCGTCGTCACCTTCGCCGACGCCTTGGACGTCACCTGGTCGGCCTCGTTCTGCTCCACCACCGCGGGGTCGGTGACGGTCCTGGTGAGCTGGCCGGCGAACTCGTCGGTCGCGAACCGCTTCAGCCGGTCGGCCCGCGCCGCCGGCTCCTCGCCGGGCGAGAAGGTGCCGTACGCCTCGGTGAAGCGGCGTGCCAGGTCGGCCGCCGCCCCGATCTCCTCCCTCGACAACGGCAGGTACGCGTACACGTCGAAGGCGCCGGGAGTCGTGGCCACCGGGCTGGGCTCGCGGACCGCGGCCGTCGCCTGCGAGGTGGCCACGACCGACTGCTCCCTCGTCTGCTCGTCACCTTCGGAGGAGGAGCTCGACGGCGGGCTCATCGTGAGGTAGACGCCGACGGCGGCGAGCACCACGACGGCCGCCGCGAAGGCGAGGCCCTTCCCCCGATCACTGTTTCGGCTTCTCATGACAGCGCGGAGGTTCCCGTCAGTCGCCGGAGTCGCGGTCGGCGGGCTTGGCCCAGAACGGGGTCGGCGCGTCACCGTCGCGGCGCGTGCCCTCTCCCCTGCTCGGCAGCCAGAGCGGGGGCGGCTCGGCCGAACGGGAACGGCTGGACGACGAGCCGCCGGACGAACCGGAGTCACGTGGCGTGGCGGGCCGGGAACGGCCGCCGTCGCCCCGCCGGGACGAGCCGCCGAAGATGCCGCCGGACGAACCACCGGACGACCTGTTCGAGGACCTGCCGGAGGATCCGCCGAACAGGCCACCCGAGCCGCCCGAGCCGCCCGACCTGCTCGACCCGCCCGACGAGCCGCGCGAACCGCCGAAGAACCCGCCCGAGCTCCCACCGGACGCCCGGGTGGACGACGGCCGGGAGGCCCAGCCGCCACCGGACCTGCCGCCGAACCAGCCGCCGCCGGAACCGCCACTCGACGCACCACTGGAACCACCGCTGGAGCCGCCGATCGGGCGGCCGCGGGACGGCGCGGGCTGCGCGGCCGACGGCCCGGTAGACGGCCCGGTAGACGGCACGGGTCCGGCGGTGGCGCCGGTGACCCGCTGCGGCGGGGCCGCCGGGCTTCCCGCCGCCGACGCCGCGGCGGAGGCGGCCTGTGCCGCCGAGGGAGAGCCCGCGCCGGCCCGTACGGCCCCGGCGGGCCGCACTCCCGACAGGTTGAGCGGCGGGGCCGTTCCCGGACGTGAGGCGGTGACCCCGGCCTTGCGGCGGCCGGCCCCCTGCGCGTCGGCGTCGAGCGGCGCGGGTTGCGCCCCCGCACGCGCTCCGGCCTGGGCGGGGACGTTGCCCGCGCCCTCCTCGCCGCGCACGCGGCCCTGCGCCACGCCCGCGGCGGCGGCCGCCGCCGCGCCCGCGCCGGTCGCCATCGCAGCCGCGCTGATGACCGGCTCGGCCTTGCGCAGCCCCCAGCGGCCCGCCCGGGCCGCCGCGACCGGCGGCAGCACGTTGGCCGCCCGCGAGAGGGTCGGCGCGGTGGCGGCCTCGCCGAGCATCCGGGTGGCGATCGTGTGCCCGTCCATCGAGGCGAACAGGTGCTGGAACGGCCGTCTGTAGAAGAAGACCGCGATCGTCAGCAGCGCCATGAACAGGATCTGCATGCCCCAGGGCAGGCTGGTCGAGATGATCAGCGCGTAGCCGTACACGAGGACGCCGAGCACCAGGGCCAGCACCGCCTGGCGCAGCAGGGTGCCCACCAGCATCTCCACCCAGCGCATGGCGATGATGCGGCCGGAGCCCGGATGCACGCCGATCAACAGGAAGATCGGCCCGAGCATCAGCAGCAGCAGGAAGCCGACCTTCAGGACGAGCAGCGACACTGCGACGAGGAAGATGAGCAGACCGGCGACCATCGCCGCGATGAACGCGCCGATCGCGATGCCCAGGCGGCTGGTCCAGTCCTTGCCCTGGAACAGGAAGTACGCCGGGGTGCTCTGCATCGGCTTGGCGACCTCCTCCTCGAACCGCTGCTGGTGGGAGTCGGAGGCCGGGGTCTGATCGGCGGCCTGCTCGGCGGCGTCGATCGCCTGGAGGTTGAGCAGCTTGGCGCCCAGGCCCTTCACGAGACCGGAGTTGGGGTCGGCCGTGCCGAACTCGCCCATCAGCCACGGCTTGCAGACCAGGACCGACCACAGCGCGTCGGCGTTCTGCGCCACGCCGGGCGTGCCCTGGTGGCCGTAGCCGCCCGCCGTGGGCGCGCTCGGCACCTCGCCGGGCGCGGTCTCCTTCATGGACAGGCAGGACGCGCCGCCCGCCCCCGGCAGCCCGGAGAAGGCCGAGTTCACGATCTCGCCGGTCTTGTCGGTCACGGTCTTGCCGAGGCTGGTGAAGTCACCCGGGCGGCTGAAGAACCAGATGGCGACCGTGACCGCGAGGACCATCCAGATGACGCCCTCGGTGGTCGTCGTCGCGCGCTTGCGGATCAGGCCGTACCACGCCAGCCAGATCGCGCCGAGGATGACGATCGGCCGCAGGTAGGGCCAGTACATCGCGTTGGCGAGGTTGGTGACGATCTCGTCGGCGACGTCCTTGATGGGCTGCAGCGGGCCCTCGGTCGCCGCCGCCTGGTAGGTGCTGATCGTCAGCCGGTCGACGGCCTTTGCCCAGGAGAAGACCGTGTTGGCCCACGCGTTGCCGAGCACGGCCGTGACGTCGGAGCATCCGAGGTCGTAGGTGTGCCAGAACTGGCCGGCCATGCCGTACCGCTCGTAGTTGGTCGCCGGATCCTTCGGCGCCTGGGGGGTGTTCTGGCTCCCGGCCGGCGCCTCGTCGGTCGCCGGCGGCTGGACCAGCCCGTCGACGCCGCCGCCCACGATCTCGGGAGCGAGATTGGGCGACAGGTCACAGGGCCCGACCGCGCTCGCCGTACCGGTGGGGAAGACCAGCGGCAGCGTCACGAACGCCGCGAACGCGACGAACAACAGCGCCAGACTCCGGCGGATCCTCCTGCCGCGTCCGGCACCCTGTCTGGTGCGACCCTTCGGACCGTTCCTGCGCACGCTCACGATCGCACCTCCTGCGCGACCCCCGACCGACCGGAGCCCCCGTCAAGAAGATCATGCACGTTCTCGTTGGGTTTGTCGTGTGTCGGATTGGTGTCAAGCCAGCGCAGCAGTTCCTCCGAGATAAGGTCCACCCCGATACGGCCGGCCCGGCCGTCCAGATCCCGGAAGACGCACTCCCCGTTGCCCAGGGAGCGCAGCACCGCCTTGTGCTCCTCCGACGGGTCCACGCCGAGGAGCTCCATCACGTGCTCGACCTCCACGCGTTCCGTCGAACGGAACGCGAAGACCGACGACAGACAGTTGGTCACCTGCTCGTTGAGCAGGTCACCGGCGTTCTGCGAGACCAGGACGAGCGCCGTGTTGCGCGAGCGGCCCATCCGGGAGACCTCCGGCACGAGCTTGGCGCCCTCGGGGGTGGACGTGATCGCCCACGCCTCGTCGAGGAAGATCGCCTTGGGCGTGCGCCGGTCGAGCCCGTTCATCAGGCGGCGGGCGAACTGCGACACCAGATAGAGCAGCGCGACCGACAGCCGCTGCTCGTAGGAGTAGTCGTCCCTCACCGTCATCACGTCGGGCAGCGTGAGCCCGCCGAGCGTGAACACGGTCGTCCAGCCCTCGGTGTCGATCTGCTCGCCGCCCGAGGCGTCGAAGCACAGCCGGGCCAGGTGCATCTCCGACATCGACCGCAGCACGGCGCCGAGGTTCTTGGACGCCGGGTCGGTGGACTGCTCCAGATGGTCCACCACCTTGCCCAGTGAGGGGTCGGGCTCGTTGGAGACCGCGGCGACCGCCTGGATCATGGCGGACTCGCGCTCCTCCGACATCCTCGGCAGCAGCAGCCGCAGGGTCTCGGTCGCCATCGTCTTCTTCGTCGCGATGTCGTCGCCGAACGAGAACGGGTCGAGCAGGCCCGGCGCGGCCGACCCCAGCGGGATGACCCGTGCCTTGCGCCCCCGGTTGCGCAGCAGCCGTACGAGCGACTCGGCGTCGCCCTTGGGGTCGATGACCGCGATCGTGACGCCGCGCAGCGCCATCTGGTAGATCAGCAGCAGCGCGAGCGTGGTCTTGCCGCCGCCCGGCTCACCGGTGATCGCGATGGCGGTCGGGCGGTTGCGCGCCGCCGCGACGAGCGGGTCGAAGTGCACGATGCTGCGCGCCCGTCCCAGCGTCTCCCCGACGTACGGCCCGATCCATCCGGCGTTCGACTCGTCCACCCGGTCGCCGAGCTCGACGGTCGCGGTGGCCATGCCGCCCGCGATCGTACGCAGCGGCTGCCGCTGGGCGTACGCGTTGACCCGCAGCCGCTCGCCGGGAAGAGCCTCGCAGAACAGCGAGAACTGGTCGCCGGTGGAGTTGACGACGTCGATGCCGAGGTCGCGGTAGTGCTCCACGACGGCCTCGACCCGCTGGACGCACATCTCCTCGGTCGGCGCGCTGACGCTCAGCCGGTGCCAGCCGTACACGAACGGCAGCCGTTCCTTGGTGATGCCGTGCTCCAGCATGCGCGCGGCGTCGATCTGCTCGGCCAGCGCGAGCGGCGCCTCGGCGCCCGCCTCACGGATGTGGATGTCCATGTCGCGGGCGTGGGCCAGCTTGCGCGCCACGTCCTTGCTCGCCCTGACCGGGGGGATCAGCCGCATCCGGCTGGAGACCTCCACCGGGAACGGCAGCTGGTCGGCGAAGTGCAGCCACGGCTCGCCGTCGGGGAACGGCATGAGGTCGGGGAACCGGGCGAACGACAGGTGCGCCGTGTAGGAGTCTCCGGCCGGCTGCTCGATCCGCAGCAGCGACCTGCCGTTGTGGATCTGTCCCTCGACCAGCGCCTCGATCTCGCCCTTGCCCCACCTGCGGCGCGGCGTGGCCGAGGCCAGCGGCTCGCCGAGACCGCCCGCCGCCGCGTGCTGGAACAGCCAGGCGATCTCCGTGGAGGTGGCGTGGCGGGCGTACAACGCGCTGGAGGCCAGGGCCCGGCCGAGCCGCTCGGCGGCCTCGGTCCAGCGGGCGATCTCCTTGTCCGGCACGTGGTCGTCCTCGATGCCGAGCGCCTTCTCGCTGCGCTGGTAGAAGCCGAAGAGCTGGGCCAGCACGCCGGTGCCGAGCTGCGCGCCGCGCGGCCCGAGCCGTACGCCGAGGTAGACCTCCTTGCTCCAGAAGTCCTTGGCCCAGACGTGGCGGTACATCTCCTCCAGGTACTCCCGCCAGCCCGGACCCTCGTCGGAGGTCGAGTTGAGCGCCATCGCCCACTCCGCCGCCTGGTAGGCCCGGTGCGCGATCCGCAGGTGCACCTCGGCGTCGGGCATCCTGATCGCGGCCAGCGCGATCGTGATGTTGGTGGCCAGCGCCTCGCGCTCCTCGGGGGTGAGGAACTCGTAGCTCACCGTCGGCAGCCGGAAGTAGGCCCAGGCCGCCGAGTCGGTGAGGAGAACGCGATCGTCGAAGTAACGCACCGCGAGGCGACTGCGCGCCCTGCTCATCGACCTCTCACCAGCTTCCTCGCTCGCCCTTCATCTGGCCACCTCCTGCTTGGCCTGGACAGCCGCCAGGCCGCTCACGATCACACCCGCAAGCGCAACGTACGCCCTGCGGCCGCCCATTCGGAGGTGATTGACGTCGACCGGTCCCGGCCGCCCGGGGGCCAGCTCGTCCTCCCAGGGCACCCGGACGATCGCCCGGCAGCGGCCGCTGGCCACCGCCTCGGCCTGCTCCACGTCGGGGAGGCTGCGGCGGCTCACGCCGTTGATCACCATCACGGCGCGGCGCCGCAGGTCGGAGCAGCCGTGCCCGTCGAGCCACTCGTAGGTCATCGCCACCGCCTCGGAGGCGTCCTCGCTCGCGGGGGCGACCAGCACGAGCTGGTCGGCGTACGGCAGGAGCCGGGCCGCCAGCGCGGCCGCGGGGTCGATCACGGTAAGCCGGTAGTGCCGGTCGAGCGCGGCGAGCGTCCTGCGCCAGTCGGCCAGGAACGCGCGTTCCGCCAGGCGCTGCGTCACCCGGTCGTCGGTGTCCGCCCCGACGACCTCCAATCCCGATTCGCAGCGCGTCGTGTACGCCCGCATGCCGAGGTAGCCGGTCACCTCTTCCGAGCCCTCGATGAGCGAGCTCAGCGTCTCGGGCGACTCGGCGGCGATCCTCGTCGTGAGCGTGTCCTCTCCGGTGTTCGCGTCGAGCGCGAGCACGCGGTCCTCGCGGTAACGGGCCAGTGTGTGGCCCAGCATTAACGCCGTGGTCGTCTGCCCGGCGCCGCCCGTGCAGCCGAGCACCATGATCCGCCTGCTCGTGGTGAGCGGGATGCGGGTCCGGGCCTCGTCGACCTCCATGCCGTCCGTACGGCTGCCGCCCACGACGACCTGCGCCAGCCGCCGCCAGCCGCCCGAGGTGTCACGCCCGACGACGGCCTCGACGCGGCGCAGCCGCGGCGGCTCCTCGTGCGCCGGCCTGCCGGGGGAGGACGTGCCCGGGGTGGGCAGCGACGGCCGGGCGGGACCGGCAGGGCCCGCCGCGCGAGGCCCCGCGGGCACGGCCCGGATCGACACCGCCGCCGGACCCGCCGGAGGCGGCGTCACGTTTCCCTTGTCAGAGGCGCTGCCCGTGGTGCTGCCCAGGGCGCTCTCGTACGGCCTGGACCCCGGCGCGTGGGGCGGCCTGATCCAGCTGGGCGTGTCCTCCGCGGAGGCGTCGGAGGCCTCGGAGGCCTCGGCCGCCGGTCCGTGCCCGGTCGTGGCCTCCATCGGAGGAGCCGCCGCGGACGCCGCCTCCTTCGTCGCCGCCCGCTCGGCCGGCACGCCCTCGTCCGTCGCGGTGTCCTCCGGCACGCGGGGACGCACGAGCCGCGGCGGACGGCCCTTGCGATGCTGCTCGAGGACCTCGGCGTCCCGCTGTGCCGTGTCTTCCCGGCCCGCGTCGCCGGCGGGCTCCTGGGGTGCGGGCTCCGCCTCGGGCTCCTGCGGCGCGGCTGGGATGTCTGCCGTGCCTGGGGCGTCGGCGTCCTGTGCACGCTCGTCGCGAGGACGCTCCTCGTGCGCGGACTCCACCGCGGTCGGCTCGGCGAATGAGGCCACACCGGACGGCCGTACGGCGTGGGGCTCGGCCGAAGCGGCGAGCCTGCGCAGGCGGCGCAGCGTCTCGGTGCCTATGGGCGGGACGGCGGGCGCCTCCGATGCCCCGGCGGGAGCGGCAGGGGGCGTCTGCCGCACAGCGCCCTGCTCACGGCTCTCGTGGGTGTCGTGGCTCTCATGCTTCTCGTGGGCGTCGTGTCCCTCGTGCTGCGGGTCGCGTTCGCGATCCGGGCCGTCGACGTGGCCGGTCTGCGGCTCCGCCGGGCGCGCGGGCGGCGCGGGCGACACGGGCGACACGGGCGGCGTCGGCGGCTCCGTGAGATAGAAGACGCGCTCACCGGTGGCGCCGGCCCGGGCGGCGGCACCGCTCCGGGACAGGGTGGTGGGGGGTGTGTCGGTGACCGGCGCGGCGGCGGCGGCCGCGGCCGCCACGGCCGGGCGCACGACACGCGAGGGGTCCACCTGGTGCGCGCCCACGCGCGCGGCGGCGTTCGAGGCCGCCCGTGCGCCGGTCCCGGGGACCTTCGGGACGGGCACCTTGACCGAGACCGCGCGGCGCGCCTTGCGGGCCGCCCTGGCGTGCGCCGTCGCGGCCGGCGGCGTGGTCCGCCAGACACGCGCCGTCAAGGCGATCTCGTCCGGCTCGTCGAACGGGGCCATGCGGCACCAGGTCCGGGGCTCGCTCATGTAGCGGAGCTGCGACTGGAGCAGCTCGGTGAGGCGCTTGTTCTCGATGACCGGACGGGTGGACAGCCAGGTGAGCACGCCCGGAGGAACGAGGTAGATGACGTGCCAGGGGGCCGCGAACGGCAGTCCGATCAGGTAGAGGAAGACCCACCACGGCACGGAGACACCCACGAACACACCGATCCAGACGACCGGAAGCGGCATCGGCAGCCGTAGGTCGTACAGCTTGTACAGCCGCTTCTCAATACGCCAGATATTGGTATATGTGGGCAGATCCACCCCGAACCTCCTCTCCGCCCGATCACTTGATGCCAAGTGCGCCCGCGATCGCCTTCGCCGTCACCTCGATGATGTTGGGAACGTAGAAGATCACACCGATCGCGATCGCCAGGATGATGAACTGGACAAACCTGGTGATCTCGCGGGTGAAGAGAAAGAAGATCGCCACGACGGAGACGACCGCGAGGAAGAGCGGAGCGAAGAACTTCCGGAGGAAGTCGGCGAGACCTTCGGTGTTGATGCCCGTTGTCGGCGCCGGCGACGGCGCGGCAAGATCAAAGACGTGGTCCGCGATGGTCTTCAGTATCAACTCTCGCCCTCCCGGGGGTATGGATCAGCGATGTCTTTGCCGGGCATGCGCTACCCCACGGACCGGTTCGCACCCTGGATGTCCCTGACGAACCACTTGCCGCCCTGCTTCTCGATCGTCAACTGATAGGCCTGCTCGAGACCGGCCGGCTGCGCCGCCGGATCCTGCGACGGGCTCGCCACCGCCGTCGACTGCCCGGACGCCACCGCCCACACGACCACGGCCGTGACCTTCCTGCTGTCGGCGCCGCCCGGCGGAACCAGCACGTCCTTCAACTCGGCGAGGGTGAACTCGCCGTTGAACCCGTCGACGGTCACCCCGCTCGCGACGTAGCGCTGGAGGTCGACCTGGTTGCCCGCGGCGTACGCCTTGAAGAAGCCCTCGAGCTGGGGACGCAGTTCGGCCTCGGTGGCGGAGTCGCGGTCGGGGTCCGGGAGCTGCGGCAGGCCCGCCGGCCCCGGCGCGGGCAGCAGAGCCGGCTGAGCCGAGACCACGAACCTGCCGTTGTCGTAGTAGACCGGCACGGACAGCAGACCACGGCTGCCCCCCGACTGGTACGTCACGGTCACCCGGGCGTTGTGGTCGTCGATCACGTCGATCCCGGCGAACTGGAAGGCTCCCGCCGACATGCGTCCGTAGCCGTTCCAGCCGAACTGCTCGTCGGCGCCTTCCGGCAGGAACGACTTCAGCCGTTCCGCGCGCTGCTGGGGGTTGGCCGCGTCGTAGTTGAGGTAGACCGCCGCGAACTGGTTGGCGAAGGCCGCCGCCTGCGTCGCGGGGAACCCGGACGTGACCGTGCCGGTCGGCGTCGTGGCGGGCTGATCGTCCCCCGCCAGCCGTTCCAAGGGGGCGCGTATGCCGTTGACGAGGATGACGACGATCAGCGCCCAGAGGATGAGCCGCCCGGTCCAGACGAGCCAGCGGCCTCCACCGCCGCTCCAGCCTCTGCGGCGGGGGGCGGTGCCGTGCGCGGCGCCCGCCGCCTCGAAGCCCTCCAGAGGGTACGGGTCAGGGTCGCCAGCGATCCGCGGATCCTGCTGGACGTCTGACCTGCGAGCCATCACGCCTCCGCTCGCGCCGATCCCTCCGGCTGGCGCGGTTTCCTCTTGCTCTCGACCCGGTTAACCGCATTGAAGTATTCACCCTAGCGGTCTCGCCAATTCTTCCAGGTAAGCCACGCCCATGGTGCAAGCATCGCCGCGACCGAGCAAACCAGGTCTACATCCCGTAGAGACGCCCCACACCTATCCACTTCGCGGAAAAGCACGTTACGCCTGGCCAGCGGGGGCATCGATTACCTAACCGCCACCTATTGCTGTCTTCGCAGCTCGCAGGCATATCGAAACCGACCGAACGCCCCACCCGGTTCCCCGTCCCCGCCCCCGGACAGGGGACGGCCCCGCGCGGAGCGGGGCCGTCGTGTCGCGAACTACGCCTGCGCCCTCACTGGCACGCCTCCGAGGAGGACGACTCCGAGGAGGACGAGGAGGACGACTCGCTCGACGTCGGCGGGATGGCCGCCGGCGGGACGCTCTCCGGATTCGAGATCGCGGGCGGGAGGTTCTCCGGAGCACTGCCCAGAGCGCTGCCCGGCGCGCTCTCAGGCACGCTCTCCGGCAGCGAGGAGGTCTGCGACTGACTCGCCGACGACTGCGACTGCGCCTGCTCCGACAACCGCTGCTGCGCGCGCTGGGACATCTGCTCGATGCGCTGCTGCGCGCTCACCGCCTCCTGCATGATCTGCTGTCTGGCGCCGCTCGCCTCGTCCCTGATGCTCTGGCGGGCCTCCTCCGCCATCTGCTCCATCGACATGCCCCTGGCCGAGAACGCCTCGCTCCGCAGCGATCCACTGGGCAGGCTGGAACCGCTGTACCGGCCGGCGGACCACTGCGCCGGGAACTCCGCGACCGTGATCATCGGCATGCCTATCGGCACCGTCCCGGCCACGGGTACGGCCTCGGTCGCCAGCAGCGGCTCGCTGATGGTGGTGTACGACGTCGCCCGCACCGAGCCGCCGGGCTCGCTCGCCTGCGGCGCCCATGCCGATCCCGGGGCGCCGGTGGCCGCGGAGGCGGTGCCGCCGAGCAGCGCGACTCCGCCGGTCGTGAGCGTCGAGGCGAAAATCGCCGCGAGAGCCAGCTGTCTGGATTTCCGATGCATGGTCCCCTCCTTGGGCCCGATCGGGCCTCGCCAGGTCAGGCCACCTGGGCTTTTCCCGGTGCCCGAATTCGGCCGCCCTCCCCTTCCGCCATGCCGGATTACGGCGGCGAAGAGATTTGTCGCGAAAAGGGATGCAAACGGCGACTACGCGCCAAACGGCCTCATCTCGATGCTTCAACGAGCCTCACGAATGCGTCTAGGGCAGTTGGCTCAAGCGTTTCCGCTGGCCATGGAGGATCTGACCGGAGTGAGGGGTGTGGCGGGTGATGCCGCTCACCACCTGACCGCCGCTTTGCGCGATCCGGCCGTCTCAGGGCCGTTCGAGATCGTAGGTGACGTCCGCCAGGCGGACCGTCCGGACCAGCGGATCCTCGATGATCCTCCGCAGCTCCCCGATCGTCGCCAACGGGTCGACGTAGGCGTAGGCCAGGCCGTCGTTCGCGGCCTTGCGCAGCCGGGCCAGGCTCAGATCGAAGTCGTGCAGGTTGTCGTCGTCGTAGTCCTTGAGGATGCCGACCCAGCGGCGGAAGTTCCTGAGGTCCAGCTTGTTCGCGTCAACGGGCTCGATCGCATGCTCCTGTCCGGGCTCTCCCGGCATCGGCGCCCTGTCCCACGTCGTCGCTCCTCCCCAGGTGATGGGCACCGATCCGGGACGCCGCTCGAGAACCACCTTCTCGGCATACGACTTGTATTCGGCGGTGAAGGCGACCAGCTCATCGGTGGTGAGCGGCCTGGCGAACTCGACCACCGCCAGCGCGCTGAGCCCCTCCGGGATCCTGGCCAGCACCTTGCGGCTGTCCTCTTTGCGCTGGAGGGTCGTTCCCACGTTCATCAACGCCCTGCTCAGCGTGGTGCCGGCGCCGACGCCGAGCGGCAGCCTGCCCACGTGCCCGAAGAAGTCCTGCGTGACGACATGCTCGACACCGCCGTACCCCTCGACGAAACCCCCGATGGCGCGCATGGGCCTGGCGGCCACGGTGAACGACATCGAGAGCGGTGTGGTGGCACCCCGGTTTCGGACTTCGATGTCGTAGGCGGGGTTGTAGATCTTGAAGGCGGTGCCCAGCACGTCGGTCATTCGCTGTTCCCGATCGCCGCGCCGCTGGATCAGGCCGGAGCCCACCGTCGCCGCCAGGACGAGGACGAGCAGTGCCGCCAGCACCGTGATCGCGGTGCGGGCGACCCCCCGCCGGACGGCCCGGCGGGTCGCCCTGGGATCGAAGTCGGGCATGGGCAGCAGCAGATCGTCGTCAGTCATGAGGACCTCCGTAGAGATCGGCGAAGGCCGCTCTGGCCCGCCACACGGCCGTCTTGACAGTGGTGTGCTTCTTGCCGGTCATCGCGGCCACCTCGACCAGTGAGAAGCCCTCGAAGTAGACCAAGGTGAGCAGCCTGCGGTGCTCCTCGGGCAGCCGGTCCAGGACGTCGCGCACGGCCAGCGACTCGACGTGCAGCGGGGGCACGCCGAGCTCGTCGGGATGGGGCAGGTCCAGCTCTCTGTGGTGGCGCCGGACGTGGTCGACCAGAACGTTGCGGGCGATGACGAGCAGCCACGCGGCCGGGTTCCCGCCCCGCCAGCCGAGCAGCGCCCTGGTCGCCTTGACGAACGTCTCCTGGGCCAGGTCCTCGGCGAGGTGGGGATCGCGGGTGCGGCGTAACAGGAACCCGCACACGAGCGCCCAGTGCTCGCGGTACAGCTCCTCGATGATGATGCCCCCCGCGTCTTCGTCTCCGTCACAACAGACCAGACGCGATCGGGTCAGGAATGGTCACACCGCTTCTTCGGAGGCGGTGATCTGCAAGCTACGGCGTGATCACCGCCGAGCGGGACGCCTGCCGGCGCTCGGCCAGGTGACCCCGCGCCGCCACGACGGCGATGGAGACGACCAGCCCGCGATCATGCGGTGGAACGGGAGGTCCTGGGCGCCCTCGAAGCCCTCCGCCGGTCATAAGCGGAAACCTCACTGGCTCGTGTTCCAACAATCTCTGCCATAACCAAGCGCAACCGAACGTACCCGCACGCTGAAACATTCATAGCAGGCGACGGCTGACACGCACGTTTCTGCTGCACTCCAGTTCAGCCACGTTGACTCGCCATCTTTCCAACCTGACCACGTCTTGACATGTCCCAGGGGCTCTGACATTTTCAACCGGCTTCCAACAGAAAGCGTGACGGGAGGTATCGAGCCGAGCGTGCTGGGGTCAACCGCTCTGAACCCAGCAGGGCCCAGGAACCGCCCGTCACTCATCCCCCACACGGACACCCCCGGAGGTCCGGCATGCGCAAACGTCGACCAGTCGGCGACAGGAAATGGGTCCGCATCATAATGGCGACGGTCGCAGCGGCCGTGACCGGCGCCGGCGCCGTGGTGATGACCGCGCCGGCGGCCCAGGCGGCCACGACGACCATCACGGTGAACGGCGGCTCGACGGGACGCACGTTCGACGGGGTGGGGGCGATCAGCGGCGGCGGCGGCAACTCCCGGCTGCTCATCGACTACCCGGAGACGCAGCGCTCCCAGATCCTGGACTACCTGTTCAAGCCCGGGTACGGCGCGGCGGTGCAGTTGCTGAAGCTGGAGATCGGCGGTGACGCCAACTCCACCGACGGCTCCGAGCCCAGCATCGAGCACGCCCGCGGTGACATCAACTGCAACGTCGGCTACGAGTTCTGGCTGGGCGAGCAGGCGGTGGCGCGCAACCCGAACATCAAGCTGATCGCGCTGCCCTGGACCGCGCCGGGCTGGATCGGCGGCGGGAATTTCTGGTCGCAGGACATGATCAACTATGACATCTCCTGGCTCAACTGCGCCAAGCAGCACGGCCTGACGATCAGCTACATCGGCGGCTGGAACGAGCGCGGGCACAACAAGACCTGGTACGAGAACCTCCGGTCGGCCCTCAACTCCAACGGCTACGGCAACGTGCAGATCGTCAGTGACGACAGCTTCGGCCTGTCCACCGCGGACGACATGCAGAGCGACCCCGCGTTCAAGGCCGCGGTCGGCGTGGTCGGGTCGCACTACCTGTGCGGCTACCTGGGCGACGCCACCTCCTGTCCGTCCAGCGCGAACGCCGTGGCCACCGGCAAGCCGATCTGGAACAGCGAGTTCGGATCGCAGGACTACATCAGCGGCTCGGCCCCCTACATCCGCAGCATCACCCGCGGATACCTCGACGGCCAGATGACGGGCTTCGTCAACTGGCCGCTGGTGGCCGCGCTCTACCCGAACCTGCCCTTCAACACCACCGCCCTGGCGGTCGCCAACTCCCCGTGGTCGGGCGCCTACCAGCTGGGCCGCAGCCTGTGGGCGAACGCCCAGGTCGCCCAGTTCACCCAGCCGGGCTGGCGCTTCCTCACCGGCTCCGCGAGCGGGTACCTCGGCGGGAACCGGAGCAACGGCAGCTATATCTCCCTGAAGTCCACGAACAACACCGACTACTCGACCATCTACGAGACCACCACGTCGTCGAGCACGCAGACCGTGAACGTCAGCGTGACGGGCGGGCTGAACACCGGGACCGTGCACGTGTGGTCCACCGACCTCGGCTCGAACAACCCCGCCGACTGGTTCGTCAGGCAGCCGGACATCACCCCCAGCAACGGCTCCTACTCGCTCACCATGCAGCCGAACCGGATCTACTCGGTGACCACGACCACCGGCCAGGGCAAGGGCACAGCGGCCGGCCCGGCGAGCGCGCCGCTGGCTCTGCCGTACTCCGACGACTTCGAGTCCTACGCCTCCCGCACCGAGGCCAAGTACTTCTCCGACATGCAGGGCTCCTTCGAGGTCCGGCCCTGCGCCGCCGGCCGGTCCGGTCAGTGCCTGCAGCAGGTGACCCCCCAGCGTCCGATCGAATGGCAGGACGACAGCGACGCCTTCGGCCTGGTCGGCGACCCGTCCTGGAGCAACTACAAGGTCAGCGTGGACGTCGACTTCCAGCAGGCCGGCACGATCACGCTGCTCGGGCGGGCGAACACGCAGCAGCGCCCGCAGAGCCACCAGGCGGCCTACCAGTTGCGGCTGAACAGCTCCGGAGCCTGGTCCATCGCCAAGAGCACCACGTCCGGCACGGTGAGCACCCTCACCTCGGGCTCCCGGGGCTCGCTCGGGACCAACAGCTGGCACACGGTCTCGCTCAGCTTCACGGGCAACCAGATCAGCGCGACCCTCGACGACACCGCGCTCGGCTCGGTGACGGACAACTCCTACTACTCCGGACAGGTCGGGCTCGGAGTGGTCGGCTACCAGACCGACATGTTCGACAACCTCTCCGTCACCGCGACCAGCGGCGGAAACGGCAGCACCAGCGTCGGCCCCATCAGGGGCCAGGCCTCCGGCCGCTGCGTCGACGTCCCCAACTCGTCCCAGACCAACGGCACCCAGGTGGCGCTCTGGGACTGCAACAGCGGCGCCAACCAGACCTGGACCCTCACGTCGTCCAAGCAGCTGACGGTCTACGGCACCAAGTGCCTGGACGCCTACGGACAGGGCACAGCAGACGGGACCCGGGTCGACATCTACGACTGCAACGGCGGCGCCAACCAGCAGTGGACGGTCAACTCCGACGGCACGATCGTCGGAGTCGGCTCGAACAAGTGCCTGGACGCCTACGGCGGCGGCACCGCCAACGGCACGCAGCTGGTGATCTGGACGTGCAACGGCGGCGCGAACCAGAAGTGGTCGCGCAGCTGAGCCGGCGGTGACACCGGTTGGCCGCGTCCGCGCCGCAGCCCGCGGCGCGGACCCGGCCGGCCCACCGCCATGGCCGGCTTCGCCGGGCGGCCCAGGTAGGCGGCCTCGGCGTCGGCCGGGCCGCAGACGGTCTCCATGGACCGCCGGTTCAGACGTTGAAGCGGAACTCCACGACGTCGCCGTCGCGCATCACGTAGTCCTTGCCCTCGATGCGGGCCTTGCCCGCCGCCCTGGCGGCGGTCATCGAACCCGCCTCCACCAGATCGTCGAACGAGATGACCTCGGCCTTGATGAAACCGCGCTGGAAGTCGGTGTGGATGACCCCGGCGGCCTCGGGAGCGGTCGCGCCCTTGCGGATCGTCCAGGCCCTGGCCTCCTTGGGCCCGGCCGTCAGGTAGGTCTGCAGGCCAAGCGTCTCGAAGCCGACCCGGGCGAGCTGGGCGAGGCCCGATTCCTCCTGGCCGACGGACTGCAGCAGCTCCAGCGCCTCGTCGTCGGGGAGCTCCACCAGCTCGGACTCGATCTTGGCGTCGAGGAACACGGCCTCCGCGGGTGCCACGAGCTCCGAGAGCTTGGCCCGCAGGTCGGCGTCGGTCAGCTCGTCGGCGTCGAGATTGAACACGTACAGGAACGGCTTGGCCGTGAGGAGGTGGAGCTCACGCAGGTCGGCGAGGTCGATCCCGGCCGCCTTGCCCCCGGCGTACAGGGTGGTGCCGGTGTCGAGCAGCTTCGCCGCGGCTTCGGCGGCCTCCATGAGGACCTTGCGGTCCTTGTTGTTGCGCGCCTCCTTCTGCAGGCGGGGCAGCGCCTTCTCGATCGTCTGCAGGTCGGCGAGGATCAGCTCGGTGTTGATCGTCTCGATGTCGCGCTCCGGTGCCACCTCGCCGTCCACGTGGGTGACGTCGGGGTCGGAGAAGACCCGGATGACCTGGCAGATCGCGTCGGTCTCGCGGATGTTGGCGAGGAACTGGTTGCCCCTGCCCTGGCCCTCCGACGCGCCCTTCACCAGGCCCGCGATGTCGACGAACTCGACCTTGGCCGGGAGGATGCGCGCGGAGCCGAAGATCTCCGCCAGCTTGTCCAGACGGGAGTCCGGCACGCCGACGATGCCCACGTTCGGCTCGATCGTGGCGAACGGGTAGTTGGCCGCGAGGGCGTTCCCGCTCTTGGTCAGGGCGTTGAAAAGCGTGGACTTGCCGACGTTGGGCAGGCCGACGATGCCGATGCTCAGGCTCACGTACCACGAGTTTAGGGGCCTCGGAGGGTGCGCCGGACATCGACGGGCTCGGCCCACTCCCAGGCGCGCCTCCCTGTTTGGCACGCCAATGCCTGAAATCATCCAGACCGTGGATGTCGTGGCTCTCGTACTGGGACTGGCCGTGGGACTGGTGATCGGCCTCGCGCTGGCCGGGATGCGGACCGCGGGCCGTACCGCCCAGGCGGCCGCCAGGGTGGCCGAGGCCGAGGCGAGGACGCGGGCGGCCGAGGACAAGGTGGCCTACATGGAGAACCAGCTCACCGAGCGGTTCCAGGCCATCTCCGCGCACGCTCTCGACGTGGCCAACCTGCGTTTCCTCGAACTCGCCGAGAACCGGCTGAACACCACCAGGGCCGAGGCGGCCGGGGACCTCGACCAGCGCAGGCAGGCGGTCGAGAACCTGGTCGCGCCGCTGCGGGAGACCCTCGCCAAGGTGGAGAGTCAGCTCAGGGAGAGCGAGTCGGGCGCCCGCGCCGCCCGCGCCGAGCTGAGCAAGCAGATGGAGTTCGTACGGGAGAGCTCCGACCGGCTCAAGGCCCAGACGGACGCGCTGGTGCGGGCGCTCCAGCGGCCGGAGGCCCGGGGACGCTGGGGAGAGCTGCAACTGCGGCGGGTGGCGGAGATCGCCGGGATGGCCCGCTTCTGCGACTTCGACGAGCAGGTGAGCGCCGTCACCCGCGACGGCGTGGTCCGGCCCGACATGGTCGTGCGGCTCAGCGGCGGCAAGAACGTCATCGTGGACGCGAAGGTCTCGCTGGCGGCCTACCTGGAGGCGGCCGAGACGGCCGATCCCGAGTTCGCCTCGGCCCGGCTGGACGCCCACGCGCGGCACGTGCGCGAGCACGTGGACCGGTTAGCGGCCAAGTCCTACTGGCAGGCGTTCAATCCGTCGCCCGAGTTCGTCGTCCTGTTCATCCCCGGCGAGGCGTTCCTCGCGCCCGCGCTGGAGCGCGACCCCGGGCTGCTGGAGTACGCGATGCGCAGGCGCGTGCACATCGCCACTCCCACGACGCTCGTCACGATGCTCCGCACCGCGCAGTACGCCTGGCAGCAGACCGCGGTCAGCGAGAACGCCAAGGCCGTCTTCGATCTGGGCAAGGAACTGTACGAGCGGCTCGGCGGCCTCGGACGGCACGTGGACGGCCTGGGCAAGGCCCTCACGAGAGCGGTCACCGCCTATAACCAGACGGTCGGCTCGCTGGAGAGCAGGGTCCTGGTCAGCGCGCGGAGGATGAACGACCTCGGTCTGGTGGACTACTCGCTCGACGCCCCGTCGACGGTCGAGGAGGTCCCCCGGCCGGTCGCCATCCCCGAACTCGAAGGTGAAGAGCGGGTAAGCCCCCCTCCCCCGCATCGTCAGAACGGTAAATTGACGCGAGACTTGTCGTAAGGGGGGCCCGATGACAGGCACCGGTCGAGCGGGGCTGCGGCTGACCGCTCGGGGGGCGATCGTCATGCTCTTCGTGATCACTCTGGTGGGCATGCCGTTCCTGCCCGGGCCCGCGTTCGTGGCCGGTTGCCTCGCGGCGGCCCTGCTGGTGCGTCCCCGGGACCTGCTGCCGCTGGTGGTGACGCCTCCGCTGGTCTTCTTCGTCGCGGCGCTGCTGGTGGAGCTCGTACGGGCGCTCAGTTCGGGTTCGATGCTGCAGACGTTCGGGCTCGGGATGTTCACGGCGCTGTCGTCCGGCGCGCCGTGGCTGTTCCTCGGCTCCGCGCTGGCGCTGGGCATCGCGTGGGTGCGCGGCCTGCCCGCCAACCTGAGGGAGTTGCGCGGCGCGCCCGAGCCCGCACCGGCGCCGGCCTCCCGCGCCCGATCGCGCCGTGGCCGCGTCCGCACGTTCGACCCGGAGCCGGAGGGGTACTTCGAGCCCCGCGTGTACGGCAGGGCCGCCGACGAGTGAACGCGGATCCCGGCTAGACCGCCCGGAGGTCCTTGCGGAGCTCGTGGGGCAGGGCGAACCGCATGCTCTCCTGCACCGACTCGACCTCCTCGACCTCGGTGAAGCCGTGGCCGGCCAGCTTGGCGAGCACTCCCTGCACGAGTTCGTCCGGGACGGAGGCGCCACTGGTCAGGCCGACCGTGCGCACACCCTCCAGCCACTCGTCGCGCACGAACGAGGCGTCGTCGACGAGGTAGGACGCGGCGGCGCCGTAGTCCTTGGCGACCTCGACCAGCCGCTTGGAGTTGGAGGAGTTGGCCGAGCCGACGACGATGACCAGGTCCGACTCGGCGGCGATCCGCTTGACGGCGGTCTGCCTGTTGGAGGTGGCGTAGCAGATGTCGTCGCTCGGCGGGTCGATGAGGTTGGGGAACCGCGTCCGCAGCCGCGCGACCGTCTCGGTGGTCTCGTCCACCGACAGGGTCGTCTGGGAGAGCCAGACCACCTTCTCCGGGTCCCGTACGGACACGCCCTCGACGCCGTCGAGCCCGTCCACGAGCTGGATGTGCTCGGGCGCCTCGCCGGCGGTGCCCTCGACCTCCTCGTGCCCCTCGTGCCCGATGAGCAGGATGTCGTAGTCCTTGGCCGCGAACCTCTTGGCCTCGTTGTGCACCTTGGTCACCAGCGGGCACGTCGCGTCGATGGTCCGGAGCCGGCGGCTCGCGGCCTCCTCGTGCACGGCGGGCGCGACACCGTGAGCGGAGAACACGACGATGGCGCCCTCGGGGACCTCCTCGGTCTCCTCCACGAAGACGGCGCCGCGCTCCTCCAGCGTCTTCACGACGTGGGTGTTGTGCACGATCTGCTTGCGTACGTAGATGGGCGCGCCGTATTGCTCCAGCGCCCGCTCGACCGCCTGCACCGCACGGTCGACGCCCGCGCAGTAGCCGCGGGGCTTGGCGACCAGGACACGGCGGGTCGCTGAGGTCTGCACGTCCATGTTCCTATGCTATGTGGAACGCGAGCCACCTCTTGACCCTGGTCTTGCAAGACTGGGTGTACCAGATACACATCTCCCCGGGAGCCGAAATGTCCGTCCTTAGAGCAATAACGACAGTCCTTCAGACCGCTCTGAACGGGGTCGGACAGGCGCTGCTGGTCGGCGACAAGATCAAGACCACCATCAAGGAGCGCTTCGCCGGTGGCGAGGCGCAGGACGGCGAACGCCCCGAGACCGCCGAGACGCCGCGGACCGAGGAGGGCGCCAAGCA
The DNA here is from genome assembly GCF_040644495.1 of Microbispora sp. NPDC046973. Lineage (NCBI taxonomy): Bacteria > Bacillati > Actinomycetota > Actinomycetes > Streptosporangiales > Streptosporangiaceae > Microbispora > Microbispora sp. NPDC046973. The sequence goes on along the minus strand of NZ_JBEYWQ010000007.1, from coordinate 160,410 downwards.
GGCAGCCGGGGAGCCGCCCGCGCGCCGGGAGCCCGTCATCTTCGCTCCCCGCCCGAGCAAGGCCGAGAAGGCCGATGCCGTGACGACCGAGGCTCCGGCCGCTGAGACGCCGGCCGCTGAGACGCCGACCGCTGAGACCGCGCCGGCCGAGACGGCGCCCGCCGAGCCTCAGGCCGCCGAGGCCGCCGAGGCCGTGGAGGCCGCCGAGCCCGTCGCGCCTGTGGAGGCCGCGGAACCCCAGGCCGTCGCCGAGGTCCCGGACCAGGCGGCCGCGCCCAAGAAGCCGCGCACCCGCCGCAAGGCCGCCACCGAGACCGCCGAGACCGCCGAGACGACCGAGACCGCCAAGAGCACGGAGGAGGCCGCGCCCGCCGAGGCCAAGAAGCCGCGCACGCGCCGGAAGGCCACGACCGAGGCCGTCGAGACCGTCGAGACCGCTGAGAGCGGCGCCGAGAGCACGGCCGCCGCCACGCCGAAGGCCACCAGGACGCGCAGGAAGCCCGCCGCGGCAGCGGCGGAGCCGGCTCAGCAGCCCGTGGAGCAGCCGGCGGCCGAGGAGACGACCGCGGAGGAGACGACCGCCGAGACGGCGGAGCCGATGCCGGGTTACGCGAACCTCTCCGTGGCGTCGCTGCGGGCGCGGATGCGCGGCAAGTCGGCCGAGCAGGTGCACGCGCTGCTGGACTACGAGCAGGCGCACCTGAACCGCCCCGAGGTGGTCCGGATGTTCCAGAACCGGCTGTCGAAGCTCCAGTCCGAGTCCTGATCCCGGCCGCGCCCGCCCTGCCGTACGCCGGGCGGGCGGGTGAGGCGTCCTCCGCCTGGTCGCCTGTGGATTGTCGGCAGGTGCGGCTAGCCTGCAGATGCGAGCCGGGCCAGGCGAGGAGGGCATTTGAGCGCGAAGACGTCCCCTGAGGCGCCGCTGCCGATCAGGTCGGTGCTGCAGATGGTCGCCCAGTGGATCGGCAAGCTGGGCACCGTCTGGGTCGAAGGGCAGATCACCGAGCTGACGGCCCGGGGCGGCACCGTCTTCCTGACGCTGCGTGATCCCGTGGCCAACGTCTCGGCGCGGATCACCTGCGCCAGGGGCGTATACGAGGCGAGCGTGCCCCGCCCGGTGGACGGCGCGCGCGTCGTGATGCACGTCAAGCCGGACTTCTGGGTCAACAAGGGCTCGTTCGCGTTCACGGCCCTGGAGATCCGCCCGGTCGGCATCGGCGAACTGCTGGCCCGGCTCGAACGGCTCCGCCAGGTGCTGGCGGGCGAGGGCCTGTTCAACGTCGACAGGAAGAGGCGGCTGCCGTTCCTGCCGGGCACCGTCGGGCTCATCTGCGGGCGCGACTCGGCGGCCGAGCGCGACGTGCTGGAGAACTCCCGCCGCCGCTGGCCCGCCGTCCGGTTCAAGGTGGAGCAGGTCGCCGTCCAGGGGTCGTACGCCGTGGGCGAGGTGACCGAGGCGCTGCGCAAGCTCGACGCCGACCGCGAGGTCGATGTGATCATCATCGCCAGGGGCGGCGGCTCCCTCGAGGACCTGCTGCCGTTCTCCGACGAGTCGCTGGTGCGGGCCGTCGCGGCCTGCCGTACGCCGGTGGTGAGCGCGATCGGCCACGAGCAGGACAGTCCGCTGCTCGATCTGGTCGCCGACGTGCGCGCCTCGACGCCGACGGACGCGGCCAAGAAGGTCGTGCCCGACGTGGGCGAGCAGCTCACCCTCGTCCACCAGCTCCGGGATCGGGGCCGCCGGGTGCTGCGCGGCTGGGTCGAGCGCGAGATGTCCTGGCTGGAATCCGTCCGCTCCCGGCCGTCGCTCGCCGATCCCGTGCGGGAGCTCGACCGTCGGGCCGAGCAGGTCGACGCGCTGCGCGAGCGGTCCAGGCGCTGCCTTTCGGCGTCCCTGGACCGCTCGGCCGACTCGCTGGAACATCTCAGGGCCCGGCTCGTGGCCCTGTCCCCCGCCGCCACACTGGAGCGGGGTTACGCCATCGCGCAGCGTCCTTCCGGAGAGGTCGTCCGCCTCGCCGGGGACGTCAAGCCGGGAGACGAGCTCACGATCCGCTTCTCCGACGACCGCGTGACGGTGACCGCCCAGGACGCGTGACCCGGGCCGCCCGCGGGCCGCGGCGGGTCAGATCGCGAGGCGCACGTCGTAGGCGCCGAGCCACGCGTTCATCTGCAGGATGCCCTCCAGCGACGTCCGTGCGCCCTGCAGGCTGACCGCGCCCATGGGCTGGTCGAGCATCGTGCGCACCTTGCCCGCGTCCACCAGGCAGCCGATGGCCGGGTCCCCGTCGAGCACGCGGGTGACCTCGGCCCGCAGCGCGCGCTCGTACGCCGGGTCCTACGTCGAGGGGTAGGGCACCTTGCGGCGTTCGACCACCGACCGGGGCAGCACGTCGGCCGTCGCCGCGCGCAGCAGGCTCTTCTCGTGCCCGTCGAAGGTCTTCATGGCCCAGGGGGCGTTGAAGACGTACTCGACCAGGCGGTGGTCGCAGAACGGCACCCGGACCTCCAGGCCGACGGCCATGCTCATGCGGTCCTTGCGGTCGAGCAGGATCTGCACGAACCGGGTCAGGTGCAGGTAGCTGACCTCCCGCATGCGCTTCTGCAGCCCGCTCTCCCCCGGCACCCTGGGCACCTCGGCCAGCGCCCGCTGGTAGCTGTCGGCCCGGTAGGCGGGGAGGTCGAGCTTGCGCAGCAGTTCCTCGTTCAGGAACTCGCCCCGGCTGGACAGCCCCGTCTGGCCCTGCATGCCGAGCCAGGGGAAGGTGCCGGAGTTGACCGCCTGGGGATCGTGGAACCACCGGTAGCCGCCGAACACCTCGTCGGCGGACTCGCCCGACAGCGCCACGGTCGAGTGCCCCCTGATCGCCTTGAAGAGCAGGTAGAGCGAGGTGTCCATGTCACCGATGCCGAGCGGGAGGTCCCTCGCCCGCAGGACGGCCGCACGCACGGCGGGATCCATGAGGTCGGCCGAGTCCAGCACGATGTCCGTGTGGTCGGAGCCGACGTGCCGCACGACGTCGTGGACGTACGGCGTGTCGGGGGTGTCGCGCATGTCGTCGGCCTGGAAGTTCTCGCTGTAGCCGGCGAAGTCGACGGAGAACGACCGCACCCCGCCCTGGCCGGCGAGGGCGCGGGCCGCGAGCGCGGTGACCGCGCTGGAGTCGAGCCCGCCGGACAGCAGCGTGCACAGCGGCACATCGGAGATGAGCTGCCGCTCGACGATGTCGTCGAGCAGCTCCCGCACGGTCCGGATGGTGGTCTGCAGGTCGTCGGTGTGCTCGCGGGCCTCCAGCTGCCAGTAGCGGCGCTTGCTCAGGCCCTCGCGCCGCACCTTCACCACCTGGCCTGGCCGCACCTCGTGCATCCCCCGGAAGACGGCGCTCTCCGGCGTCTTGACGAAGGCCAGGATCTCGCGCAGGCCGTCGGCGTCGATCACCCGCTCGGCGAGCGGGCTGGCCAGGATGGCCTTGGGCTCGGAGCCGAACAGCACGCCGGTGGGCGTCGGGTAGTAGTACAGGGGCTTGATCCCCATACGGTCGCGCACGAGCAGCAGTTCCTCGCGGCGGGCGTCCCAGATGGCGAAGGCGTACATGCCGTTGAGCCGGGAGACGAAGTCCTCGCCCCATTCGAGGTACGCCTCCAGGACGACCTCGGTGTCGCTCTGGGTCCGGAAGCGGCGCCCGCGCCGGGTGAGCTCGGCGCGCAGCTCCCTGAAGTTGTAGACCTCGCCGCTGTAGGTGAGCGCGGCCACGACCTCGCCGTCGCCCTCGGCGGTCATCGGCTGGCGCCCGCCCTCGATGTCGATGATGGCCAGCCGCCGGTGGCCGAACGCGGCGTGCGGAGCGAGCCACATCCCCTCGGCGTCGGGCCCCCGGCACGCCATCGTGTCCGTCATGGCCTGCACGGTCTCCCGTTCGCGACGAAGGTCGCGTCCGTAGTCCACCCAGCCGCTGATTCCACACATAAGGATGACCCCCCGATCATCGCCCCCGAAGATGGTTAGTACATCTAAGTAACGGACAAACCTCACGTTTTATGCCCAAAACGGGACATGCTCAAGAGGCCACGCAGTGTCGGTCCCGGCCTCTAAGGTGGGGACGTGGCTGAGGACAAGCAGACCCCGTCGGACAAGCAGACCCCGTCGTACGAGCAGGCCCGCGAGGAGCTGACCGAGGTGGTGCGCCGGCTGGAGACCGGCGGGCTCACGCTGGAGCAGTCGATAGAGCTGTGGGAGCGGGGAGAGCGGCTGGCCGCGATCTGCGAGGAGTGGCTCCAGGGCGCCCGCGCGAAGCTGGCCGCCGCGATGGCCCAGCGCCAGGAGCCCCAGCCGAACGGCTCCGAGGAGGCGCCCTTCTGACAGCGGCCGGCCGCGAAGGCCGACCCGCAAAGGGCTTCTAGGCGTGCCAAAGGGCGGCGAGTTGCCGGGTGGCCAGCCGGGACGGCACGGCGCGCAGCAACGTGTCGCGCAGCCACGCGGCGACACCGGTCTGAGAGGTCAGCCGCGACTGCCGTGACGCCGCCAGCATCATGCGGTTGGCTCTGGGCCTGCGCTCGGCGTCGTAGCGCAGGAGCCGCTGGGCGACGTCGGCCGGCTCCGCGCCGGCCAGGTGGCGGGTCAGCGCGGCGGCGTCTTCGAACGCCTGGCTGGCGCCTTGGCCGAGGTCGGGTGGCATGGCGTGCGCGGCGTCGCCGAGGAGCGCGATCCTGCCGGTCGCGAACGAGGGCAGGGGCTCGGCCAGGCGGGCGATCGGGTCGACGTAGATGTCGTCGGGCGAGGTTGCCTCGATCAGTGCCGTGACGAGGGGGTGCCAGTCGGCCATCAGGGACAGCATCTGCCGGCGCGCCTCGTCCGCGCCTGGCGGCGTGCCACGCAGGAGGGAGTCGGTGAACCAGTACAGGCGGTCCTCCCCGACCGGGAACAGGCCGAACATCGCCCCGCTGCGGCGGTCGACCAACTGGCTGGTGAGCAGGTCCGGCGCCATGCCGGGAGGGCGGGGCAGCATGCCGCGCAGGTCCATCCGGCCGGTTCGCCGCAGCCCCGGGTGACCAGGGAAGAGCTGTGCGCGCAGCGTGCTGCCGATGCCGTCGGCCACGATCACGGCGTCCGCTCTCGCGACGGGCTCGCCTTCGCTGATCACGGTGACCCCGGCGGAGCCGGGCTCCAGACGCTCGACCGGGGTCGCGGTCCGCACCAGCTCGGACGGCAGCGGGGCGCGCAGCGCCCGGTGCAGTTCCGCTCGGTCGATCATGGCGGGGGTCAGGACCACCTGCCGCGTCCGAGCCAGGTCGGTGACCAGCAGCGGCCGTCCGCGCCAGTCCCGCAATCCCCCGCGGGCCGTGTGGATGACGTGCCCCCGGACGTCTTCGGCCAGCCCCAGCGCGTCCAGCGCGCGCAGCCCGTTGGGCATGACCACGATCCCGGTGCCCGCTTCCCGCAGCTCGGCGGCCCGTTCGAAGAGTGTCACCTCGTGGCCCGTGCGATGCAGCCCCACCGCCGCCGCCACTCCTCCCAGCCCGGCGCCGACCACCACGATCCGCATGAGACCTCCCACTCATTCACTACGGTCGTACTAGTACGGCTATTGGTAGCATCTGCCCATGCCGCCCACCAATCCGGCCCGTCGCCGAGCTCTGACCGATGCCGCCATCGAACTGCTGGCGTCATCGGGCGTGCACGGCCTGACTCACCGGGCGGTGGAGAAAGCGGCGGACGTCCCGCCGGGAACGGCTTCCAACTACTTCCGCAGCCGGGAAGCGCTGCTGGTGGCGGCCGCGGAGCGGATCGCCGAGCTGCATCACGCGGACACCGGCCAGGCGATCAAGCAGCCGGCGACGCTGGTCGACCTGCTGACGGAATCGCTGCTCACCGCGGCGACCACGCAACGCACCCGCTATCTGGCAATCTTCGAACTGCAGCTGGAGGCCGCGCGCCGGCCGGCGCTCGCCTCGGCTCTCGCGGCCCTGCAGGACACGGCATCGCTGGTCACCGCCGCACACCACGACGAACTCGGCCTCGCCATTCCACGCGAGAAGGTTTCCGCCATGATCGCGCTCTACGGGGGTGCGCTGTTCACCTTGGTCAGCGCGCCGCCGGAGCACGTCAGCAGGGACGTCGTACGGAACACGGCCGAGGTCATCGTGCACGGCTGCCTTCCCCCGGCGACGGCGAGCCGGGATCCGGGCTCAGCCCGATGACGGCGCCGGGGAGGGCTTGGGCTGCGGCGTGAGGGTCCGGGCGAGGGCGGTCAGCTCGTCCCAGTCGGCCGTTCCGGTGACGAGCACCGCGTGATCGGGGAAGACGCGGACCAGCGTCCGCTGGTTCTTGTCCTGGCGGATCCGCTCCTCCCAGGTCACGCCGTCGATCTGACGGCTCCCGCCGGGCTTGTCGGTGTTGGCCATGCGGTTGACGAAGTCCGCGGACGGCCTCTCGTCGCTCTGGGCGAGCATGGCGTGCTGCCGCTTGGCGGTCGCGAACCCCAGCCGCCATGTCACCGCGCCGTTCTTCTGGGTCAGGGAGGAGCTGTTGGGCACCCAGTTGGGCAGCACCTGGTTCGGGGCGACGACCTCGTACGGCGCCGTGCGCGCCGCGTTGACCCGGTCGATGGAGAAGTCCACCCGCGGGATGTGCTCGGTGCGGCTCTGCGGCGTGATGAGCAGGAACACTCCGACGGCGGCGAGGCAGACGAAGAGCGCGAACGCGTAGCCGTAGAAACCCTGGGTGAATCGTCCCACGTAATGCGAGATTAGTCGGTGGAGTGGGCGGTGGCCGTACCGGCCGTCACGGGTGCCGAATATCGCCGATGATGCGAAGAGCGTCCTCGGCCATCTTCCGGGCCTGTTCCGGGTCGTCGGACAGCGTGACCTCCTGCACGACGGCCGCCAGGGCGCCGGTGACGACGACGACCAGGGCGTCCTCGTGCTCGAACAGCGCGGCGGTGCGCCTGGCCCACTGCCGCAGGCGGTCGCGCATGATGACCTCGAACCCGGGCGGGGCGTCGCCGCGCAGGAAGAGCGCGGCGAGATCGCGCTCGGCGAGGCAGCCCTCCAGGTAGGCCCGCGCGGCGGCGAGGAACTGGGGCATGGGGTCGGTCTCCCCGGCCGCCCGGGCCTCCTGCACGGCCTGCCGGGTGCGCTGGGTCTGCCGCTTCTGGAACTCCTCGAACAGCGTCAGGTAGAGGTCGGCCTTGCCGGAGAAGTGGTGGTACAGGCTGCCGACGCTGGCGCCGGCCCTGGCCACGACGTCGGTGACGCCCGCCTCGGCGAAGCCGCTCGTGATGAACGTCTCCTTCGCGGCGTCCAGGAGGGCTCCCCGGGTCGCCGCGCCGCGCTCCGACGTGCGCATCGTCACTGGTCGTTCGGTGTCGCCGCTCATGCGGCGACGATATCTCCGACCCGTTCGCTCCGGGGGCCCGCGCCCGCAAATGGCCTCCTACCTGGCCCAACAGGTTCAGACCAATCGGACAAGAACGGCTTCGCGAACTACGATCGCTAGAACGGCACCTACCTAAAAGGGGATCAATGGCTGATCACGTACCGGCCGCTCTGGCGACGGGGGAACGCGCACCCGACCGCAACCTGGCTCTGGAACTGGTCAGGGTGACCGAGGCGGCGGCGATGGCGGCCGCGCGCTGGGTGGGACGCGGCGACAAGAACGGGGCGGACGGCGCCGCCGTGAACGCCATGCGCCAACTGATCAACACGGTCTCGATGAAGGGCGTCGTGGTGATCGGGGAGGGCGAGAAGGACAACGCCCCGATGCTGTACAACGGCGAGGAGGTCGGCGACGGGACCGGCCCCGAGTGCGACGTCGCCGTGGACCCGATCGACGGCACCCGGCTGTGCGCGCTCGGCATGAACAACGCGATCTCCGTGATCGCGGTCAGCGAGCGCGGCTCGATGTACGACCCGTCCGCGGTCTTCTACATGGAGAAGCTCGTCACGGGCCCGCAGGCGGCCGAGCACGTGGACATCGACGCGCCGGTGGCCGACAACATCCGCGCCGTCGCCCGGGCCAAGGGCGCCAAGCCGTCCGACGTCACCGTGGTGATCCTGGACCGGCCCCGGCACGAGCGGATCGTCAAGGAGATCCGGGAGACCGGCGCCCGGATCCGTTTCATCACCGACGGCGACGTGGCCGGCGCGATCATGGCGGCGCGCAACGGCACCGGTGTCGACCTGATGCTCGGCATCGGCGGCACGCCCGAGGGCATCGTCGCCGCCTGCGCGCTCAAGTGCATGGGCGGCGTCATCCAGGGCAAGCTGTGGCCGCGCGACGAGGAGGAGCGCCGCAGGGCCCTCGACGCCGGGCTCGACCTCGACCAGGTGCTCACCACCGACGACCTCGTACGCTCCGACGATGTGTTCTTCGCCGCGACCGGCATCACCGACGGCGAGCTCATGCACGGCGTGCGGTTCCAGGGCGGGGCGGCGGTCACGCACTCCCTCGTCATGCGGGGACGGTCGGGCACGATCCGCAAGATCGAGAGCGAGCACCAGCTCTGGAAGCTCGGCGCCTACAGCGCCATCAACTTCGACACCGCGGTGTAAGACCTCAACGCCGTGTAAGACCTCAACGCCGTGTGAGACCTCAACGGCCGAACAGGCGGCGGCGCGGGCGCTTCGGCGAGCGGGCGACGACCTTGCCGCCGAAGACGAACCCGGCGAGCTCGATCACGGGCGCGTCCGGCGCGAAGCCGGTCGCGCCCGGCGGGAGCCGCACCTCGTTCCTGAGCGACCGGATGCGGGCGTCCGGGGCCGTCACGATCCGCACGCCCTCGGGGACCGTCAGGTTGACCGTGCCGGCCATGACCGCGAGTTGCACCACCACGTGCCGCGACTGGAGCAGCGCCTCGCACAGGTCCATCGTGACCGTGCCGCCCAGGGACGTCACCGGGATCCGGGAGGGCACGACCCACCGGCCGCCGCGGGTCTCCGTGCGGAAGAAGGCGGTGACGGGACGGCTGTCCATCCGGAACGGCTGGCTCTCCGGCGGCAGCAGATCCACGGTCAGCTCGGCCAGCTCGCCGAGGGTCCGCGCGGCCCAGACGCGCTCCACGCGTTCCTCGTGCTCCAGCGGCGTGAGCCGCCCGTCGGTGACGGCGTCCGCGAGCACCGCGACGATGCGCTCCCGATCGGCGTCGGAGGCCCGCAGCAGGGAGGGGTCGGGCGTGTCCGGGGTGCGCGGCGAGAGGAAGGCGGAGATCAACTTCACGGCTGAGGACTCGCTGCTGCTCACACCATCGAGAGTAAGCGGTCCACGCGCGACGGTCATCATGCGACGCGGCGCCCGGCGTCGATCCCCGAATTGACCAGGGACTTCGTGGCCGCTTAGCGTGAGGAGGTGGTCGCGGGGGCGGTGACACGGCAGGTCGGCAACCTTCCGGCCGACCTGACGAGCTTCGTCGGCCGCAGGCGTGAGCTGGCAGAGATCAGGCGGCTGCTTTCGGTGTCGCGCCTGGTGACCCTCACGGGTGTCGGCGGCGTCGGCAAGACCCGGCTGGCCCTGCGGGCGGCCGCCGAGCAGCGCCGCGCGTTCGACAGCGTCTGGCTGGTGGACCTCAGCACCGTCACCGATCCCGCGCTCGTGGCGGAGACGGTGGCGGCGACCATGGGCGTACGGGACGAGTCCGCGCCCCGCCCGGTGGACGCGCTGGAGCAGGTGCTGTCCTCACAGCGGACCCTCCTCGTACTGGACAACTGCGAGCACCTGCGCGACGCCTGCGCCGTGCTCGCCGACCGGCTCCTGCGCGGGGCCTCGGAGCTGCGCATCCTCGCGACGAGCCGGCAGTCGCTCGGCATCACGGGCGAGCACCAGATGAAGATCTCGCCGCTGCCCGTCCCGGAGCGGGACCGGCCGCTCAGCCGCAGGTCGCTGGAGTTGTACGACGGGATCAGCCTGCTGACGGAACGGGCGGCGGCGGTCCTGCCCGGCTTCACCGTCACCGAGGACAACCAGGCGGCCGTCGCCGAGCTATGCCGCCAGCTCGACGGCATCCCCCTGGCCATCGAGCTCGCCGCGGTGCGGCTGCGGGCCCTGTCGGTGAGCGCGCTCGTCGAGCGCCTGCGCGACCGCTACCGCCTGCTCACCGGAGGCAGCAGTACGGCGGTGCCGCGTCAGCAGACTTTGCACGCGCTGGTCGACTGGAGCTTTCAGCTGCTGCCCGGCGCCGAGCGGACGCTGTGGACCCGGTTGTCGATCTTCCCGTCCCACTTCGACCTGGACGCCGTCGAGGCGGTGTGCACCGGCGGCGGCATCGAGCGCGACGACGTGCTCGACCTGCTCGACGCGCTGCTGGACAAGTCGCTGCTGCTGCGCGAGGAGCACGCCGGCGCGGTCCGCTACCGCATGCTCGACACGCTGCGCGAGTTCGGCCGCAAGCGGCTCGGCGGGCCGGTGGAACGCCGGTCGCTCCAGCGGCGGCACCGGGATCACTATCTCCTGCTGGCGCGGCGGGCGTCCGCCGAGTGGTTCGGCCCCGACCAGTTCTCCTGGCTCAAGCGGCTCAACCTGGAGCAGGCGAACCTGCGCGCCGCGATGGACTTCTGCCTGCAGGAGCCCCGCGAGGCGGAGGCGGGGCTGCGGATGGCCCTCTGCCTGACCGACCCCTACTGGCTGGCGAACGCGTACTACAACGAGGGCCGCCACTGGCTGGACCGCATGCTGTGGGCGGCGCCCGAGCCCACCGTCCTGCGGGCGCTGGCGCTGTGCGCCGACGCGGAAATGGTGCTCACCCAGGGCGACACCGACAGGGGCCTGCGCCTGCTTGCCGAGAGCCGGGCGCTCGCCGAGAGGCTGGGCGATCCGGAAGCGATCGCCCAGACGTCCCTGGTCGCCGGGCTGGCGGAGCACTACGCCGGCGACTACGCCAAGGCCGCCCCTCTGCTCGAACGGGCCGTCAGGGAGGAGGAGGCCGTCGGCAACCTGAGCGGCCTGCTGATCGCCCTGATCACGCTGGCGGCCGGCGTCGGCTACCTCGGCGACCGAGCCCGCGCCACGGAGCTGTTCGAGCGCGCTCTCGCGCTGACCGAGGCCCACGGCGAGTGCTCCGGCCGGGCCTGGGTCTTCACGATCTTCGCCATCCACCTGTGGCAGGGCGGGGACGACGCCGGCGCGCTGGCGCTGGCACGCGAGGCCCTCCTGCTCGGTCGCGACCTGGGCGACCGGATGAACATCGCGACGAACCTCGAGGCCATCGCCTGGGTGCAGGCCGGCGAAGGCCACCACGCCCACGCGGCCCGGCTGCTCGCGGCCTCGGAGGAGCTCGGCCGTTCCGTGGGCCTGGCGCCGAGCCGCGACAAGCGGTTCGCCGAGTTCCACGAGCGGTGTCTCACCGGTCTCCGTACGGCCCTGGGCGAGCGGGCCCTGAGCCGCGAGACCCGCAGGGGGAACCGGATGACGATGGACGAGGCGATCGAGGAGGCGCTCGGGGAGCGGGCCGAGGGCGGGCGTACGCGCGCGGAGGAGACGGTCGCGGCGGCCGAGCCGCCACGACCGGGACCCGCGCCGGGGGTCTCGGCGGCCGAGCCGTCCCCGCTCACCCGGCGGGAGCAGGAGATCGCGGAGCTGATCGCCCAGGGACGGAGCAACAAGGAGATCGCCTCCATCCTCGTGATCTCCCAGCGCACCGTGGAGGGCCACGTCGAGCGCATCCTGGACAAACTGGGCTTCGCCTCCCGGGCCCAGATCGCCGCCTGGCTGGCGGCGCGCGAGGCGGGCGGCCGGCCCTGACCGGCGCACCCCATTGACCCGGCGGGTGACGGCTCCTACGCTGGCGAAAACTTGAACCCCCCTCATGTTCGTGGAGGACCGGTGCCCACTCCTCGCGACCGGCAGGCGCGGCTCGCCACGTTCGCGGTCTTCTTCGTCCAGGGCCTCACCTTCGCCACGCTGCTCACCCAGGTGGCGGCGCTGCAGAGGAAGCACGGCCTGTCGGACGGCGAGCTGACCATCCTGCTCCTGGTCGTCCCGATCATCGCGGGTGCCGGGAGCGCGCTCGCCGGCGCCGCCGCCTCCCGCTGGGGCAGCCGCCTGATCCTGCGCCTGGTGCAGCCGCTCGCCTGCGCCGCCGTCGTGCTCGCGGGCCTCGCCCCGAACGTCCCCATGCTGGTGGCGGCCAACGTCCTGTTCGGCCTCGGCCTTGGCGGGGTGGACGCGGGCATGAACATGCAGGGCGTCGCGGTCGAACGCGAGTACGGCCGGGCGGTGCTCACCGGGTTCCACGCGCTGTGGAGCGTGGCGGCCGTCATCGGGTCGCTGTGGGCCTCGGCGGCGGCCACGCTCGGCCTCGGCCTGCCCGTCACATTCGCGATCGCCCTCGCCCCGGCCGCCGCCCTCGCCGTCCTCTCCTCGCTCCGGCTCTACCGGCCCGAGGAGGAGCACCGCGCGGCCGCGGTCAAGGATGCGGACACGGCGGCCGGGAGGCCCGCCGGGGTGGCATGGCGCCCGATCATCCCTCTCTGCCTGGCGATGGCCTTCCTCTACGTCGGCGACTCGTCGGTCTCCAACTTCGGCACCGTCTTCATGGACAAGGTCCTGCACGCCTCGGCGACCGTGATCCCGCTGGCCCTGGGCGCCTACCAGCTCACCACGTTCCTGGTGCGCGTCGGCGGCGACCTCGCGGTGCGCAGGTGGGGCCCGGCGGCCATCGTGCGCGCCGGGGGCTCCGTCGCGGCGCTGGGCTTCGTCGCGATCGTGGCGGCGCCGACGGTGCCGCTGGCGATCGCGGGCTTCGCCCTCACCGGGATCGGCCTGTCCGTCGTCGCCCCGCAGTCGTTCTCCGCGGCCGGCCGTCTCGACCCCGCGGGCACGGGCGTGGCGATCGCCAGGGTCAACATGTTCAACTACGTGGGGTTCATCGTCGGAGCCGCGCTCGTCGGCGGCCTCGCCGACGCCTCCGGCTTCCGCGTCGCCTTCGCCGCGCCGCTCGTGCTCGCCGCCGCGATCATCCTGCTCGCCCGCGGCTTCCAGCCGCGCACGGCCGGCCCGGCCACCGCGACCACCGTGGTCACCCCCTGACATCCCTCCCGGCGCTGCCCGCCAGGGCGCGTACGGCCTCGGTGACGCGGTGGGCGGGCAGGCGGGCGAAGCCGAGCACCAGCCCCGGCGACCCGTGGGCCGACGTCACGACCTCCGCGGACAGGCCGGCGGCGCGGGCGGCCTCGGCCAGGCCTGACGGATCGCCCCCGCCGTCCGGCTCCGCGTACAGGTGCAGCCCGGCGGAGATGCCGCGCACGGTCATCCGGGGCAGGTGCTCGGCCAGGGCGGCGACGAGGGCGTCCCTGCGCCGCCGGTACTCCCGGCGCATCCGGCGCAGGTGCCGGTCGTACGCCCCGCCCTCGATGAGGTGGGCGAGCACGTACTGGTCGACGACCGGCGAGCCGAGGTCGAACTCCCCGCGCGCGAGCCGTACGGCACGGGCGACCCGCGGGGGCGCCGCGATCCAGCCGAGCCGCAGCCCCGGGGCGAGGGCCTTGCTCACACTGCCGGCGAGCACCACTCGGTCGGGCGCGAGGCCCTGCAGGCACCCGACGGGGTCGCGGTCGAAGCGGAACTCGGCGTCGTAGTCGTCTTCCAGCACGAGGGCGCCGGTGCGGGCCGCCCAGCCGATCAGCGCGGCGCGGCGGGCCGGGGACAGGACGACGCCGGTCGGGTACTGGTGCGCGGGGGTGACCACCACGGCGTCGGCGTCCCCCGGCAGGGCTTCGACGACGATCCCCTCATGGTCGACGGGCACGGGGACGATGTCCGCCCCGGCCCGCCGGAGCAGCGGAAGCTGGCGCGTGCTCGTCGGGTCCTCGACGGCCAGGACGATGCCGCGTCCCCGGTCCCGCACCAGGGCCTGGACGACGAGGCTGAGCCCCTGGGCCACCCCGGTCACGACCACGACGTCGTCCGGTGACGCGTCGGCCGCACGCACCCTGCCGAGGTACGCGGCGAGTTCGCGGCGCAGGGCCGGCACACCGCCGGGGTCGCCGTAGTCGAGCGCGTCGTTGGGCAGCGTGACCAGGACGTGACGGACCGCGGCGAGCCATGCCTGCCGGGGAAACAGGCCGAGGTCCGGCGACGTGGGCCGATGGCCGTAGTGGGGCCAGCAGCTCTCCCGCTCGTCCCCGGGGCGCCCGGGGGCGGCCTGCCGCCCGGCCCCCGCCGCGACCCTGGTGCCCGCGCCCGTTCTGGATTCGAGGAGCCCCTCGGCCACCAGCTGCTCGTACGCCTCGACCACGACGCCGCGGGACAGGCCGAGATCGCGGGCGAGGTCGCGGGTGGCAGGCAGGCGGACGCCGGGGACGAGCCGCCCGGACCGGACGGCCTCGCGCACCTCGCGGGCGATCTGTCCGGCGAGCCCGCCCGCGGCCTTGTCGACCACGAGATGAAGATCGGCCATTGGCCCACTCTAACGGCCGCCGATTGGACCATGAGCCAGGACCAAGCCGTCCCTAGCATCACGTGACATGAACACTCATGTGGCCGGAGCGGCGGGTGCGATGTTCCTCGTGGGGACGTTGGCGGCGGTCTCCGGCGTCATCGCTGACTATCCGGTCTACGGCGGTCAGGCGCTCCGCTACGCGCTCGCCGCGGTGATCCTGCTCGCCGTCGCCCGGGCGCGCGGCCTCGGCCTCGTGCGGCTCGGGCCGCGCCAGTGGGCGCTGCTCGCCGCGCTGTCGCTGACGGGGCTCGTGCTCTTCAACGTCTGCGTGGTCGAGGCGACCCGTGCGGCCGGGCCCGCGCTGCCCGGCATCGTCCTCGGCACCGTGCCGCTGGCGCTCGCCCTCGTGGGCCCGATCTTCACGGGCGTCCGGCCGTCCCCGCGCGTCGTGGCCGCGGGCCTGGTGGTGGTCGCGGGAGCCTCGCTGGCGACCGGCGCCGGCAGCGGCAACCTGGCCGGGCTGCTGTGGTCCCTGGGCGCCCTGGTCTGCGAACTCTGCTTCTCGCTGCTGGCCCTGCCACTGCTGCCGCTGATCGGCCCCGTCCGGCTGTCGGCCTGGACGGCCGCGCTCGCGGTGCCGTTCCTGCTGGTCGCCGGCGTCGCCCTGGACGGCGGTCACGTGCTTCGCGCGCCGACCGCCGCCGAGGCTGGCGGCCTCGCCTACCTCGCCCTTGTGGTGACGACCGTGGCGTTCTTCCTGTGGTATCGCTCGCTGCCCCACCTGGGCGCGGACCGGGCCGGGCTGTTCGCCGGGATGATCCCCGTCGGCGCGCTCGCCACGGCCGCCCTTCTGGGCATCGCGATCCCCTCAGCCGCCGACCTGGCGGGAGCGGCCCTCGTGATCAGCGGGATCGCCCTCGGGCTCCGCTCGCCCGCACCTCGTCTGCCCGCTCGGCCGCCCGCTGCTCCTCCGGTGGCGTCCCTCGCGCCCCGGGAGGGGACCACCAGGTGATGTCGCCGTCCTTGACCTGCCGCAGCACGAGCGTGAGCAGCGACACCGCCAGGGCCAGGAGAATGCCGATCGCGAAGATGACCATGACCAGTACTCCGCCGTCCATGGCCCCTCCCCTCTGCTGTCCTTCGTGCCAATTATCCCGCTTTAGGGCCGAATGTTCAGTATGAAGTTATTCAAAACCTACTCACAGCCCGGACATGATGACCGCCGCCCGCGCGCCGTACGCTGTGCAAAGACCATGGGCGGTCCGGACGGCGGGCGCGCCCCACCAGGCAGACCACGAGGAACCGAGGACGATGCCGGAGTTCGACTACACCGACCTGCTCCCGCTTGGACCGGACGAGACGGAGTACCGCCTGATCACCAGCGAGGGGGTGCGGGTCACCGAGGCCGCCGGGCGCAGGTTCCTCGAGGTCGATCCGGAGGCCCTGCGGCTGCTCACCGAGACCGCGATCCACGACATCTCCCACTACCTGCGGGCCTCCCACCTGGCCCAGCTCCGCAAGATCGTCGATGACCCCGAGTCGAGCGGCAACGACCGCTTCGTCGCCCTCGACCTGCTCAAGAACGCGAGCATCTCGGCCGGCGGCGTGCTGCCGATGTGCCAGGACACCGGCACCGCGATCGTCATGGGCAAGCGCGGCCGGCACGTGCTGACCGACGGGCGCGACGCCGAGCACCTCAGCCGGGGCGTCTACGACGCCTACACCAGGCTCAACCTGCGCTACTCGCAGATGGCGCCGCTGACCATGTGGGACGAGAAGAACACCGGCTCCAACCTGCCGGCACAGATCGAGCTGTACGCCGAGGACCCGAACGGCCACCCGGACGAGTACAAGTTCCTGTTCATGGCCAAGGGCGGCGGCTCGGCCAACAAGTCATTCCTCTACCAGGAGACCAAGGCGGTGCTCAACGAGAAGCGCATGCTCGCCTTCCTGGAGGAGAAGATCCGCTCGCTCGGCACCGCCGCCTGCCCGCCGTACCATCTGGCCATCGTCGTGGGCGGCACCAGCGCGGAGTACGCCCTGAAGACGGCGAAGTACGCCTCGGCCCGCTACCTCGACTCCATCCCCACCGAGGGCTCGCCGAGCGGGCACGGCTTCCGCGACCTGGAGATGGAGAAGAAGGTCTTCGAGCTGACCCAGAAGCTGGGGATCGGCGCGCAGTTCGGCGGCAAGTACTTCTGCCACGACGTGCGCGTCATCCGGCTGCCCAGGCACGGCGCGTCCTGCCCGGTCGCCATCGCGGTGAGCTGCAGCGCGGACCGGCAGGCACTGGCGAAGATCACGCCGGAGGGCGTCTTCCTCGAACAGCTGGAGACCGACCCCGCCCGCTTCCTGCCCGACACCACCGACGAGCACCTCGGCGGCGACGTGGTCAGCATCGACCTCAACCGCCCGATGCCGGAGATCCTCGCCGAGCTGGGCAAGTATCCGGTGAAGACCCGGCTGTCGCTCACCGGCCCCCTCGTCGTGGCCCGCGACATCGCCCACGCGAAGATCGCCGAAAGGCTCGACGCCGGTGAGGACATGCCGCAGTACATGAAGGACCACGCCGTCTACTACGCCGGTCCGGCCAAGACCCCCGAGGGCTACGCGTCCGGCTCCTTCGGCCCCACCACCGCCGGGCGGATGGACTCCTACGTCGAGCGCTTCCAGGCGGCGGGCGGCTCGATGGTGATGCTGGCCAAGGGCAACCGGTCCAAGCAGGTCACCGAGGCGTGCCAGAAGTACGGCGGCTTCTACCTCGGCTCGATCGGCGGCCCGGCCGCCCGGCTGGCCCAGGACTGCATCAAGAAGGTGGAGGTCCTGGAATATCCGGAGCTGGGCATGGAGGCGGTCTGGAAGATCGAGGTCGTGGACTTCCCCGCCTTCATCGTGGTCGACGACAAGGGCAACGACTTCTTCGCCGACACGACCGGCCCCGTCCTTACCATCGGACGGCGCTGATCTACGGGGAGGTTGTCAGGATCTTTGACAGAAGATCTCAACAATTTCCCGGCATGGTCTCTACAGGTCGCACTACACAAATCGGTAAGCTGCCACCCATGCGTGCGCCGTCCGGATACCTGTTAGCCGCGCGCTATCGGCTGATCGAGCCGGTCGGGCGCGGCGGGATGGGCACTGTCTGGCGCGCGCGTGACGAGCTGCTCGACCGCGAGGTGGCTGTCAAGGAGGTGCGGCTCCCCCTGGTCCTCGACGAGGACCTGCGGGCGGAGCTGTGCGCGCGCACCGAACGCGAGGGCCGGGCGACCGCCATGGTCGCCCACCCCTCGGTCATCACGGTCTTCGACGTCATCACCGAGGACGACCGTCCCTGGATCGTGATGGAGCTGCTCAGGGCGCGGTCGCTGGAGGAGCTGATCCGTCAGGAGGGCCCGCTGCCGCCGCGCCGGGTCGCCGACATCGGCCGGCAGGTGCTCGGCGCGCTGCGCGCCGTCCACGCCAAGGGCATCCTGCACCGGGACGTGAAGCCCAGCAACGTGCTGGTGACCGACGACGACCGGGCGGTGCTGACCGACTTCGGCCTGGCCGCCCTGGAGGGCGACGCCTCCATCACCCAGGCCGGGATCGTCCTCGGCTCCGCCGGCTACATCGCCCCGGAACGCGTCCTCGGCGACAAAGCGAGCCCGGCGGCCGACCTGTGGTCGCTGGGCGCCACCCTCTACACCGCCGTCGAGGGCCGCGGCCTGCACGGCCGTCGTACGGCGGCGGCCGCGCTCGCCGCGCTGACCAGCGGCGCTCCGATCCCCATGGACAAGGCGGGACCGCTCGCCCCGGTCCTGCGCGGCCTGCTCCAGATCGACCCCGCGGCCAGGCTCGACGGCGTCCGCGCCGCCCACGCGCTGTCCAGGGTCGCCGCCGGAGGCATGGCCGAGGACCCGTTCGCCTCCCCGTTCCGGGCCGGCCGGCCCGCGCCGCCGCCCACCGCCCCGCAGCCCACCGCTCCCGAGCCCCGCAAGCCGCCGCAGCGCAGCCGTGGCCAGCACCGCGCCGAGTCGCGGCCCACGCCCAAGGTGACCCCGCGCGACCGCGACTCCGGGCCCCACCGGCAGTCGGGTCCGTACGGCCAGCTCTACCGGCCCGCCGAGCACGGCCAGCCCCACGCGTACGACCCGTACGCCTCAGGGCGGTACGACCTGTACGGCCCGCATGGGCAGTCCGGACAGTACGGCCAGTTCGGCCAGAGCGGTCAGCTACGGCACAGCAGCCCGCACAGCGGCCCCTTCGGCGGCCCGCACCAGCAGTCGGGGCAGTCGGGGCAGTCCGGCCACCACCGCGGCCAGCCGCGCGACTCCGGCTACCCACGGGAGACGCCGGCCGTGCCGTCCCAGCGCCGACGGCCGAGCGAGGGCCTGCATCGCAAGCCGCCGGAGCCCGCTCTCCACCACGTCGTGCGCATTCCCATGATGCGGCACGTGGCGAAGATGATCAAGATACTGCTCCCGCGCCGGTATTGGCCGAGGATCTTCATCAAGTAACCAGAAAGCGATTTCCAAGATGGAATCGCTATCTTTCTAGATATGCCGGAACAGCACCCGCGGCCGCTCGCCGACCGCTACGAGCTGCGCACCCGCATCGGCCGGGGAACCATGGGCACCGTCTGGCGGGCGTACGACCGGTCGCTGGGCCGGGAGATCGCGGTCAAGGAGATCCGCCAGGATCCCTCGCTCAGCCCTCGGCAGCGGCAGGAGCTGCGCGAACGCATGATGCGCGAGGGCCGCATGGCGGCGCGCGTCAGCCATCCCTCCGTCGCCACCATCCACGACGTGATCGTGTCCGACGGCATCCCATGGATCATCATGGAGCTCGTCGAGGGGCGCTCGCTGGAACAGGTGATCGACGAGGAGGGGCCGCTGCCGCCACGTCTGGTGGCGGAGATCGGCTACGACCTGCTCGGCGCGCTGCGCGCCGCCCACGCCCAGGACATCCTGCACCGTGACGTCAAACCGGCGAACGTGCTGCTGACCGAGACGGGCAGAGTGGTGCTGACCGACTTCGGCATCGCCAAGGCGCTGGGCGACCACGCGCTCACCCAGACCGGCATGGTCATCGGCTCGCCGGGATACACCGCCCCGGAGCGGGCCCGGGGCGAATACACCGGCCCCGAGTCCGACCTGTGGTCGCTGGGCGCGACGTTGTACTTCGCGGTCGAGGGGCGGCCGGCCTATGAGCGCTCGACGGTGGGCGAGACGCTGGCCGCGTTGATGACGGAGGAGGCCGACCCTCCCGCCCAGGCCGGGCCGCTGCGCCAGGTCCTGGACGGGCTGCTGGTGAAGGACCACACCGCGCGCCTCTCGCCGGAGCGCGCCGCCGCGATGCTGCGGCTGATCGCCGACACCCCCACGGGCGCCATTCCCGCGGTGGCGCCGGGGCCGCCCCCGCCCCCGGCGCCCGTCCCGGCTCCCCCCGCCGGTGCGAAGGCACGCCCCGGCGGGAACGGCCCGGCCGACCGGCCCCACGCCGCGGAGTCCCGCGGCGGCAGCCTGCCCGCCACTGGGGCCGCCACTGGGGCCGCCGCCGCCCGACCTCCTGGAGAGAAGATGGCCGAAGGCGACGAGGACGACGCTAACCGCACGATGGTCGTCCCCCGCCCGGCGGGCGGCCTCCGCCTGCCTTCCCCGCCTCAGGACGGCTCCCGGAACGGCGCCGCGGGCGAGCCCCAGCGCGTCTCCGAGGCCGCCGACAGGCACAGCACCACGGTGCCCGGCAGGCTGCCCGGGAGGGGACCGGCGACGCCCCCGCCACCCGGCCCCGCCTTCGCCGGGAACGGCCCCGTAGCCACGCCGGGGCCTCCCGCCGGACACCACCCGCCCCACCCCGGCGCCTTCCCGCCCGGGGACGGCGTCCCGGGGAGGCCGCCCAGCCTGGGCACCGACCTGTTCGCGATGCAGAGTCCCGCAGGCCCGGACGCCAAGACGCAGGCCCGGGTGCTCGTGACGATGGGGATCGTGCTCTTCGGCGTCCTCGCGCTGATCCTCCTGGGCGTCTTCGTCTTCGCCAGGTGACCGGTGCGCAAAGGGATCGGCTACGCCGACGCGGTGCGCCTGCTCGGGCAGGAGAGCACGGTCGCCAAGGTCCTCACCGGCACTCTCGTCGGGGCCGTGCCGGTGCTGTCCCTGTTCGACGTCAAGGACGAGGCCGTACGGCTCGCGGGCGAGGCGGCCGGCAGGCTCCGCGACCGGGTGACGGGCCTGAACCGGTATGACCGCACGGCCCGGCTGGAGGCGGCCCAGGCGGTCCTCGTCGTCGCGGCGTTCTTCGAGGCCCTCGGCAAGCTGCCCCTGCCGTTCGATCCGAAGGAGCTCCGCCTCGACCGGGACGAGCAGGCGGCGCTCTCCGGGCCCGGCGCACGGCAGGGATCGTTCGTCCACACGCTGATGACGATCGGGCCGGCCGGTTTCCGGCCCCATCAGTCGTACGCCGACATGCTCGACGCGATCAGGGGTCACTACGGCGAACTGGCCGCGGCGCTGATCAGGTTCGTCTCCGGGCTGGCGGTCCGTGATCGCCTGGACGCGACCGAATGGGAACGCGCGAAGACGGCGATCGAGGGGGAACTCCCCAAGGTCGCCTGTCAGAAGTACGAGGAACTGCACCGGCGGCTGGCTCTGGACATTCCCGAGTTCGCACTGTGGCAGGACATGATCTTCCGGCAGCGGGTCGACACCGGCCTGGGCGATTTGGAGGCGCTGCTCACCGAGGTCGCCGCCCGCACCAGGACGCCGGAGCACCGGCACACGCTGTCGCGCGCCCATCGGGCCGTCCTGGACCGCCCGATCGCGCAGTCCGGCGAGGTCCCCTCGGGCATGCGCATGCCCACACTCGTCGACGCGTACGTGAACCCGGACTTCCGGCTGGCCGAGTACGGCGAGCAGGCCGATCCGAGCGCGGAATGGTGGTGGGACCAGAGGGAGCCGAGCGACGACATGGCAGGGTTCCTGGCCCGCTACTTCACCTCGCCCGAGGCCGCCAGGATGCCGCTGGTCGTGCTGGGACAGCCCGGCGCGGGAAAGTCCGTGCTCACCAAGATCCTGGCCGGTCGCCTCCCGGACGGCGACTATCTCCCGGTGCGGGTGCCGCTGCGGGAGGTGCCTGCCGACGGGACGATCCAGGAGCAGATCGAGGCCGCGGTGCGGGAGGCCACCGGTGAGCACCTGAGCTGGCCGGAGCTGGCGCGGTCGGCGGACGGCGCGCTGCCGGTCGTCATGCTCGACGGGCTGGACGAGCTGCTCCAGGCCACCGGCATCCATCGATCCGACTACTTGAGCCGGGTGGCCGACTTCCAGCGCCGTGAGGCGGAGCTGGGCCGTCCGGCGGTCGTGCTCGTGACCACGCGGACGGCCGTCGCCGACCGGATGCGCTTCCCGCCCGGATGCCTGACGATCCGGCTCGAACCCTTCAAGGAGGAGCAGATCCGCCGCTGGCTGGCGGTGTGGAACACCGCGAACCAGGAGTACTTCACCGCTCAGGGGGTGCGGCCGCTGCCGCCGGAGACGGCATTGGCGCACGGCGAGTTGGCGTCGCAACCGCTGCTGCTGCTGATGCTCGCGCTCTACGACGCCGACGGCAACGCCCTCCAGCGCGGCGAGACCGGGCTCCGCCGGGCGGAGCTGTACGAACGGCTGCTGACCCGGTTCGCCCGGCGGGAGGTGGACAAGCACCAGCCGGGGCTCCCGGATTCCCAGGCCGCCCAGGCCGTGGAGCTTGAGCTGCGCACTCTGGCGATCGCCGCCTTCGCGATGTTCAACCGGGGCAGGCAGTGGGTCACGACCGAGGACCTCAACCGAGACCTGGCCTCCCTGCTCCCGGCGCCTGCGGTCCAGAGCACGAGCTTCCAGACGCCCCTGTCGCACGCCGATCGGGTGATCGGGCGGTTCTTCTTCGTCCACCAGGCGTCCGCCGTGCGGGACGGTACCCCGCTGCAGACGTACGAGTTCCTGCACGCCACCTTCGGCGAGTACCTCGTCGCGCGGATGACGCGCGACGTGCTGCGCGGCATGGTCGCCCGCGAGGCGGTGACGACGGCCGACCCGTTCTTCGGCCGGCCGCAGCCGGACGACGGACTCCTCTACGCGCTGCTGTCGTTCGCGCTGCTGTCCGAGCGGCACCCGACCGTGGAGTTCCTCCGCGATCTGCTCCCCGCTCTCGATCGGGAGCCGGCCACGGACCTGCTCGTCCGGCTGCTGCACGGCGCGGAGACGCGGACCGGTGAAAGCCACCCCGGCTACCAGCCCGAGCGGTCCGGCTTCATCACCCGCTACGCCTACTACACGGCCAACCTGGTGATCCTCGCCTCGCTCACCGCTGACGGGATCGCGGGCACCAGGCTGTTCCCCGATGACGAACATCCCGGCAACCCCTGGCATCGCCTGACGTCCCTGTGGGACTCGCGGCTGAGCCGGAAGGCCTTTTTCGTCCTCACCACACGAATGCGGGTCGAGCGTTCGTGGCGGGACGGCGGACCCGACCTCGTCGTCCGCTACGCGCGAGACCCGGATGACGAGCGGCCCGGCATGGTTCCTCTGGGGTGGAACCTGTACAGGGATGAGCTGCTGCCGGGAGAGCACACGCTCACCATGGCGCACTTCCTCTGCAACCCTCTGTCCGACGCACTGGCGTACGTCGCCGAGCCGCCCATAGCAGCGCTCGACGACATATCAGCGTGGATGCCCCTCATCGAGTCGTTGTCCGAGGACGGCATCGGCAAGTCGCCCGGCCGTATCCTGCTGGAACTGGCGTTGGCCCGCTACGCGGGAGACTCCGTCGACCTGGCGGGCCTCTACGAGGAGGCGTTCGACGCGTCGTTGAGCGGTGGTGTCCGAGAACTCTCGAACAAGAGCGGGATCTTCAGCTTCTTCGCTCTCATCGCCGAGCGGCTCGGCGAGGACATTCGCCGCCTCGGCGAGCAGGACGACGCCGAGGGGCTGGTCGATCTCTCGGCGGTTCTCAAGAGGATCTGCCCGCGGCTGAGCGACGAAGGCCGCCTGCATGAGCACCTGGACGTGAGCAGGCAGGTCGTGGACGTCTACCGAACCCTGAGAAGAGTCCGGCCCGAGCGCGACTGGTCCGCCGAGCTCGATGACGCAGAGGCAGATTTGGCGGCCGTACTCAACCGGCTCGGAGCGCGATCCTGAGAGGTGGAGCCCGTCGCACCCCCTTGCCGGTCCGAGCCCGGCGTGCGGGGCGCGGGCACCGGCTCCTGATAGGACTGAGGCATGGACGAATTCCGCATCGAGCACGACTCCATGGGCGAGGTCCGGGTGCCCGTCCGTGCGAAGTGGCGGGCCCAGACGCAGCGGGCGGTGGAGAACTTCCCGGTGTCCGGCCGGGGGCTTGAGCCGGCGCACATCGCGGCGCTCGCCCGCATCAAGGCCGCCTGTGCGAAGGTCAACGCCGAGTACGGCGTCATCGACAAGGACATGGCGCAGGCCGTCCAGGAGGCGGCGGAGGAGGTCGCCGAGGGACGCTGGGACGACCAGTTCCCTGTGGACGTCTTCCAGACCGGCTCGGGCACCTCCTCCAACATGAACATGAACGAGGTCGTCGCGACGCTGGCGCAGGAGCGGCTCGGCCGGCCCGTCCACCCGAACGACCACGTCAACGCCGCCCAGTCGTCCAACGACGTCTTCCCGTCCTCCATCCACGTCGCGGCGACGTACGCCGTGGTGCACGAGCTGACGCCCGCGCTGGAGCACCTGGCGACCGCCCTGGAGGAGAAGGCGACCGAGTTCGCCGACGTGGTGAAGTCGGGCCGCACCCACCTGATGGACGCGACGCCGGTCACGCTCGGCCAGGAGTTCGGCGGCTACTCCACCCAGATCGAGCTGGCGCTCGAACGGCTCCAGGCCGCGCTGCCGCGCCTGGCCGAGCTGCCGCTGGGCGGCACGGCCGTGGGGACCGGCGTGAACGTGCCGGGACCGGGCTGGGCGCAGTCCGTGATCGCCGAGCTGAGCCGGACGACCGGCCTGCCGTTCACCGAGGCCAGGGACCACTTCGAGGCGCAGGGCGCGCGTGACGGCCTGGTCGAGCTGTCGGGCATGCTCAAGGTGATCGCCGTCTCGCTCAACAAGATCGCCAACGACCTGCGCTGGATGGGGTCGGGCCCGCGCGCGGGGCTGGCCGAGATCAACCTGCCCGACCTGCAGCCGGGTTCGTCGATCATGCCGGGGAAGGTCAACCCGGTGATCCCGGAGGCCGTGACGATGGTGGCCGCGCAGGTCGTGGGCAACGACGCCGCGATCACGATGGCCGGGGCCTCGGGATCGTTCGAGCTCAACGTGATGCTGCCGGTGATGGCCCGCAACGTGCTGGAGTCGATCCGGCTGCTGGCCAACGTGTCGCGGCTGCTCGCCGACCGGTGCGTCAGCGGGATCACCGCCAACGTCGAGCGCCTGCGCGAGTACGCCGAGTCGTCGCCCTCGATCGTCACCCCGCTCAACCGGTACGTGGGGTACGAGGAGGCCGCCAAGATCGCCAAGCAGGCGCTGAAGGAGCGCAAGACGATCAGGGAGGTCGTCATCGAGCGCGGCCACGTCGCGAGCGGCGCGCTGACCGAGGAGCAGCTCGACCAGGCGCTGGACGTGCTGTCCATGACCCGCCCCACATAGGCGGGCGGGCATCTATGTCTCCGGCCGCCATGTGCCGGGAAGAGCCTGGTTCCTATCGTGAGGCAGCATGAGCCTTGAAGGGCGTACGGCCCTCGTCACCGGCGCGGGGAGCGGCATCGGACGGGCCTGTGCCCGGCGCCTGGCCGCGGAGGGCGCGCACGTCGTCGTCGCCGACATCAACGCCGAGGCCGCGGACAAGGTGGCCGCCGAGATCGGCGGCACGCCGGTGGCCGTCGACCTGTCCGATCCGGAGTTCCTGGTGGCCTGGCGGGGCCAGCTCCCGCCTTCGCCGGACTCCCGCCTCCACGCCGACATCGTCGTGAACAACGCGGGGTTCCAGCACGTGGCCCCGATCGAGGAGTTCCCGCCCGAGACCTTCAGCAAGATCATTCGGGTGATGGTCGAGGCGCCGTTCCTGCTCGTGCGGGACGTGCTGCCCGGCATGTACGAGCGCGGCTGGGGCCGTGTCGTCAACATCTCCTCGGTGCACGGCCTGCGCGCCTCGCCGTTCAAGGCGGCCTACGTGACGGCCAAGCACGCGCTGGAGGGCCTGTCGAAGGTGATCGCCCTCGAAGGGGCGCCGCACGGCGTGACCTCCAACTGCGTCAACCCCGCCTACGTCCGGACGCCGCTGGTGGAGAACCAGATCGCCGACCAGGCGCGCACCCACGGGATCAGCGAGGACGAGGTGGTGGAGCAGATCATGCTCGCCCCCGCCGCGATCAAGCGGCTGGTCGAGCCGGACGAGGTGGCCGAGATGGTCGCCTACCTGTGCGGCCCGCAGGGATCGTTCGTCACCGGCGTCTCGATCCCGATCGACGGAGGATGGAGCGCCCGCTGACCCCGACGCCCCAGAGAGACACCGACGGCGCGTACGCCTACCTCGACCTGCTCGCCCGGGAGGCGTCGGCGGTCGAGTTCGAGGGCCCGATCCTGCAGGCCAGGGCGGCGGGGGCCGACTCCGCGACGCTGGAGGAGCTGGAGCGGGCCAAGGTCGCGGCGCTGCAGGTGCGGGCCGTGCTGCGCCGGCGGGCCAAGCGGGAGGCGGAGCTGTCGGCGCTGTTCGACACCGCCAGCGACCTGGCCGGGCTGCGCGACCTCGACGCGGTGCTCGAGGCCATCGTGCACCGGTCCAGGCAACTGCTGGCGACCGACATCGCGTACATGACGCTGAACGACCCCGAGCGCGGCGACACCTACATGCGGGTGACCGACGGGTCGATCTCGGCCAGCTTCCGGCGGCTGCGGCTGCCCATGGGCGCCGGGCTGGGCGGGCTGGTGGCGCAGAGCGGCACGCCGTACAACACCGCGGACTACTTCGCCGACCCGAGGTTCCGGCACACGAACACGATCGACGTGGCCGTCCACGAGGAGGGCCTGGTGGCCATCCTCGGGGTGCCGCTGCGGCTCGGCACGCAGGTCATCGGCGTGCTGTTCGCGGCCAACCGCAGCGCCAGGCCGTTCGCGCAGGAGGAGGTGGCGCTGCTGTGCTCGCTGGCGGCGCACGCCGCCGTGGCCATCGACACCGCCCGGCTGCTCCAGGAGACCCGGGCCGCGCTGGCCGAGCTGAGCGAGGCGAACACCCTGATCAGGGCGCACAGCGAGTCGATCGAGCGGGCCGCCGACGCGCACGACCGGATGACCGGCCTCGTGCTGCGCGGCGGCGGGGTCGAGGACGTCGCCGCGGTCGTCACCGAGGTGCTGGGCGGCCGCCTGACCGTGCTGGACGACGAGGGCCGCCCCCTCGTGGGCGAGTCCGGCGACCTGGAGGCGGGCGTGTTCGACGCCGCCCAGTCCTCGCGGGCGCTGGGCCGCACCGTCAAGCGGGGCGACGCGTACGTCGCGTCCGTGGACGTCGGGGCGGCGCCGCTGTGCACGCTGGTCCTGCGGACCGACCACCCGGTGTCCGACACCGACCAGCGGATCCTGGAGCGCGCCGCGATCGTCACCGCGCTGCTGCTGCTGTTTCGCCGCAGCGTGGCCGAGGCGGAGGGGCGGGTGCGCGGCGAACTGCTCGACGACCTGGTCTCCCGCCCCGAGCTACGCGGGCTGGACGACCGGGCGCGGCGGCTCGGCGTCGATCTCGACGCGCCGCACGTGCTGGTCGTGGCGCGGCACGACGGGCAGCGGGAGCGCGGCGCCTTCTGGGCGTCGTCGCAGGCGACGCTGGCACACGGCCTGGCCACCGCCCGGGGCGACGAGGTCGTGCTGCTGCTGCCCGGCGACCGGCCCGGCGCGCTGGCCCGGCGCGTCGCGGCCGAGCTGAGCGCCTCGCTCGGCCGCCCGGCGACGGCGGGGGCCGCGCCGGCCTCCGGGCCGGTGACGGCGGTGGCGTCCGCCTACCAGGAGGCGCGGCGCTGCGCCGGGGCGCTGGTGGCCCTCGGCCGTACGGGCGACGGCGCGAGCGCCGAGGAGCTGGGCTTCGTCGGGCTGCTGGTGGGCGAGCGGCGCGAGGTGTCCGGCTTCCTGTCCGGCGCGCTCGGGCCGGTGCTCGACTACGACGCCCGCCGGGGAACCGCCCTGGTCAAGACGCTGAACGCCTACTTCGGCACGGGCGGCTCGCTGTCGCGTACGGCCGAGGCCCTGCACATCCACGTCAACACGGTGACCCAGCGGCTCGACCGGGTGGGGCAGCTGCTCGGCGAGGACTGGCAGGAGCCCGAGCGTGCCCTGGAGATCCAGCTCGCCCTGCGGCTGCACCGGCTGCGCACCCACATGCCGGACGCCTGAGGTGTGTGGCGTCGCCCCATAGGAGTGACCTCGGTCACTGCATACCGTGTGCGGAACCCCCCATCGGAGGAGTTCCCATGGCAAACACCCCACCTGCCCGGATCGGAAAGGTCGTCGGGGCCAGCCTGATCGGCACCACCATCGAGTGGTACGACTTCTTCTTGTACGGCTCGGCCGCCGCTCTGGTATTCAACAAGCTGTTCTTCCCCACCGAGGACGAGCTGACCGGCACGCTGCTGGCGTTCCTCACGTATGCCGTCGGCTTCGTCGCCCGGCCCCTCGGCGGGCTGGTCTTCGGCCACTACGGCGACCGGCTCGGCCGCAAGCGGCTGCTCGTCATCAGCCTGCTCCTGATGGGCGGGTCGACGTTCCTGATCGGCTGCCTGCCGACGTACGCCGCCCTCGGCGCGGGCGCGCCCCTGCTGCTGACCGCGCTCCGCCTGGTGCAGGGCTTCGCCCTCGGCGGCGAGTGGGGCGGCGCGGTGCTGCTGGTCTCCGAGCACGGCGACCCCCGCAACCGCGGCTTCTGGGCGTCGTGGCCGCAGGCCGGCGCCCCCGGCGGCAACCTGATCGCCACCGGCGTGCTGGCGCTGCTGGCCGCGGTGCAGCCCGACGACGCCTTCCTCGCCTGGGGCTGGCGCGTCGCGTTCCTGCTGTCCGGCGTGCTCGTGCTGATCGGCCTGTGGATCAGGCTGACGGTCACCGAGTCGCCGGTGTTCCAGGAGGCGCTCGAGCGGCAGGAGCCCGCGCCGAAGGCCCCCATCGCCGGCGTGCTGCGCCACCACTGGCGCGACGTGCTGGTGGCGATGGGCGCCCGGATGGCCGAGAACGTCTCCTACTACGTGATCACCGCGTTCGTCCTCGTGTACGGCACGACGGCGGCGGGACTGCCCAAGGGCACCGTGCTCAACGCCGTGCTGATCGGCTCGGCGTTCCACTTCGTCACGATCCCCCTGTGGGGCGCGCTGTCGGACCGGCTCGGCCGCAGGCCGGTCTACCTTCTCGGCGCCGTCGGCGTCGGCCTGTGGGCCTTCGCGTTCTTCCCGCTGATCGACACCAAGAACTTCGCCCTGGTCACCGTGGCCGTGACCGTCGGCCTGCTGCTGCACGGCGCGATGTACGGCCCGCAGGCGGCGTTCTTCTCCGAGCTGTTCGCCACCCGCATGCGTTACTCGGGCGTGTCGATCGGCTACCAGCTCGCCTCGATCGCGGCCGGCGGCGTGGCCCCGCTGATCGCGGTCGCCCTGCTCGACGCGTACGGATCGAGCGTCCCGGTCTCCGTCTACGTCGTGGCGGCGGCGATCCTCACGATCATCGCGGTGATCGCCTCCAGGGAGACCCGCGACCGCGACCTGTCGGCCATCGAGCCGACCTCGGGCGCCGCCCAGACCGCCGCGATCGTGAAGGAGGCCTGATGCGCCCCGGTTCCGTCATGCTGGCCGCGCTGGCGCTGGCCCTCCCCCTGGCCGCGGCCATCCCGTCCGAGGCCGCCGCCTGCCCGAGTGTGACCGTGCCGGGCGCGCAGAAGCAGGTGATCGCCTGCCTCGACGATCTCACCACGAAGGGCACGCTGGCCTCCGGGCACACCGACCAGTCGGACTGGTCGGGCCTCAACTCCCCCGGCGCCGTCAACCCCAGCGGCGTGCCCGGCATGCAGATCGACGGCTACTTCCCCGACACCTCCACCGGCAACACCAACCACGGCTGGAACCACGACGCGCAGTTCGTCGTCCGGCTGCCCGAGCGATGGAACGGCGGCCTGGTCGTCGCCGGGTCGCCCGGCAACCGGGAGACGTACGCCAACGACTTCACGATCTCCGACTGGGCGCTGGCCAAGGGCTACGCGTACGCCGCGACCGACAAGGGCAACACCGGCGTCAACTTCTACCGCGACGGCGCGCGGCCCGGCGACGCGGTGGCCGAGTGGAACCGCCGGGTCAGCGAGCTGGCGGTCGCCGCCAAGGCCGTCGTCCGGCAGCGGTACGGCAGGCCGGCCCGCACGACGATCGCGGCCGGCCAGTCCAACGGCGGCTACCTGGTCCGCTGGCAGATCGAGAACCGTCCCGACCTGTTCGACGGCGGCGTCGACTGGGAGGGCACGCTCTTCACGCCCGAAGGGCCCAACCTGCTGACGTTCCTGCCGCCCGCTCTGCGGGCGTATGCCAAGGGCGACGCGGCCGGGGTCGCGGCGGCCGGCTTCGCGCCCGAGTCGGACTTCCTGTGGCCGTTCCACTATCAGTACTACTGGGACCTCACCCAGCGCCTCTACCGCGAGGAGTTCGACCCCGCCTACGACGGCGACACCGAGGCGGGCACGCCGTTCTGCGCCTCCGGCACGCCCGGCTGCGACACGGACTACGACTACGCCTCCAGGCCCGCGGCCGTGAAGCAGGCGGTCGCGCGGGTGAGCGTCACCGGGAAGATCAGGCGGCCGCTGGTCATCGTGCACGGCACCCTGGACACGCTGCTGCCGATCCGCGAGGATTCCGACGTCTACGCCAAGATGATCGCCGACCGCCACCGCGACCGGCTGCTGCGCTACTACCGAGTCGAGGGCGGCAACCACGTCGACAGCCTCTACCCGGCCTTCCCCGACCGGCTGCGGCCGCTGCTGCCCTGCTTCCGCAGCGCGTTCACCGCGCTGGAGGCGTGGATCGGCACGGGCACGCCGCCGCCCCCGGACGCCACCCTGCCTCGCCCCTCCACGGGCGACCTCGAGAACACCTGCACACTGGGAGCAACACCATGACCCTGCCCATATCCGCCGAGCGCGTCAGCACGCCCCGGCTGACCCTCAACGTCCTGTCCGTGCCGGACTCGGCGGGCGACCCGGTGCTGTTCGTGCATGGCAACGTCTCCTCCAGCGCGTTCTGGCGCTCGACGATGACCGCGATCGCCGCGGAGGGGTTCCGTCCGTACGCGCTCGACCTGCGCGGCTTCGGCGACTCCGACCCCGAGCCCGTGGACGCGAGCCGGGGCGTGCGCGACTACTCCGACGACGTCCTGGCGCTGCTCGACCACCTGTCGCTCGAGAACCGCGGGCCCGCGCACCTCGTGGGCTGGAGCCTCGGCGGCGGGGTCGTCATGCAGGCCATGCGCGACCGGCCCGAGGCCGTCCGCAGCGCCACGCTGGTCAACCCCGTCTCGCCGTACGGCTTCGGCGGCACCACGGGCGCGGACGGCGTGCTCACCCGCCCCGACGGCGTGGGCTCCGGCGGCGGCGCGGCCAACCCCGAGTTCGTGGCGGCGCTCCTGGCGGGCGACCGGTCGGCCGACTCCCCCGTCTCGCCCCGGAACGTGCTGCGCGCCACGTACGTCGCCGCCGGGACGGACCTGGGCGAGGAGGAGGACGCGTTCGTGGAGTCGATGCTGTCCACCCGGATCGGCGACGACCACTACCCAGGCGACTCCCTGCCCTCGGACGCCTGGCCGGGCGTGGCCCCGGGCAAGCGGGGCGTGCTCAACACGATCGCGCCGACCAACTTCCGCATCGACGACCTGCACGAGATCGACCCGAAGCCGCCCATCCTGTGGATCAGGGGCGACCAGGACGTGATCGTCTCGGACACGTCGCTGTTCGACCTCGCGCACCTGGGGGCGATCGGTGCGGTTCCCGGCTGGGACGGCACGCCCGCCCAGCCCATGGTGGCCCAGACGCGGGCCGTGCTGGAGCGCTACGGCCCCTACCGGGAGGTCGTCGTCGAGGGCGCCGGCCACGGCCCGCACCTCGACAGGCCGGCGGAGTTCCGCGCGGCGCTGCTCGCGCACCTGCGCGGGTAGGCAGCCCGAATCGACGTCAGCGGCGCTCGCGCAGGACGCGGACGGCGATGCGCCGCAGCAGTGAGGGGGCCTGCGGCGAAGCCCCGGCGGGCAGGACGTGCACCTGCCCGCCGCGGCGCACCGTCAGCCCGAACAGCAGGTCCACGTCCTTCTGATCGACGCGGAGCGCGGGCCGCCAGGAGCCCGGGCCGAGGCAGTCGTCCCCGCCGATCCGGCTCACCGGCACCCGCGCGACGAGCTGACCGGCCACCCGGCCGGGTATCCCCGGCTCGACCAGCGCGGGCACGACCATGCTGCGCCCGCGCCCGTCCTGCTCGCGCAGCACCAGCTCGGCCGGCGGCCCGCCGCTCGGCGGCACGTACGGCACGGGCACGACGACGAAGACATGCCCCTCCTGCCTGGCCACGGTGGCGCGGGACGAGACCAGCGCGATCGACTCGGGGAACGACTTCGGCTCCACGCAGACGCCCAGCTCGCCGCGCTCCGACCAGCACGGCACGACGAGCCGCCTGGGCTCGCCCGCGAGCGCGCCGGCACAGCTCATCGGCAGGGCGGGGCGGGCCACCCGGGTGCGGCCCGCGTGAACGCCCCGCATGCGCACGTGGACCTCCCACAGCCCGGGGGGCAGCGGCCGTCCGAGAGCCGCCGCGCCGGCGTCGAGGCGGGCCTGGCCGTTCACCCACACGCGCACCTGGCCGCCGCGCGCGTGGTCCCCGAGGCCCGCGCGGCCCACCGAGCAGGTGACCGGCAGCGCGTGGAGCACCCCGGTCTCAACATGGCGGACGCAGACCTCCACGCGGGCCCTGCGCACCGCGTCGGTCACGTCGGCACCCTCGTCGTCGAGCAGGCCGTCGAGCAGGCCCTCGACCCCGGGAGGCGGGGCCCACAGCAGCCGGTCGCCCCGCTGCCGCAGCCACAGCGGACCGCCCCCGGCCCGCAGGAGCTCCACGCTCAAGTCGAGCAGCAGCACGCCCTGGTCCCAGCGCAGCTCTCGCAGCTCCGCGCTGAGCCTGGTGCCCCGGGACGCCTCGGCGAGCGCGACCAGCGCGTCGAGACGGTCCAGGCGCAGCAGCGCCGTACGGGCGCGCAGGTGGGCGGGCAGGTGGACGTCGAGCGCGGCGGGAAAGCGGTCGAGGGTGAAGCGGCGCAGGAAGGAGAACAGGACCATCCGCTCGTCCGGCGCGGCGGCGAGGAACCGCGCGCCGGCGAGACGGCGCAGCCCGAGCGTGCGATACCAGTGGGCCTGGATGCGCTCCCGCTGCGAGCCCGGCTCGGTGTAGGCGTCCACCACATCGAAGATCGCGTTGAGGCCGTCGAAGAGCGCCTCGGCGTCCGGCGTCTCCTCCTCGGCCGTTCCGGGGGAGGCCGGGCCGAGGTGGCAGCAGATCTCGTCGGCCAGCACCGCGATCACCTTCGCGGCGAGGTACGCCCTGGTCACGAACGCCTGCTCGGACAGCGGCCGGTCGGCGAAGCGGAGCTGGCAGGTCTCCAGGAAGTCGCGGCTGAACAGCTTGTGCGCCGTCGGCAGCGCGAGGAGGTGGTCGCGCAGCACGTCGGCCCGGTCGCGGTCGCGGGCGAAGGCGGCCGGCGGCGGCCCCTGGTCGGCGAGCCTGCCGATCAGCACGTCGGCGTCGGTCTCCACGGCCCTGTCGTACATCCGCTCCAGGGCGTGCGGCTCGAGCCTGTCGTACTGGCCGAGCAGGTAGACGTACTCGCCGCGGGCCACCGACAGGCCGACGTTGCGCCCGCGCGCGGGCGAGCCGCTGTGGTCGAGGTGCAGGACCCGCACGTTGTCGCGCTGCTCGGCGATCGCGTCGAGCCGCCTGCGGGTCCCGTCCGTCGAGCCGTCGTCCGCGAAGACGACCTCGTACTCGTCCGGCGGCAGCGACTGCTCCAGCACCGAGCGCACACACGCGCCGAAGGCGTCGTTCGACAGCCCGGGGTTGGACACGGGCATAACCACGCTGACCTTCACACCCATGAGGCCAAGGGTGCAGTGCGACCCCCGCCGTACGCTCGGGCTTGCCGAAAGGTCGAGAAACCCTGACCAGAGTTTCGCGGTTCAGGCGCCGCGACCGGCGGAAACTAGTACCAGCCGGTGGACTGGGAGTGCGCCCAGGCGCCGCAGGGCGTCTTGTAGCGGCCGGCGATGTAGCCGAGACCCCACTTGATCTGGGTGGCGGGGTTGGTCTGCCAGTCGGAGCCCGCGCTCGCCATCTTGCTGCCGGGCAGCGCCTGGGGGATTCCGTAGGCGCCGCTGTAGCGGTTCATGGCCCGCTCGTTCCAGTGGCTCTCCCTGTCCCACAGCTTCTCCAGGCAGCCCCACTCGCCGCCCCAGCCGCGCGCCTCGGCCATCTGCTTGCCGAGCGCCTTGTTGCTGCCGGGATCCGGAGAGGAGCCGGGCGGGAAGTCGGCCGGGGTGAAGCCGCCGCCTCCGGGGGCCTTCTGGGCGATCTCGACCGGGTCGAGACCCTTCCTCCGGTCGTCGCGGGTGCTCTCCAGCCTGTCCTTGCGCAGCGCCTGGACCGCCTGCTCCTTGAGGATGTCGGTCTCGGGGTCGGGCGCGTTCGGGTCGAGGGCGAGGAAGCTGTCCGGGCCCAGCACCTGCTTGGGCGCGTTGCCGTGCTCGATCGACGTGCGGATCACGAAGGCCGCCCCGCCCGCGACCACGGCCACGCTGACAGCGAGGATCGCGATCCGCTTGGGGGTCAGCCGGCCCGGCCCGGAGCGGCCGCCGGCTCCCCGCCGGGACCGGGAGGCGCGGGGACGATCCTTCAACTGCTGACCAGAGCTCACGGCTTATGAGCTTGCCCTGTGGTGGGGGGTGCTCCGCAACCGAATCGTGGTACCTGTTTGGTGACGTCTTGACCCGACCGCCGATCACATGGACTTTCCCCCAAAATGTGATTTTGGTCACATTTTTCGCCACAGGGAGAGGCATGGGTGCCCTGCACCAGCCTGCTCCCGCTTCTTGATGATGGCGTGCGGACGGGGTCACAGGACCATGACAAATAGGGGAATTGGCGAGGTCCGCACCATAATGACCGGGTGGCAGGCATCCTCCTGGTCGAAGACGACCCCTCGGTCCGTGCTGGACTCGAGCTCGCGCTCACCCGGCAGGGCCACTCGGTGACCGCGTACGCCACCGGCGAGGAGGCCCTCGACCACGTACGCTCCCGCCGCCCCGAGATCGCGATCCTCGACGTCATGCTGCCTGGCATCGACGGGGTCGAGGTGTGCCGCCGCATCCGCAGGCTCGACCCGCTGCCGATCATCCTGCTCACGGCCAGGGGCGACGACCTCGACGTGGTGGTGGGGCTGGAGGCCGGCGCGGACGACTACGTCGTCAAACCGGTCGAGCCGCGGGTCCTGGACGCCCGCATCCGCGCCATTCTGCGCCGCCTCGAGTCGGCATCGCCCGACCGGCTCACCTTCGGCGACCTCGTGATCGACCGCGGCGCCCTCAAGGTGAGCCTCGCGGGCAAGGAGATCCACCTCACCCCGACCGAGCTGCGCCTGCTGCTCGAACTGGTCCGCCACCCCGGCCAGGTGCTCAACCGCCGCTACCTCCTGCGCGCCGTCTGGGACCACACGCACGTGGCGGACTCCCGGCTGGTCGACGCGTGCGTGCAGCGCATCAGGGCCAAGATCGAGCCGGTGCCCGCCGACCCCGTCTACATCCACACCGTGCGCGGCTTCGGGTACCGCTTCAGCCCGCCATGATCCCGACATGACCTGGGTGCCCACCGGGCTGCGGGCTCGGCTGGTGATCACCTTCCTGCTGGTGGCGGTCACCGCGTCCGCCATGGTGGCCGGCCTGGGATACCAGATCGTCCGACGGGGGCTCCTGGAGCGTGCGGAGCGGGGCGCGGTCGCCGACGTGCGCGAGACGCTGTCCAGGATCACGCTGCCGATCGGCGCGAGCGACGTGGTCTGGCCGAGCGACACCACCGTCACCGAGGAGGACCTCGGCGAGGTGGTGCAGGCGCTCGAGGCCCCGGAGCGGACCGTCATCGTGACCTACGGCGACCACCGGCGCTCCAACACCGGCGCCAGGTTCACCATGACCGACGTGCCCGACCAGCTCCGCTGGCAGGCGGCCCGGCGGCTGGTCTACCAGAGAGTGCTGCTCGGGGACCGTCCGTGGCTGATCGTCGCCACGCAGATCCAGCGGGCCACCCGCGACGGCGTGCTGCGCCCGACGGGCCTGACGGCCTACGTCTTCGTGCCGCTGTCGGAGGAGGAGGGCGTGCTGTCCCGCCTCAAGGCCGCCCTCGCGCAGGCCGGGGGCATCACGCTCGCCCTGGCGCTGACCCTGGCCCTGCTGTCGGCCCGGCGGGTGCTGCTGCCCGTACGCCGGCTGGGTGCGGCCGCCCGCGCGCTCGGCGCCGGTGAGCTGCAGGTCCGCCTCCCCGTGCGAGGCAGGGACGAGCTGGCGGAGCTGACCGCGACGTTCAACGAGACGGCGGCGGCGCTGGAGGACACGGTCTCGGAGCTGCGGACGCTGGAGTCGATGTCACGGCGTTTCGTCGCGGACGTCTCCCACGAGCTGCGCACGCCGCTGACCGCGATGACGGCGGTGACCGACATGCTGTCGGAGGACGCCGACGACCTGCCCGACGACGCCGGGGAGGCCGTGCGGATCGTCGTCCGCGAGATCGACAGGCTGCGGGTGCTGGTCGAGCACCTCATCGAGATCAGCCGGTTCGACGCGGGCGCCGCCACGCTCCGCCGGGAGACCGTCGACGTGGGCGACACGCTGGCCGACTGCCTGGAGGTGCGCGGCTGGGCCGACCGGGTGAAGCTCACCGTGCCCGTCGGGCTCACGTTCTCCCTGGACGCCCGGAGGTTCGACGTGATCGTGGCCAACCTCGTCGGCAACGCGCTCAACCACGGCGCGCCTCCCGTGGTGGTGAGCGCGCGGGTGGCGGTCGGCGGCGAGAATCACGGAGCGCTCGAGGTGAGCGTGCGCGACCACGGGAGCGGCATCCCCGAGCAGGTCCTCCCCCACGTCTTCGACCGCTTCTACAAGGCGGGCACCGACCGGGCCAGGAGCGTGGGCAGCGGTCTCGGCCTGGCCATCGCGAAGGCCAACGCCGAACTGCACGGCGGCTCGATCACGGCAGAGCGCTGCGACCCCGGCACCCTCTTCCGCGTCTGGATCCCCAAACCATGAAACGGATCAGGCGCGCGACCGCGGCCCTGCTCGCGACGCTGCTGACGGCACCGGCGGCCTGCGGGGTCGCGCCGACCGGGGTGGTCGACGCCGGCCCCGCGCCGGTCATCAGCGGCACCCCCACCCTCGTCACGATCTACCTGCTGCGGGACGGCCGGCTGTGGCCCACCCGGGTCGCGGCACGCTCGCCGCACGTCAACGACGTGCTGGACGCGCTGTTCGCGGCCAGCGGGCGGCCGTCGAACCGCCTGTCCACCGCGCTGACCGGGCTCACGCTGGCCCAGGTGCAGCTCGTCAGGTACACCCCGGACGCGGGCAGCCGCAACGATCCCGACAACACCCTCAGCCTGCGCGTACGGCTCTTCGTCAGCGGCTGGAAGATCACCAGGACCGCCATGGCCCAGATCACCTGTACGGCGCGGCTGCGCCCGGAGATCTGGGCCGTGGAGATCGCTCACGCGACTCCCGACAGGAACGGCCCCCTGAAGGTCCACACCTGCCGGGAGTTCTGGGATCTGGCCCCCAAGAACGGCCATCTCCCCCCGTGACGGGACGGATCAGAGCGTGATGTTCTCCAGCATCTCGGTCACCAGGGCGGCGATCGGCGACCGCTCGGACCTGGTCAGCGTGATGTGGGCGAACAGCGGGTGGCCCTTGAGCTTCTCCACCACGGCGACGACGCCGTCGTGCCGGCCCACCCGCAGGTTGTCGCGCTGGGCGATGTCGTGGGTGAGCACGACCCGCGAGTTGGCGCCGATGCGGGACAGCACGGTCAGCAGCACGCCGCGCTCCAGCGACTGCGCCTCGTCCACGATCACGAAGGCGTCGTGGAGGGAACGGCCGCGGATGTGGGTCAGCGGCAGGACCTCCAGCATGCCCCGGTCGATGACCTCCTCGATGACCTCGGGCGACGTGACCGCGCCCAGCGTGTCGTAGACCGCCTGGGCCCACGGGCCCATCTTGTCGTTCTCCGAGCCGGGCAGGTAGCCGAGCTCCTGGCCGCCCACGGCGTACAGGGGGCGGAAGACAATGATCTTGCGGTGCTGGCGGCGCTCCAGCACCGCCTCCAGGCCCGCGCACAGCGCCAGGGCGGACTTGCCGGTGCCGGCCCGGCCGCCCATCGAGACGATGCCGACGTCGGGGTCCATCAGCAGGTCGAGCGCGATCCGCTGCTCCGCCGACCGGCCGTGCAGCCCGAAGACCTCACGGTCACCCCTCACCAGACGTACCGACTTGTCCGGCAGGACGCGCCCGAGCGCGGAGCCGCGGCTCGACAGCAGCCGCAGGCCGGTGTGACACGGCAGGTCGCGCGCCTCGTCGATGTCGGCCGTGCCGGACTCGAAGAGGGCGTCCATCTCCTCCGTGGTGACCTGGAGCTCCGCCATGCCGGTCCAGCCGGACTCGACCACCATGCCCGCGCGGTACTCCTCCGCGGCCAGGCCGATGGACGCCGCCTTGACCCGCATCGGCAGGTCCTTCGACACCAGCACCACGTCCTTGCCCTCCGCCGCGAGGTTCTGGGCGACGGTGAGGATGCGGGTGTCGTTGTCGCCCAGGCGGAAGCCCGCCGGGAGACAGGACGGATCACTATGATTCAGCTCGACCCGGATGTTCCCGTCGCCGATCGGCATGGGCTCATCCAGCCGTCCGTACCGCACTCTGAGGTCATCGAGGAAGCGCAGAGCCTCCCGGGCGAAGTAGCCGAGCTCGGGGTGGTGGCGCTTGGCCTCCAGTTCCGTGATGACGACGATCGGGACGACGACCTCGTGCTCGGCGAAGCGGCTCATCGCCGCCGGGTCGGCGAGCAGGACGGACGTGTCCAGAACGTAGGTGCGGGATGTGGACGGGTTGCTCGAGGACACTGCCACGCGTTCTCCCCCGGGCGCCTGAGGTGGGCGCCCTGCCTTGACTGGTGGTGAACGGACCGGGCCCGTGACCTGCGAAGGCAGACCGGGGCTCCGGCCCTCCTCGCATGGTGGTCGCGCAAGGACGGGCCCTCTCCCGAGGTGGTGGCCGCCGATCCCCTCGACGGCCGCTCAGCTACCACGTTACGTAACGATTCTCCCCAGCCCAATAGGTTTACGCTGGTTAAAAGATGCTGGTCACGTACCGTCTCAGGAGCCGTACCGACGGTGCCGTGCGGCGTACGAGCGGAGCGCCCGCAGGAAGTCGACTCTGCGGAAGTCGGGCCAGTAGGCCTCGCAGAAGTAGAACTCGGAGTGGGCGCTCTGCCAGAGCAGGAATCCGGAGAGTCGCTGCTCTCCCGAGGTCCGGATGACGAGATCCGGGTCGGGCAGGCCGCGCGTGTAGAGATGCTCCGCGATGTGCTCGACGTCGAGGACCTCGACGAGGTCCTCGATACTCGCGCCCTTGCTGGCATGCTCCTGGAGGAGGGAGCGCACCGCATCAGCGATCTCACGCCTTCCTCCATACCCAACGGCAACGTTCACAATCAGGCCTGGACGATGCGATGTGGTTTCTTTTGCGTGTTTGAGGACACGAGCCGTGTGATCGGGCAGAAGGTCGAGCGAGCCCATGGGGTTGAGGTGCCATCCCTGGTCCACGAGATCCTGCACCAGGTTCTCGATCACCTGGAGCAGCGGCTCGAGCTCGGCCTTGTCCCTGGCGAGATTGTCGGTGGAGAGCAGCCACAGCGTCACGTACTCGACCCCGGCCTCGCGGCACCACACCAGCAGCTCGGAGATCTTGTCGGCGCCCTTCTGATGGCCCCGGCTGACGTCCCGCAGCCCCATGGCCCGCGCCCATCTGCGGTTGCCGTCCACGATGACGCCCACGTGGCGGGGGATCTGGTCGGAGGACAGCTTCCGTTCGAGCCTGCGCTCGTACAGCTTGTACACGAGGTCGCGCATGCTCATGCCCCCTCCTCGCCTGCCGCATCGGAGTTCGTCCCTGCCGGAGGCGCCCAGGTCAGCACTTCGCGAAACGCGCCGTGTTCATTGATTCGCTCGCTGCGCTCGCTCACGCGACCCTCTTCCTCGCGACGGTGGGGCTCGATCACCAATTATCGCGGGCGAACCGGCATGCCCTGCCCTCCTCAAGCTTTCCTGGGCACGGCCGGAGTAACCCGCGTCGCGCGGTCGGAGGCCCCCGATCTGCGGCCGTCAGCCGGTCCCAGCACCGGGACCGGCTGCGCGCGGGCCGTACGCGTGGATCAGCCGAGCCGCTGCACTCAACCGAGCCGCTGGACTCAGCCGAGCCGCTGGACCAGGGCGCGGTATTCGTCCCACAGCTCCTTCGGCATGTGGTCGCCGAAGGTCTCGAAGTGGGGCGGGATCAGCGCGGCCTCCTCGCGCCACACCTCGGGGTCGACGCTGAGCAGGAGCTCCATGTCCTCGGGCGCGATGTCGAGGCCCTCGGTGTCGAGCGAGGCCGGCAGGTTGCCGATCGGCGTGGGCACGGCGTCGGCCACGCCGTTCAACCGGTCGACGATCCACTTGAGCACCCGGCTGTTCTCCCCGAAGCCCGGCCACAGGAAGCGGCCGTTCGCGTCCTTGCGGAACCAGTTCACGTAGTAGATCTTGGGCAGCTTCTCCGGGTCGGTCATCCTGCCGACCTCGAGCCAGTGCGCGAAGTAGTCGCCCATGTTGTAGCCGCAGAACGGCAGCATCGCGAACGGGTCGCGGCGCAGCTCGCCGACCTTGCCCTCGGCCGCAGCCGTCTTCTCCGAGGCCACGTTGGCGCCCAGGAAGACACCGTGCTGCCAGCTCAGCGACTCGGTCACCAGCGGCACCGCGGTCGCCCTGCGGCCGCCGAACAGGATGGCCGAGATCGGCACCCCGGCGGGGTCCTGCCACTCGCGGGCGATCGTCGGGCACTGCTCGGCCGGAGTGGTGAACCGGGCGTTCGGGTGGGCGGCGGGCTCGCCGGACTCCGGCGTCCAGTCACGGCCCTTCCAGTCGGTGAGGTGCGCGGGCGGCTCGTCCGTGAGGCCCTCCCACCAGACGTCGCCGTCGTCGGTCAGCGCGACGTTCGTGAAGATGCTGTTGCCCCACAGCGTCTCGATCGCGTTGGCGTTGGTGGACTGGCCGGTCCCCGGCGCGACGCCGAAGAAGCCGGCCTCCGGGTTGATCGCGTACAGCCGGCCGTCGGGGCCGAAGCGCATCCAGGCGATGTCGTCGCCGATCGTCTCGACCTTCCAGCCCGGGATCGTGGGCTGGAGCATGGCGAGGTTCGTCTTGCCGCACGCCGACGGGAAGGCCGCGGCGACGTACCGCGCCTCACCCTGCGGCGGCGTGAGCTTGAGGATCAGCATGTGCTCGGCCAGCCAGCCCTCGTCGCGGGCCATCGCGCTGGCGATCCGCAGCGCGTAGCACTTCTTGCCCAGCAGCGCGTTGCCGCCGTAGCCCGAGCCGTACGACCAGATCTCGCGGGTCTCCGGGAAGTGGCTGATGTACTTGGTCTGGCTGCACGGCCAAGGCACGTCGGCCTGCCCCGGCTCCAGCGGCGCGCCCACGGAATGGACCGCCTTGACGAAGTCGCCGCGTTCCTCGATGAGGCGCAGCGCCTCGTCACCCATCCTGGTCATGATCCGCATCGACACGACGACGTACGGCGAGTCGGTGATCTCGACGCCGAGCTGCGAGATGTTCCCGCCCAGGGGGCCCATGCAGAACGGCACGACGTACATCGTCCGGCCCCGCATACAGCCCTTGAACAGGGTGGCGAACGTGCGGCGCATCTCGCCGGGCGCGATCCAGTTGTTGGTGGGCCCGGCGTCCTCCTCACGCTCCGAGCAGATGAACGTGCGGTCCTCCACACGGGCGACGTCGCTCGGGTCCGAGGCCGCGTAGAAGCTGTTGGGACGCTTGACCAGCCGCTTGAAGGTGCCCTGCTCGACCAGAAGGTTGGTCAGGCGCGTCCATTCGGCCTCGGAGCCGTCGCACCATTCGATCCGGTCCGGCTGGGTCAGCTCCGCGATCTGCGTCACCCAGGCCGCCAGATCGCTGTGAGTGGTGGGCGTCGGTACCTGTACTGAAATGGACACGGGGGCGGCTCCTTAATCTCTCAGGGCCAGAGCATCATC
Organism: Microbispora sp. NPDC046973; assembly: GCF_040644495.1. Classification (NCBI taxonomy): domain Bacteria; kingdom Bacillati; phylum Actinomycetota; class Actinomycetes; order Streptosporangiales; family Streptosporangiaceae; genus Microbispora; species Microbispora sp. NPDC046973. The sequence goes on along the minus strand of NZ_JBEYWQ010000007.1, from coordinate 118,686 downwards.
AGCGACGAATGGCTTCCGAAGCCAATTGGAGTAGACCACCGTGTTTCCACTCCGTTAAATCGACGCCATTCTCGACTTCACGGCCCAAGACCACATCAGCGCAGGCAGCGGCCGTGATGTTGTGGGACCTTACCCACTCTGGCCCTGTTGAAAAAAACGTCCTCCTCTCCCTTACCCGCCCCACCGGCCTTACACATTGGTATAGGCCAATTCGAATGGTCCAGACCTCTCCGGGAATTGGTTCAGTCCAATCCGCCGGGGCCTTCCGCCCTGATCCGGTCGACGTGCTGGAGGGCATCGCGCAGGTCAGCGAGCCAGCTGTCGGTGTGCTTGCCGACGAGCCTGACGCACCAGGCCAGCGCGTCGCTGCGGCTGCGCGCGACACCCGCGGCGACCAGGGTGTCGAGGACCTGCCGTTCCGGCTGGCGCAACCGGGTCATGACCGGGACGGAAAGAGTGGTGAACATCACTGTCTCGCCACCCACGATGACGCCCCACGAGACCTTGCGGCGGAAGCGGTGCTCCGCCTCCCTGGCGATGTCGATCCTGCGCTCGCGCGTCTCCTCGCGGAACCGCTCGACGTACCCCTCCATCGCCGCCGCGCGCTCCAGGTCGGGGAGCCCTTCGGTCACCGACAGCGGCGGAAGCGTGCCCAGCACGGTGATCTCCTCACGATCCACCACGACTTGGGGGGTCCCGGCGAACCAGTTCTCCGGCAACCGGCCGGTGAACCAGGCACTCAGCTGTTCTTCTGCATTCATGTAATCAACATTACATCGCTGCCCGCCGTATGGCCGAGATTGACAGTTGCTACTTTTTAAGAGTTACTCTCAAAACATGGCTACTCTCACTTCTCGGTGGTGGGCGCTCGGCGCCCTCGTGCTGAGCGCCCTGGTCATCGGCATGGACGCGACGGTGCTCAACGTGGCGCTGCCGACGCTCGCGGCCGATCTGCACGCCACGACCGGCGACCTGCAGTGGATCGTGGACGCGTACATGGTTCCGTTCGCCGCGCTGATGCTCCCGGCGGGCGCGTTCGGGGACCGTTTCGGCCGCAGGCGCCTGCTGCTGGCCGGTCTGGCGGCCTTCGGGATCGCGTCGCTGCTCGCGACCTTCGCGACGAGCACGGGCACCCTGGTCGCGGCCCGTGCGCTCATGGGCGCGGGCGGCGCGGTGATCATGCCGCTGTCGACCTCGATCCTGCCGGTGATCTTCCCTCCGGCCCAGCGCGGACGCGCGATCGCCGTCTTCACCGCCGCCATGGCGCTCGGCCTGCCCCTCGGCCCCGTCGTGGGCGGCTACCTGCTCGACCACTTCCGGTGGGGCTCGATCTTCCTCGTCAACATCCCCGTGGTCGTCGTCGCGGCGGTGGCGGCGGCCGTGTTCATCCCCGAGTCACGCGACCCCGCCGCGCCCCGGACCGACGTTCCCGGCGCGCTGCTGTCGGTGACGGGCCTGGCGGCCCTGGTCTACGGCGTCATCGAGGTCCCGGCGCGCGGCTGGGGCGACCTCCGCGTACTGGCCGCTCTCGGCGTGGGGGCGGCGCTGCTGGCGGTGTTCGTCCGCGTCGAGGCCCGTGTCAGGCAGCCGATGACCGATCTCGGCCTGTTCCGCAGCCGCGTCTTCGTCTGGGGCGCGGCCGGCGCGACGTTCGTGAGCCTCGGCATGTCGGGCGTGCTGTTCGTCGTCCCGCAGCACCTGCAGGCCGTGCTGGGGCACGACGCCTTCGGCACCGGCGTACGGGTGATCCCGATGGTGGCCGGGCTCATGCTCGGCGGCCTGACCGGAGAGCGGCTCACGGCGCGCCTCGGCCTGCGCGTGGTGATGCCGGCGGGCCTGGTCGTGCTCGCCGCCGGTTTCGGCGTGGGCGCGACGACCTCGGCGTCCTCCGGGTACGGGTTCGTCGCGGCGTGGCTGGCCGTCCTCGGCGCGGGCGTGGGCCTGGCCATGGTCCCCGCCATGGACGGCGTGCTCGCCACGCTGCCGGAGGAGCGGTCGGGCTCGGGCTCGGCGACCCTGCAGACCGTGCGTCAGGTCGGCGGCGCGCTGGGCGTGGCGGGCCTCGGCAGCGTGCTTTCGGCGGCGTACGCCTCCGGACTGCCGGAGGGCGTCCCGGAGGCGGCGGGCGACTCGATCACGGCGGCGGCGGCCCTGGCCGCCCGCACGGGGAACGCGGCGCTCCTGGACGCCGCGAGGGAGGCGTTCGTGAGCGGCATGGACCTGGTGCTGCTGGTGTGCTGCGCCGCGTCGGCGCTGGCCGCCGTCCTGGTGGCGGTCTTCCTACCGGGGAGTACGGCCGAGAGCGGAAAGACGGCAGAATCAGGGCATGAGCTCACCACAGCGCGCTGACCGGACTCCGCACCCCTCCGATCGCGTTGTCACGAGCCTGCGCGAGCGCAAGAAGGCCAAGACCCGCAGGACCATCCAGGAGGAGGCCCTGCGGCTGTTCGCGGAGCAGGGGTACGAGGCCACGACGGTCGAGCAGATCGCGGAGGCGGCGGAGGTCTCCCCGAGCACGTTCTTCCGCTACTTCCCCACCAAGGAGGACGTGGTCACCCAGGACGACTACGACCCGATCCTCATGGAGGCGATCAAGGCCCAGCCGCCGGACCTGCCCCCGCTGGCCGCCATCCGCGCCGCGTTCCGCTCGGCCTTCGCGTCGATGGACCCGGAGGAGCTGGACGGGGTCCTCGCCCGGAGCAAGCTGTCGGCGTCCGTGCCCGCCCTGCGGGCCCGGACCGTGGAGGGACTGCTCGTCACGGTGAACATGCTCGCGGGCGCGGTGGCCGAGCGCACCGGCCGCGACCCCCACAGCCCCGCCGTACGGACCCTCGTCGGCGCGGTCGTGGGGGTCATGCTGCCGGTCCTGTTCACCTGGGTCGAGCGGGACGACGCGGCCTCGCTGCCCGCCCTTCTCGACGAGGCCCTCGGCTACCTGGAGGCCGGGCTGCCGGTCTGATCGGGCGCCACCCGCAGGACGATCTTCCCTTGGATGTGCCCGCGCTCCGCCCGTTCGTGGGCCTTCGCGGCCTCGGCGAGCGGGAAGACGGAGTCCAGGCCGACGCGCAGCCGGCCCTTTTCGAGCAGGCGTCCCAGCTCGGCCATCTGCTCCCCGTCCGAGTGGACCTGGCCGGACCGGAAGGTGATGCCCAGCTCCGCCGCGCGCTCTCGGTGGTACTCGCCATGGAAGACCGGGCTGATCACGCCGCCGGGCCGCAGCACCGGCAGGAAGCGGTGCCCGTCCGGCCCGCCCACGGTGTCGATGAGCACGTCCACGTCCCGCACCTCGTCCTCCACCCGGGTGGTCGTGTAGTCGAGGAACTCGTCGACGCCCAGATCGCGCAGGAACGTCTCGTGCCGCCCCGAGGCCACCCCGATGACATACGCGCCCCGCACCTTGGCGAGCTGCACCGCGAAGTGGCCGACCCCGCCGGCGGCGCCGTTGACCAGCACTCTGCGGCCCTCGTCGAGCTTGATGTGATCGAAGACGTACTGGTAGGCGGTGAGCCCGGCCATCGGCACGGCGGCCGCCCGCACGTGGTCGAGGTTTCCCGGCTTGCGGGCCAGGTGGGACGCGGGCGAGGTGGTGTACTCGGCGTACCCTCTCCCCCCGTTTCCCAGAGAGGGGAAGCGGACGAGGCCGAACACCTCGTCGCCCTCCTGCCACTCCGTGACGCCGTGGCCGACGGCGACGACCACTCCGGAGATGTCCGAGCCCGGCGTGTACGGCAGGGGGAACGCGGGCCGCAGTTCCTCCGGGATGTTCGAAAAGCCCCTGCGGGCGTACCAGTCGGGCGGGTTCAGCCCGGCCGCGTGCACGCGGACGAGCACGTCTCCGGGGCCCGGCTCGGGGCGAGGAACCACCTCCAGCGCCAGAACGCCGGGCTCGCCGGTCCTGTGCATGCGGACGGCCTTCATCGCGGGCATCGATCCTCCTGAACGGCAATTATCCGGAGCTGCGCTCCACATAATAATCGGAGCACCGCTCCGGATGTCAATGCTCCGGATGCCGAGGTGCGAGGATCGACGCATGACGGGCCGACAGCAGCGCGCGGACGCGCAGCGCAACTACGAGCGCATCCTGGAGGTCGCCAGGACCGTGGTGGAGGAGCAGGGGACCCAGGCGTCGCTGCGCGACATCGCCCGGCGTGCCGAGGTCGGCATGGGCACGCTCTACCGGCACTTCCCCACGAGAGAGGCCCTCCTGGAGGCGTTGCTCCGGCAGCGGTTCGACAACCTGGCGACCCGCGCGGAAGAGTTGGAGGGCGCGGGCGACTCCCACGAAGCGCTACGACAGTGGCTGCGGGAGTTCCTCGGCGGCGCGAGCGCCTACCGCGGCCTGACCGCCTCGATGATGACGACGATCGGCGACGAGAGCTCTCCCCTCCACGCGTCGTGCTCCGCCATGCGGGAGGCCGCCGGACGCCTGGTCGAACGGGCCCAGGACGACGGCCACATCCGGCCCGACGCCGACGGGATGGACGTGTTCGCGCTGATCAGCGCCGTCGGCTGGGTCGCCGAGCAGGGCCCGGTCGTCGCCGAGCGGCGCGAGCACCTGTTCTCGCTCGTGCTGGACGGCCTGGCCGCCGGCGCGGTCAGCGGACGCGCGCGGAGATCTGCGGACTGACCCGGACGACCCCGGCGAGGTTCTTGGTGTAGACGTTCGCGATCTTCACGACGTCGCCGGTGTGCGGGGCGTGCAGCATCTTGCCGTTGCCCCAGTAGATGGCGACATGCGAGATGTAGCCGGGGTTGGTCGGATCGTTGCGCCAGAAGAGCAGATCGCCCGGCTGCGCCTGCGACAGCGGCACCTGCGGACCGGTGACCCACTGCTGGTACGTCACCCGCGGCATGCGCACGCCCGCCTGCGCGTACGCCCACTGCACGAGCCCCGAGCAGTCGAAGCTGTCGGGCCCCTCGGCCCCCCACACGTACGGCCGGCCGAGCTTGCTGACGGCCGCGGTGAGCGCGACCTTGAGCTGCTCCGCGGACATGAACGCGGTCTGCGGCCACACCGTGCGTCCCTTGGGCGTCACCACCACCGGGTTGATCGTGGCGACCTGACTGCCCTTGGGCAGGATCTTCAGCAGCCTGAGGCGGAGCTTGCGGGAGTCGACCTTCGGCGCGCTCACGACCAGGGCGTTGCCGTCCGGGATGCCGAGCGCCGCCGCCGTGCCCTTCGAGACGATCGCCGCGATCGAGCCCATGCCCACCGTGGCGTACGCGCCGATGCGCAGGCGCCTGGCGCCGCTGTGGACCTGCGAGCCCAGCTGCACGCCGCCGTCGTTGCCGAGCTCGAAGGAGACCGCCATGTCGCCGGCGGCGATGTTGCGCCACAGCTCGTCGGAGGAGGCCGTCACCTTCGGCGTGTACGACCGGAAGGTGGACGGGTCGACGCCCATCGTCGGCACCCGCTTGCCGTCCACGACCACGTCGGCCGCGCCGGTCACCTCGGCGGCGGTCACGCCCTTCTCCTTGCGCACCCTCTCCACCACCTCGGGGGGAAGGGGCCGGTTGGTCACCACGAACAGGTGCGGGCGGATCAGCCGCTCCAGTGGAGCCACCGGCTGCTGCGTCATCGTCTGGGCCGCCGGGGCCTGGCGCCCCGGCGTCGGGGCCGGCACCTCGCGGGCCTGCCGGGCCGCCGCCACGTAGCCGTTGCCCGTGCGCCGCCCGGACAGGGCGGTGACCACGCCCGAGTCCGCGGATTGCGCCCCGAACTCGCCGAGCACGAGCACGTCGGCCGTCAGCACGGTGACGAGCGCCACGGCGATGAGGGGAACCGTCCTGCGCAGGCGCCCCGGACGGGGCAGCCGCGGGCGGTAGGCGAGATCCTGACGAGCCTCGGACACGGCTCTCGCGAACTTCCTGCCTAAACGGGTGGAAGGCCGCGCTCGGCGTTCGAGCACGATCTCACCCCTCCCGCGGCGAATGGTCCGGTCCACGACGAGACTGCCGCACGGCCGGGAATACCGCAAACGAATGCGGAATTCCCGGCCGGGGCGAAAGGGGTCAGTTGCCGATGTACGGCACGGCTTCGAGGATCTCGACGGTGTTCTGCCTGCCGTTGGGCAGTGTGTACGTCGCCTTCTCCCCGATCTTCTTGCCGTTGATCGCGGATCCGAGGGGAGAGTTCGGCGAGTAGACGTCGATGGGCGCGCCGCTCTCCTCGCGGGAGGCCAGCAGGAAGGTGACCTCCTCGTCGTCGCCGTCGAAGCGGACCGTCACGGTCATGCCGGGACCCACGACGCCCTCGGCGCGGGGAGCCTCGCCGACCCTGGCGTTGTCCAGGATCTGCCGGAGGTGGAAGATGCGGGCCTCCATCTTGCCCTGCTCGTCCTTGGCGGCGTGGTAGCCGCCGTTCTCCCTGAGGTCACCCTCTTCCCGGGCGGCTTCGATCTTCTTGGCGATGTCCGTGCGACCCGGGCCCGAAAGGTACTCGTACTCCTCCTTGAGGCGGTCGTACGCCTCTTGCGTCAGCCAGGTGACGTTGTCGTTCTGGGAGACGGCCACGGGCTCTCCTTGTTTCCGTAAGTGACTCGAAAGGCTGTCAAGTTAACGCCTTCGAACGCTTCCCCAAAGATTCCACTATACGAGATCGCAGTAGTCGACATGTACTGCTGTGGCCTGGGAACTCGTCCTCAGCCGTTCGGTGAACTCGAGGTCCGACCGCCCCTTGGGAATGTCGACCTCGCGGCTGCCGACCTCCAAGTGCTGGGTGTCGAGTGCCTGGATCCGGCACATCGCCGCCCGGTCGGCGGGCTTGTGCACGGTGAAGGTGATGACGGCGGAGTCCGCGGCGCTCGCGTCGAAGGTGATCACGTCGGCGCTCACCGAGGGGTTCCCGTTCGCGCGGAGCATGACATAGCCCCAGCCGCCCGCCATCACCGCCACGATCAGCGCGATCACGATGTACGGAACCAGCCTGGCGGGCCGCGCGGGGCGGGGCGCGAAGTCGTCCGGCGTGCCGAGCACCGGGCGTGTCCCCTGGCCGCCGGCCTCATCGGTGGGCATCGCGGAATCTCCCTGAGGATTGTCGGTGTTGTGCGAGACGATCGTCCGCACAAGTCGACCGTGTCGGCGACGCGGGCCATGCCGGGTCCGGAACGCACGGTCCCTTAGAAGCTAACCTCTTTTCGTAGCCATAGAACACCTGAGGAGAGACGTGAGTGCACCGTTGAGGCTGATGGCCGTGCACGCGCACCCAGACGACGAGTCGAGCAAGGGCGCCGCCACGATGGCCCGCTACGTCGCGGAGGGCGCGGAGGTGCTCGTCGTCACGTGTACGGGTGGTGAACGCGGCTCGATCCTCAACCCGAAGATGGACCGGCCGGACATTCTGGAGAACATGGGCGAGGTGCGCCGCCAGGAGATGGAGAAGGCGCGCGAGATCCTCGGCGTCCAGCAGCGTTTCCTCGGCTTCGTCGACTCCGGGCTGCCGGAGGACGAGAACGAGCCGCTGCCCGAGGGGTGCTTCGCCCTGCAGCCGCTCGAGGTGGCGTCGGCGCCGCTGGTCGCCGCCGTCCGCGAGTTCCGGCCGCACGTGATCCTCACCTACGACGACAACGGCGGTTATCCGCACCCGGACCACATCATGACCAACCGGGTGTCGGTGGAGGCGTTCGAGGCCGCGGGCGACCCCGACCGCTACCCCGGCACGGGTGAGCCGTGGCAGCCGCTGAAGCTCTACTACCACATGGGCTTCACCCGGGAGCGGTTCGAGGCGCTGCACAACGCCATGACCGAGCGCGGCATGGGCTCGCCGTACGCCGACTGGATCGCGCGGTGGGAGGACCGTCCGCAGAAGTGGGAGGTCACCACGAGGGTCCCGTGCGCGGAGTACTTCGAGATCCGCGATCTCGCCCTGCTCGCGCACGCCACCCAGGTGGACCCCGACGGGTTCTGGTTCGTCTGCCCCCGTGAGCTCCAGGAGGAGATCTGGCCGACCGAGGACTACCACCTCGCGCGGTCGCTCGTGGACACCACGCTGCCGGAGGACGACCTGTTCGCGGGTATCGCCGCGGAGGTCACCCCTGCCTGCTCGTAAGCTGAAGGCGTGGATGCAACCAGCTACGGGCCGGGTCTCCTGGGCTTCATCGTCGTCGCCGCCATCGGCCTGGCCCTGTTCTTCCTGCTGAAGAACATGAACAAGCAGATGAGGAAGATCCAGGTGCCGCACGACCACCGCGAGGACGAACGGCGCGGGAACGGGCCCGAGGCGTGAGCGCGGACCCCCGGGTCGTCGACAACCCCGCCGCGTCGCGTTACGAGATCGTGGTCGACGGCGTGGTCGCCGGATTCGCGCAGTACCGGTTGCGGGACGGCTCGATGGTCTTCCCGCACACCGAGGTACGCGACGAGTTCGAGGGCCGCGGGCTCGGCAGCAGGCTGGTGGGCGGAGCCCTCGACGGAGCGCGGGCGGCCGGCCTGCGCGTCGTGCCGCTGTGCTCGTTCGTGGCCTGGTACATCCAGCGGCATCCGGAATACCGCGATCTGGTGGACGACGACTACCGGAACCTGGTCGACACCGCCGGGTAGGACCCGGCGGCCGGGCGGCTCACTCGGGGAGCGCGGGGCCCGAGGACCAGGCGCGCTCCAGCGCCTTCGGCAGGCCCCACCAGCCCAGCGGGGTCAGCACCTCGGCCCGGTCCACGATGCCGAGGTGCGCCCACAGCGGCGTCACCGCCGTGAACAGCATCTCCGTCGCCTCCAGGTCCTCCGGCTCGTCCGGGTCCACGTCGACGTCCTCGGAGTCGGCGATGAACCGGGCGATCCGCTCGGGCGAGGCGAGCACCCCCGGGCCGTACCGGACCAGGGTGATCACCGACGCGAGCCAGTCGGCATGGTGGATGGCGCACAACGAGGCCAGTATCGAGTCCTCGTGGCTGAGCTCACCCTCCATGTCGAAGAACCGGGCGGCGTCCTCCTCGTCCGGAAGGTCGGAGATCGGCGCGGCGATCCCGGCGGCGACGGTGAGCCACAGGTCCTCGTCGCGTTCGGGCAGCACGCCGTCCTCCAGCCCGGCGCAGGCGCGCAGCACGTTGCCCGGGTAGCCGGGCCGGGTCAGCGTCACGCGCAGCCGCCTGGCGGCCGAGCGGAGATCGGCCTCCGGGAAGGGCGGCTCCGGCAGGTCGTCGAGCACCCGCCGCAGCTCGCTCAGCGCGAACGCCTCCTCCTCGTCCCAGGCGGCGTACAGCTCCTGGTCCTGCTCGTCGTTGACCACGACGTTGGGCACCCGGCCGTCCGGCAGCGGGGTGCCGAGCCAGCGCTCCTGGAGCTCCTCGTAGGCGTGCCGGGCGTCGGGATCCCCGGCGGCCAGCGCGTCCGCGTCGATCTCCCCGGCCGCCAGCCGCTCCTCCAGGAACTCGACCAGCCGCTCGTACATCTCGGTGGCCACCGGGCCGCGCTCGCTCTCCTCCGGCCACAGGAAGTAGCTGCGGGTGAGCATGATCGGCTCGGTCCCGCTGGACTCCAGCCAGCGCTGCACGTCGCCGACCGTCGCCACGCCGGACTCGATGCTCATCAGCACGGCCTTGGCCGACTCCCAGAAGCGGGGCGACAGCGGGTTGCCCGCCGCGAGCAGCTGCCGCCGCAGGTCGGGAAGGGCGACCAGGGCCTGTCCGGACGGCACGGCCAGCAGCACCCGTGCGACGTCGCGCCGCGTCATGGCGGCCGCCGGGCGTCCCGAGTGCCTGATAGCGAAGTCCAGATCCAAGCCCACGTCCTGTGAGCCTACGCCGGGACGGGCCGGAACACATCCCCGCGGTCCCCCACGAGTTCCCCCGCACGTGGTGACTCGCCCCTTCCGGGGCCGGTCCGCGAGCGGAAGGTGCGGCGGTAGGTGTCCGGAGGCACGCCGACCGTGCGGTTGAAGTGCCGGCGCAGCGTCGTGGCGGTGCCCATGCCGGTGGCCGCCGCGATGGCGTCGATGCCGTCGTCGGTGGTCTCCAGCAACTCCTGGGCGTGGCGGATCCGCTGATTCAGCAGCCACTGCAGCGGGGTGGTGCCGGTCACCGCCCTGAAGTGGCGGCTCAGATTGCGCGAGCTCATCCGCGCCTGGCGGGCCAGGTCCTCCACGGTCAGCGGATGGTCCAGCCGCTCCATCACCCAGGGGAACAGCTCGGCGAGCGGGTGGTTGTCGGGGGCGGGCACCGGGGTGGTGACGAACTGGGCCTGGCCGCCGTCCCGGTGCGGCGGCACCACCAGACGGCGGGCGACCGTGTTGGCGATCGAGGAGCCGTAGTCCATGCGGACGAGGTGCAGGCACAGGTCCATGGCCGCGGCCTTGCCCGCGGAGGTGAGCACGCTGCCGTTGTCCACGTACAGGACGTCCGGGTCGACCTCCACCCGGGGGTAGCGGGCGGCCATGTCTCCGGTGTGCGCCCAGTGCGTGGTCGCGCGCTTCCCGTCCAGCAAACCGGCGGCGGCCAGCACGAAAGCGCCCGTGCAGAGGGAGGCCACGCGTGCGCCCGCCTCGTGGGCCGCGCGCACCGCGTCGACCAGGTCGGCGGGTGGATCGACGTCGACGTCGGCCCAACCCGGGACGATCACGGTGTCGGCGCGCCGGAGCCGGTCGAGGCCGTCGTCGGGCTCCAGCCGGAACCGCCCGGTCCGCACCGCGCCCGGCCCGCAGAGGACGAGGCCGTACCAGGGGACGGCCACGCCGCTCGGGCGGACCCCGAAGACCTCGTACGCCAGCGACAGCTCGAAGTGCAGCATGCCGTCGGTGACGGCGAGCGCGACAGTGCTCATGTCCGGAATTGTACGGGTAATGGCGTTCCGGACACTCGTGCGCGGCACCTCGCCCTCGTCAGGATGTCCACGACAGATCGCAGTGGATCGTTTTGATCAGGAGGAGAACCGATGGGATCGGGTCTCATGGTGGCGGTGTTCGGCGCGTACGGGCACACCGGGCGCTTCGTGGTGGCGCAGCTGCGGGATCGCGGGTTCGTCCCGGTCCTGTCCGGGCGTGACGCCGACAGGCTGAAGACGCTGGCGGCGGAATCCGGGCTGGAGGCCAGCCCGGCGACGGTCGACGACCCGGCCTCGCTCGATCGCGCGCTGACCGGCGTGGCTGCCGTGATCAACTGTGCCGGGCCCTTCGCCACGACGGCCGCTCCCGTGATCGAGGCGGCGCTGCGCGCCGGGATCCCCTACGTGGATGTGGCGGCGGAGATCGAGGCCAACGTCGACACGTTCACGCACTTCGCGGACCGCGCCCGCGCCGCGGGAGCCGTCGTCGTCCCCGCGATGGCCTTCTACGGCGGTTTCGGCGACCTGCTGGCCACCGCCGCGATGGGCGACTGGACCGCGGCCGACGAGGCGCACGTCGCGTACGGGCTGAGCAGTTGGCACCCGACGGCCGGGACACGTGCCGCGGGCGCGGTCTCCGGGCAGCGGCGGGGCGGCCGGCGCGTTCGTTACGCGAACGGCCGGCTGGAGTATCGCGACGACAAGGCGCCGACCCTGGAGTGGCCCTTCCCCGACCCCATGGGGCCCCGGGCCGTCATCGGGGAGTTCACGATGGCCGACGTCGTCACCATTCCCAGCCACCTGTCCATCCCCGATGTGCGCACCTACATGACGGTCGAGGCCGCCAGGGACCTGTCGGACCCGGACACGCCGGCGCCGGCCCCGGTCGACGAGCGTGGGCGGTCCGCGCAGACCTTCCTCGTCGACGTCGTCGTGCGCTCCGGCGGCGCCGAACGGCGCGCCGTGGCCCGCGGCCAGGACATCTACGCCATCACCGCGCCGCTCGCGGTGGAAGCGGTCGACCGCATACTCACCGGACGGACCAGGACCGTCGGCGTCGCCTCCGCCGGCGAGATCTTCGACGCCCTCGACTTCCTCCGTGCGCTGTCCCCGCACATCTCCCTGGAACTGCGTCCCTAGCGAGCCGACCACCACGTCGTCCTCACTCGGATCGTCCTTTTCCGACGTGTGAGAGGCTGGCCCTATGAACCGGCTGGGTGGCGAGACCTCTCCCTACCTCCTGCAACACGCGGACAACCCGGTGGACTGGTTCCCCTGGGGCGAACAGGCGTTCGCGGAGGCCCGCGGGCGCGACGTCCCCCTGCTGATCAGCGTGGGCTACTCGGCGTGCCATTGGTGCCACGTGATGGCGCACGAGTCGTTCGAGGACGAGACCACCGCGCGGCTGATGAACGAGTTGTTCGTCAACGTCAAGGTGGACCGCGAGGAGCGGCCCGACGTGGACGCCGTCTACATGGGCGCGGTCCAGGCGATGACCGGGCAGGGCGGCTGGCCGATGACGGTCTTCGCCACCCCCGACGGGCACCCGTTCTACGCCGGCACCTACTTCCCCCGGCCGCACTTCCAGCGGCTGCTGCAGGCCGTCTCGCAGGCCTGGCGGCAGGACCGGGAGGGCGTCCTGGCCCAGGGGGAGAAGGTGGTGGAGGCGCTCGCCGAACGCACCGGGGCGCCGTCCGGCCCGCTGCCCACCGCCGAGACCCTCGGCCTCGCCGTACGGAACCTCGCGGAGAGCTTCGACGAGCGGCGGGGCGGATTCGGCGGAGCGCCCAAGTTCCCGCCGTCCATGGTCCTGGAGTTCCTGCTGCGGCACGGCACCCGGGACGCCATGGCCATGGCCGAGACGACCATGGAGGCGATGGCCAGGGGCGGCATGTACGACCAGCTCGGCGGCGGCTTCGCCCGCTACTCGGTCGACGCCGGCTGGGTGGTGCCGCACTTCGAGAAGATGCTCTACGACAACGCGCTGCTGCTGCGGGTCTACGCCCACTGGTGGCGGGCGACCGGCTCCGTCCTGGCCAAGCGGGTGGTCCTTGAGACCGCCGAGTGGCTGCTGCGGGAGCTGCGCACGCCCGAGGGCGCGTTCGCCTCGGCCCTGGACGCCGACAGCGAGGGGCCTGACGGTGCCCACGGCGAGGGATTGTTCTACGTCTGGACCCCCGATCAGCTCCGCGAGGTCCTCGGGGAGGACGACGCCGCCTGGGCGGCCTCGGTGTTCGAGGTGACCGGCACGTTCGAGCACGGCACCTCGGTGCTCCAGCTTCTCGCCGACCCCGACGACCCGGCCCGGTTCGACCGGGTCCGTACGGCCCTGCGCGCCGCCCGGGAGCGGCGGCCGCGCCCCGGACGGGACGACAAGGTCGTGGCCTCCTGGAACGGGCTCGCGATCGCCGCCCTGGCAGAGGCGGGCGCGCTCTTCGACCGGCCGGACCTGGTCGAGGCCGCACGCGAGGCGGCCGTGCTTCTCGACGACCTGCACACGGTGAGCCGCGGCCCGGCCCGGCTGCTGCGGACCTCCCGTGACGGCCGGGCGGGGGCCAACGCCGGCATGCTGGAGGACTACGCCAACACGGCCGAGGGCTTCCTCGCCCTCTACGGCGTCACCGGCGAGAGCCGGTGGTTCCACCGCGCCGGAGACCTGCTGGAGACCGTGCTGACGCGGTTCCCCGACGGGTCGGGAGGGTTCTACGACGCCCCCGACGACGGCGAGCGGCTGTTCCAGCGGCCCCAGGATCCGACCGACAACGCGACGCCCTCAGGCCAGTTCGCGGCGGCGGGGGCGCTGCTGTCCTACGCCGCGCTCACCGGGTCTGCCCGGCACCGGAAGGCGGCCGAGGCGGCGCTGGGCACGGTCTCCGCGCTGGCGGGGCGGCACGCCCGGTTCGCCGGGTGGGGCCTCGCGGTGGCGGAGGCGGCGCTGCGCGGCCCCGCCGAGGTGGCGATCGTCGGCCCGGCCGACGACGCCCGCACCCGCGCGCTGCACAAGGCGGCCCTCATGTCCGGCACGCCGGGGCTGGTCGTCGCGCTGGGCACCGGAGAAATCGGCACGGGACACGCCGGCGCCGTGCCGACGGGCGTGCCCGTGGACGTGCCGCTGCTTGAGGGGCGGGGCATGGTCGACGGCTCGCCTGCGGCCTACGTGTGCCGGCGGTTCACCTGCCGGGCGCCGGTCACCACTCCCGCCGAGCTGCGCGCCGAACTGGCCCAATAGAAGCGGCAGGGCCGAAGGAACAGGGCAGAAGCGACAGGGCGGGACGTCCTCAGCCGTGGCCGACGACCACGTCGCCGGCCGCCCGGACGAAGGCGCGGACGCGTGCGGTGGAGTTGTCGGCTCTCCACAGCAGGCCCCATCGCAGCGGTGGGGCGTCACTGAACGGGATGTAGGCGACGTCGGGCCTGACGTAGTAGCGCGTGGCCTGCGCGCCGACCGGAAGGACACCGTGGCCGGCGCCGATGAGGGTGAGCATCTCGTTGAACGTGGCGGCCGAGGGGCCCGGTTCGATCACCCGTCCTGAGGGCGTGGTGCGCGGGGTGCGGTCGTCGCGCAGGGAGGCGGGAAGCGTGCCGGGGAGCTGGAGCAGGGGAACCCTGGCCAGGTCCTCCAGGGAGACCGACTCCCGGCGGGCGAACGGATGCCCGGACGGCACCGCGAGCATGCGCGCCTCCGACACCAGGACCGGCCCGGTGGCGATGCCGGGCTCCTCGACGGGGAAGGTGCCCAGCGCGACGTCGACCTCGCCGGTGCGCAGCCAGGGCATGAGATCGACCATCTGCGCTTCCCGGAGCTGAACGTCGCACCCGGGTTCGCGCCGCCGCAGGAGTTCGGCCGCCCCGACGAGCAGTTGCCCGCCCGCGGCGCCGACGAAGGCGACCCGCAGCGTGCCGGTGAGTCCCCGGCCTGCGGCGACGGCCTGCTCGAACGCGGAAGTGATCTGCCGCCAGGCGGGCCGCACCTCCTCGTGCAGCCTGCGTCCCAGCGGGGTCAGCTCCACCCGGCGGCTGGTGCGCTCGAACAGCGGGACGCCGACGCGCCGTTCGAGCTTGGCGATGGTCTGGCTGATGCGGGCGGTGGACACGCGCAGGCGTTCGGCGGTGCGGCCGAAGTGCAGCTCCTCGGCGAGGGTGAGGAACGCCTCCAGCTCGTGCCGCTCCAGCATGACGCCCCCATCGTTAACTCAGACTTCACGATCATTGCACAGGACCGCGTTGATCGGTTTCCGGCTCCGGCCGAGAGTGGACCCGTCCAGAAACCACTCCGGCCTGCGACAGGAGTCGCCGGAAAGCCGCCTGACCTGCCCATCACGGAAAGAGAATGATCGTGAACGCTCTGAGCACCCTGCGCTCCGCCGTCCGCGGCCGGGTCTGGCTGACCGGCGACCCCGGCTTCGACGCCTCCCGCCGTCCGTGGAACCTGGCCGTCGAACAACCGGTGGCGGCCGTGGTCGAGGCCGCCGACGCCGACGACGTCGCCGCGCTGGTCAGGCATGCCCGCGCCGCCGGGTCGACCATCGCCGCCCAGCCGAACGGGCACGGCGCCACCGGCCGCACCGACGGCGCCGTCCTGCTGCGCACCCGGCTGCTGGACTCCGTGGAGATCGACTCTGCCGCCCGGCGGGCCCGCGTCGGAGCCGGCGTGTCCTCGGGCCGGCTGCAGGCCGCCGCCGCGCCGTACGGACTGACCGGCCTGCCGGGCAGTTCTCCGGTCGTCAGCGTCACGGGCGTCGCCCTCGGCGGCGGGCTCAGCTGGTTCGGCCGCACGTACGGCTGGGTCGCCGACAGCGTCACGGCCCTCGACATCGTCGACGCCGAGGGACGGCAGCGGCGCGTCACCGCCGACGCCGACCCCGACCTGTTCTGGGCCCTGCGCGGCGGGGGCGGCGACTTCGCGATCGTCACCGCCCTGGAGCTGTCCCTCCACCCCGCGCCACGACTGTACGGCGGGCGGGCGCTGTGGCCGGCCGAGCACGCGCCGGACGTGGTGGACGTCTACCGGCGGATCACCGCCGCCGCGCCGGACGAGCTGACCCTCTGGCTGGACCTGCTGCAGTTCCCCGGCTCCGCGCCCATGGTGGCCGTGGACGCCGCATACCTCGGCGAGGCGTCCGAGGCTCGCGACCTGCTGGCTCCCCTGGATCGCCTTCCCCGGCCGCTGTCGGACACCCGGCGGACCATGCCCGTCTCCGAGCTCGGGTCCATCACCGCGGAACCCACCGACCCCGGGGCCGGCTCCTCTCGCGCCGAACTGCTGACCGGGCTGGACGACACGACGGCCAAGACGCTGCTCGCCGACCCTGTCGCCCCGCTGCTGAGCGTGCAGATCCGCCATCTGGGCGGCGCGTTCGCCCGCCCGTCCGACAGCCCGCACGGACCGCTGACGGAGCCGTACGCGCTCTACCTGTTCGGCATCCCGGCCGACCCGGCGACGGCCGAGGCCGTCACGGCGAGACAGCGGGCGCTCGCCGAAGCCCTCCCCGTCAGCGGGCGCAAGCCCCTCACCTTCCTCAACCCCCGGGAGAGCGCGGCCGACGCCTTCACTCCCGCCGTGCTGGACCGCCTCCGTGGCGTCAAGCGTCGCCACGACCCTCATGACGTCTTTCGCGGCAACTTTCCCGTCCTTGCCTGAACGTCGCGGTCGCGCGTCGCCGGAGTCCCCGGCCGGGCCGTCAGCGGGCCGGGACCTGGGCGACCGGGAGCTGCGGCCCGGGGATCTGCGCGACCGGGCCGGTCTGACCATTCTGGCCACCCTGGCCGGTCTGATCGTTCTGGCCGGTCCGCCGGGCGCCCGGGTCGGTCTGGCCGGTCCGCCTGGCGCCCGTGCCGGTGGCGCCCGGGTCGGATCTGGTGGTTCCCGTCTCGGTGGCGGCGCGGGTGGCGGGGTCCGCCGCATCCATGTCGCGGGCGCCTCCGGCACCGGCCGGGCCGGCCGCGCCGCCGACGCCGTTCGCGCCGCCTCTCGGGCCGGCCTCGCCGTCCTGGCCCGTGGCGCCCGGCTGCTCCTCGTCCGCCCCTGTGGGCGGACCGGGCACGCCGGCCCCGTCGGGGCCGGGAGCGGTCGCCCCGTCACCCGGCCCGTACGGCATGGGCGACCCGGCGGGCCCCGACGGATAGGCCGTGGGAACCCCGCTCTGCTGGGGCATGGCCATACCGTAGGTGTCCCAGTAGTAGGGGTTCCACGTGACCGGGTCGGGGAACTCCCGGACCGGCTTGTCCTCCATGGCGGTGCTCATGAAGGTCTTCCAGATCTCCGCGGGCAGCGTGCCGCCGTACAACTCGCCGTATCCGGGGACGGTCACCGGCTTGTTGTCGTCGCGGAACATGTCGACCGCGACGGCCAGTTGCGGGACGTAGCCGGAGAACCAGACGGCCGCCGACTCGTCGGTGGTGCCGGTCTTGCCCGCCACCGGGCGGTCCCACAGCCGCGCGGCCGTGCCGGTGCCGCTGCGCACCACCTGCTCCAGCGCGTACGTCGTGTCGGCGGCGGTGTTCTCGCTGAAGGCCCGGGTGCCGGGCGGGGCGAACCTGCGGGTGAGTCCGGTGCTGTCGGTGACCGCCCGGATCACGTGGGGCTCGTGGTGGATGCCTCCGGCGGCGAAGGTGGCGAACCCGGAGGCCTGCTGCACGGCGCTCACCGACGCCACGCCGAGGGGCAGTGTGGCCGCGCTCTGGTGCGGGGCGAGCTGCGCCGCGGGGATCCCGGCGGCCCGCGCCGCGGCGACGACCTTGTCGAGGCCGATGCGCTGCCCGAGGTCCACGAAGGCGGTGTTGACCGAGAACTGCGTCGCCTCGAGCAGTGTGATCGACTGCCCGTACGACTTGCCGCCCGAGTTGGGGACGTCGGCCGCGCCGACGCGGATCGGGGAATTGCCGTAGACCAGCGTGTCGAGCCCGTATCCGGCCTCGAGCGCGGCGGCCAGGGTGTAGGGCTTGAAGGTCGAGCCGGCCTGGACCTTGGCGGAGAAGGCGTTGTCGTACTGGTTGGTCTCGTAACGGCCCCCGTAGAAGGCGACGACCTCGCCGGTCGCGGGATCGACGGCCGCCAGGCCGGTGCGGACCCTCTTGGGGGTGTCGTCCGGCAGGACCGCCTTGACCGCCTGCTGGGCCTGCGCCATCAGCTTCTTGTCGAACGTCGTGGTGACCTTGAGGCCGCCGTGGTTGATGTCCTCGTCGGTGTAGCCGAGCCGGTTCAGCTCGGCGCGCACCTGCGCCAGCATGTAGCCGTTCTGGCCGCCGAGGGACAGCGGCGCCCGCTGCTTGGCGAGCGTGGGGAACACCTGGGCGCCGGCCTCTTCACGGGTGATCGCGCCGATCTCGCGCATGCCCTTGATCACCGAGGTCCACCTGGCCTTCACCGCGTCGAGCGCGGCCCCTGCCGGGTTGGCGAAACGGGTGGGCTGCTGGATCACGGCGGCGAGGTAGGCGCCCTCGGCCGCCGTCAGGTTCTGCACGTCCTTGTCGAAGTAGGCCCGCGCGGCGGCCTGGATGCCGTACGCCCCCCGGCCGAAGTAGATGGTGTTGAGGTAGCGCTCCAGCACCCAGTCTTTCGGCTTGGAACGATCCACCTTCAGCGCGATCATGATCTCCTTGAGCTTGCGCCCGATGGAGCGTTCCTGACCGAGGCCGCTGTAGTAGTTGCGGACCATCTGCTGGGTGATCGTCGAGCCGCCCTGGAGCTGGCGGCCGGTGACCGTCGACCACACGGCGCGGGCCGTACCGGACAGGGAGACGCCCTGGTCCTGATAGAACGTCCGGTTCTCCGCCGCGATGACCGCGCTTCTGACGACCTGGGGGACCTGCGTGAGCGGCACGTTCTTGCGGTTGACGCCCTCGGTGGCGAGGACCGTCCTGCCGTCTCGGTAGTAGATCACCGAGCCCTGGGCCGTCGCCAGCTCCTGGGTGCTGTCCGGGATGGGGGTCAGGGCCCACACCACGGCGAGGAACACGGCGAGCCCGACGATCCCGGTGGCCAGGCTCACGAGGAGGACACGCGGCAGCCGTCTTCGCCGGCGAGGCTTCGGCGCGCCGCCGTCCCCGCCGCCTCCTCCCCCGTTCGGGCCGCCGAGTGACGCCCGCGGTTCCGCGGCGCCCTCCCCGATCGGGCCCTCTTCGGCGCTGTCCACGCTGTGACCCCCGATAAGTCCGATACCCCCGCTACGCCCGTTTGTGCCCTCTGAGCTGGGCGAATGGATCCACGGTAAACGATGGCCATCGATGGTCCGGCACTTCCCGCCGCGTCTGTGGAAAAGCCTGCCCCGGGCAAAGGACTCTGGGGAAAACGCGGGTCAACCCCCGGCCGCGCGGACGAGCGGGAGGGTCCGGTACGGCACCGGCGTGTCGAGCGCGATCACCGATTCGGTCCTCACGACGCCCTGCACGTCAACGATCAGGTCGATGACGCGCTGGAGGTCGGCGTTGCTGCGGGCGACCACGCGGCAGAGCATGTCTCCTCCACCGGTGATCGTGTGGACCTCCAGGACCTCGGGAATGAGCGCGAGTTGGTCGGCCACCGGCACGTGCCCCGCGACCTGCCTGATGTGCAACGTCACGAACGCCGTCACGTCGAAGCCGAGCGCGGCCGGATCGATGTCCGGGCCGTAGCCGGTGATGACTCCCTTCGCGGCCATCCGGTCGAGCCGGGCCTGCACCGTCCCCCGGGCCACGTTCAGCCTCCGGGAGCACTCGAGCACGCCGATCCTGGGCTCGGCGGCCAGCAGGGCGACGAGCCGGGCGTCGAGGTGGTCAATCGTCATAACGATTTCCCCTTGCACGAAGCGACGATTGAGCACATTGTCCACCGATTCAACTCACTGTTGCGCAAATTGGCCACACCACCGGACAGTTGATCCATGAACGATGTCTTTCCGGTTCACGGCATGGACGCGGTGGTCTTCGCGGTCGGCAACGCGAAGCAGGCCGCCCACTACTACTCGACCGCCTTCGGGATGCGCCTGGTGGCCTATCGGGGGCCGGAGACGGGCAGCCGCGACGAGGTCGCGTACGTCCTCGTGTCGGGCTCGGCCCGGTTCGAGCTGCGCGGAGCCGTTCGCGCGGGCACGCCGCTCGCGCGTCACGTGGCCGAGCACGGCGACGGCGTCGTCGACCTCGCGCTGGACGTGCCGGACGTGGAGACGGCCTACCGCCACGCGCTCGCGCAGGGCGCCCGGGGGCTGGAGGAGCCCCACGTGGTCGAGGACGACCACGGCAAGGTCGTGGTCGCGGCCATCGCGACCTACGGCGAGACCCGGCACACGCTGGTCGACAGGTCCAACTACAGCGGGCCCTACCTGCCGGGATACGTCGCGGCCGAGCCCATCGTCGCGCCGCCTGCGGTGAAGAACGGCCGGCTCTTCCAGGCGATCGACCACTGCGTCGGCAACGTCGAGCGCATGGAGGAGTGGGTGGAGTTCTACGAGAAGGTCATGGGCTTCACCAAGATGGCCGAGTTCATCGGCGACGACATCGCCACCGAATACTCGGCGCTGATGTCCAAGGTCGTCGCGGACGGCACCCGCAAGGTCAAGTTCCCGCTGAACGAGCCCGCCGAGGGCAAGAAGAAGTCCCAGATCGAGGAGTTCCTGGAGTTCTACGGCGGCCCGGGCGTGCAGCACATCGCACTGGCCACCAACGACATCGTCACGACGGTCGACGCCATGCGCGAGGCGGGGGTCGAGTTCCTCGACACACCCGACTCCTACTACGACGACCCGGAGCTGCGCTCCCGCATCGGCGAGGTCCGCGTGCCGGTCGAGGAGCTGAAGAAGCGCCGCATCCTCGTGGACCGCGACGAGGACGGCTACCTTCTGCAGATCTTCACCAAGCCGGTGGTGGACCGTCCGACCGTCTTCTTCGAGCTCATCGAGCGGCACGGGTCCCTCGGCTTCGGCAAGGGCAACTTCAAGGCGCTCTTCGAGGCCATCGAGCGCGAGCAGGAACGCCGCGGCACCCTCTGACGCCCGCTGACGCACCCTTTGCGTGCGCCCGGCTTTGACCGAAGGGCGGCGGGGTGACCATTCAGCCATGGGAACACCGCCGCCTCCGGGAAGCCCGTACGAGGAACCGAGGATTCCCTGGACGCCCCCGCCCTTCGGGCAGACGTCGCCGCGGCTCGCCGGCCGCTGGCGCCGCCTGTTCGCCGGGATCCTGGACGTCGTGCTCGTCGGGCTCGTCACCTCACCGCTCACCTGGGACAACTGGAGGGTCGCGTACGACAGCGCGCAGGGGGCGGTGGCACGGATCCCGGTCGGCAACGGCCTTCTCGCCGGGGTGATCGGGTTCCTCTACTACTGGCTGCTCCAGTCGTTCTGGAACGGCCAGACGGTGGGCAAGAGACTGTTCGGCATGCGCGTCGTGCGGGAGACCGGGGAGGCGGCCGGTCCCGGGCCGATCGCGGTGCGGCAGGCGGTGGAGATCGTGCTGGGCTCGCTGTGCTGCCTCGGGCTGGTGAACCTCGCGTGGATCCTGTTCGACCGCAGGAAGCAGGCCCTGCACGACAAGGCGGCCAGGACGCTCGTCGTGGACGCCTGACAACCGCGCGTCCGCGTACCCCTCGCGAGCCGGGAACGACCCCTGCGAGCAGGGAAAACGTCCGGAGTCACTACCCGGACCACACCACGGCCTCGCGTAGAGTTGCCAGACATATGTCCACGCATCGTCTTCCTCCGTTCCCAGCGCCGGCCACCACGCCGACCACCACGCCGACCGGCGTGCGGGCCGGCCGGTCGCTCTCCGCCCTGATCTGTGCCGTGGCCGTGGGGGCCACGACGGCCTGCGCGCCGTCCGAGGGCGCGGTCGCGCCGTCCCCGGCGGCGGCGGTCGCCCCGGCATCGCCGGGTGCGGGCGCGTCGAGGGGCACCGTCGGCGCCCCGGGGATCGGCGACCCCGACTTCCCCGCTGACGGCAACGGCGGCTACGACGTCGAGCACTACGACCTGCGCCTGTCGTACGACCCGGCGTCCAGGAAGCTCGCGGGCAGCGCCACGATCGAGGCGAAGGCCGCGCAGGACCTGACGTCGTTCGACCTGGACCTGCACGGGCTCACGGTGAGCCGGGTGACGGTGGACGGCGGGGCGGCCTCGTTCAGCCGCAGCAAGGACGAGCTCGTGGTCGAGCCGGGCAAGCGGATCTCGAACGGCGACCGGTTCGCGGTCACGGTCGACTACTCGGGCGTGCCCCAGCCGATGCGCGACTCCGCCAACCTCGGCGAGTACGGCTTCATCGCCACCGCGGACGGGGCGTTCGTCACGTGTGAGCCGAACGGCGCGAAGACCTGGTTCCCGTCGAACGACCACCCCTCAGACAAGGCGACCTACGACTTTCAGATCACCGTTCCCGCGGGGCTGACCGCGATCGCCAACGGCGAGATGGCGGGGACGCCGCAGACCAGCGTGGGCAAGACGACCTTCGTGTGGCGGGAGAAGCACCCGATGGCGAGCTACCTCGCCACGATGACGACCGGGAAGTTCCGGGTCCGCACCGGCACGAGCGCCAAGGGCCTGCCGATCTACGTCGCCGTCGCCGACTCCTTCCGCGGCTCGCTCGACCAGCTCCTCACGCGGACGGGTGAGATCACCGACTACTGGTCGACGGTGTTCGGGCCGTACCCCTTCTCCTCCACCGGTGGCGTGATCGACGACTACGCGGCCGGGTACGCGCTGGAGAACCAGACCAAGCCCATCTACGGCGGCTTCTCCCCCGAGCCCGCGATCATCGCGCACGAGCTCGCGCACCAGTGGTTCGGCGACAGCCTGAGCATCGGGCGCTGGCGGGACCTGTGGCTGAACGAGGGCTTCGCGACGTACGCCGAATGGCTGTGGGCGGAGCACACCGGCCAGTACACGGCCGATTCGGCCTTCAAGCGCTTCTACGCGAACGCGGCGGACTCGATCTGGGCCTACCCGCCCGGCGCGGCCCGCTCCGACGACCTGTTCTCCGCGGCCGTCTACAACCGCGGCGCGATGACGCTGCACGCCCTGCGCCGGGAGATCGGCGACGACAAGTTCTTCCCGCTGATCAGGGCGTGGACCGACGCCCACAGGTACGGCAACGTCACGACCCAGGAGTTCATCGCGCTGGCCGAGCGCGTCTCGGGCAAGAACCTCAAGGGGCTGTTCGACGCCTGGCTGTTCCAGCCGAGGCGGCCCGCCCCGATCACGTGACCGTCGACACCAGGGGACGACCCCTGGACCCCCGCAAGGGCCGGGTCAGGGGAAACTAGGAGAACAGCAGCTTGTAGCCGTCCCGCCGCAGCGCGCTCAGCACCTCGTCGCAGTGCGCGGGGCCGCGGGTCTCCAGCTGCAGCAGGACCTCGGCCTCCTCCAGGTGCAGCCGGGAGCCGAACCGCTCGTGCACCACGTCGAGCACGTTGGCGCCGAGGTCGGCCAGCCGCGCCAGCAGCGCGGCCAGCGCCCCGGGACGGTCGGTCAGCCGGATGCGGAAGGCGAGATAGCGGCCCGCCGCCGCCAGGCCGTGCCGCAGCACCCTGGCCAGCAGCAGCGGGTCGATGTTGCCGCCCGACAGCACGACGACCACCGGCGGCTCGAACGCGTGCGGCTGGTCGAGCAGCGCCGCGACCCCCGCCACCCCGGCCGGCTCCACCAGCAGCTTCGAGCGTTCGAGGCACAGCAGCAGGGCCCGCGACAGCGACTCCTCCGAGACCGTCACGACGCTGTCCACCAGATAGTGGATCAGCTCGAACGGCAGGTCTCCCGGCCGCCCGACCGCGATGCCGTCCGCCATCGTCGACGTTGGCTCGACCATGACAGGCCGGCCCGCGGCCAGCGAGTCGGGGTAGGCCGCGGCCCGCTCGGCCTGCACACCCACCACCTTGATCCCCGGGCGCTGGGACTTCACGGCGAGCGCGACCCCCGCCGCGAGACCGCCGCCGCCGATGGGCAGCACGATCGTGGCCGTGCCGGGAAGCTGCTCGAGGATCTCCAGGCCGACCGTGCCCTGCCCGGCGATCACGTCGGGGTGGTCGAACGGGTGGATGAACACCGCTCCGGTCCTGTCGGCGTGCTCCCTGGCCGCCCGCAGGGCCTCGTCGACGGTGTGCCCCGCGAAGACCACGTCGGCTCCGTACGCCCGGGTGGCCTCCACTTTCGGCAGCGGCGCGCCCTCGGGCATGTAGACGGTCGACTTGGCCCCGACCAGCGACGAGCCCAGCGCCACGCCCTGCGCGTGGTTGCCGGCGCTGGCCGCCACCACGCCCCTGGCCCGCTCCTCCTCGGTCAGCCGCGCGATCCGCACGTACGCCCCGCGGACCTTGAACGACCCGGCCCGCTGGAGGTTCTCGCATTTGAGGTGCACCGAGCCGCCGACGATCTCCGACAGCACCCGTGAGTGCAGGACGGGCGTCAGTGCCGCCACTTCCGACAGCGACTCGCGCGCGGCGACGACGTCCTCGTACGTCACCTGTGGGACAGCCATGTGCCAATCATCACAGGTTCCGGGGAGCGACACGCCTTCAGATGCCGGGCGACCAGTAACTGTCCCCGGCGATCACGAGGGCGGCGGCGCCGACGAGCCCGGCGTCCTGGCCAAGGGCGGCGGGCACGACCCGCACCCGCCCGGCGAACCCCATCCGCGTGTGCTCCCGCAATGCCTTCTCCAGGGGCCCGAACAGCAGGTCGCCCGCCTGGCTGAGCCCGCCGCCGACCGTCACGAGGTCGAGGTCGCACAGGTTGACGGCCGAGGCGATCGCGATGCCCAGGGCGCGCCCGGCCCGGGCCATCGCGGCCAGCGCGACCGGGTCGCCCGCCGCGGCGTCGGCGGCCAGCCTGCGCGCGGTGGCCGTCCCCTCCTCCCGGTAGAGGTCTCCTTCGGTGGCGGCGTCGCCCGGAGACCAGCCCTGAGCGAGTGCCCAGGCGGCGAGGCCCGGGCCGCGGGCGATCGCCTCCAGGCAGCCGTTGCCGCCGCAGCCGCACGGCGGGCCCTCGGGGTCGACCACGACGTGGCCGATGTGACCCGCGTTGCCCGTTCCGCCGTCGATGAGCCTGCCGCCGAGGATCAGCCCGCCGCCGACCCCGGTCGACACGACCATCCCCAGCATGGCCGCGCTCCCCTGCCCGGCGCCGCGCCAGTGCTCGGCGGCGGCCAGGCAGATCGCGTCGTTGTGGATGCGGACCGGGACGCCGGGAAAGCGCGCGGCGAGCCTCCCGCGCAGCGGGAAGCCGCGCCAGCCGCCCATGTTGAGCGGCGAGACCTCCCCCTCCGGCCAGGTCATCGGGCCGCCGCAGCCGATGCCCACGCCTGCGAGGGCGGCGGGCACGTCCAGCCGGTCGAGCAGGGCGGTCAGCGTCCGCCACAGCGTCTCGGCGTCGGCGCCCTGCGGGGTGGCGACCCGCTCGGCGGCCGCGACCTGCCCGTCCGGCTTCACCAGGCCTGCCGCGAACTTCGTGCCGCCGATGTCGACGGCCAAAGTGAGGTCGCTCACGCGCCGGCTCCCGTGCCGGTGGACAGTCCCGTGCCACTGGAGAAGCCCGTGCCGCTGGAGAAGACGAGCAGCGACGCGGTGAAGCCGTGGACGTGGTTGTGCCCGCTGACCGGCCCGACCTCGCCCGCGGCGAAGAACCCCGCCACCCCGATCGGCCCCAGCGTCTCGCGTACGGCGAGCGGGTCGTGGTCGGCCGAGCCGAACATGCCCGAGCCCCGGCCGTTGCAGGAGAACAGCAGGGCCCCCTCGACCTGGCCGGAGTGCTGGTGCAGGTGGGCGTCGAGCAGTTCGTAGAGGTCCTCGTCCGCGGCCTCGGCGTCCCTGACCTGGAACCGCACCGTCCTGCCGATCTCGATCACATCGCCGACGGCCACCGCCTCGCGTTCGGGATCGATGCCGATCACGCCGCGGATCAGGAAGTCGCCGCGCTCGTGGCGCTCGGCGTACTCGTCCATGGCGATGCCGATCTGTAAGCCGGCGGCCACCAGGTCGCGGTCCTCCTCGTCGAGGGCGCTGACGATGTCCTCCAGCCGGGCCAGTGCGGGCTGGCCGGCGAGCTCCAGCAGCACGTTGTCCTCGGCCCGGGTGACGACCATGGACGGCCCGATCGGCCGGCAGCCCTGGCTGACGACCGTGCCGATGTTCACCTCGCCACCGATGATTACTCCGATCGCGCCGGAGTCGTGGACCTCGCCGTTCGCGAACAGCCGCACGGAACCACGGCCCTGGAGCCCGTTGGCCAGGCCGCCGACGATCGGCAGGCTGCCCAGCACCTCGTGCGAGTGCTCGATGAACGCGTCGGTGGGAAAGCTGTAGGGGTCTGCCAGCAGGATCGCCGCCCGGTCGTCGGGGACGCGCTCGGGCAGCCCCACGACCACGAACCTGTCCTCCGTCCTGAGCGTCTCCAGGGCGAAGGTGTCGATCCTGGCACCGCCGAGGGAGGCCGCCCACGCGCTCACGGCCGGAGTCAGCTCCACGCCCTGGCCGTGCCCGATGACGCCGGTCGCGCTGCAGCCGATCACGTCGGCGCCGGAGGCGACCGACATCGCCCGCCGGCCCGCCATGGCCACATCGTCGGGGTCGTCCCCGCAGACGAAGAAGCACACCAGGTCTGGCGGACCCGACAGGCCGGCCAACGCCTGGCGCACGGCCGTCTCGGCCGCTTCCACCAGGTTGGCGCCCACGGCGAGACCGTCGGCGAAGCGGCTCGTCAATACCGCCATGTCTCGCCCTCTCTTCCTCCGCGACTGTTTCCTTGGGCCGATTCTCCCCACTGAACGGAGGTCAACGCGCGGGCCGCCCGGCCAATTGGGTCGTGTCCCCTGAGCCGTATCCCCCGAAACTCGGCTGCCGGATCGTCTGACGGGGACGTAGGCTCGACTCCGTGCACAAATCGCCCACGCCTGCCCCCAGCACTCTGCGTGAACTGCGCGAGAGTGGACACCGATACCGCACGGTCAAGGCCGAGATCAGGGAGAACCTCCTGGCCCGGCTGCGGGCCGGCGAGAACCGGTTCCCCGGCATCGTCGGATTCGACGACACCGTCCTGCCCCATCTGGAGAGGGCGCTGATCGCCGGTCACGACCTCGTGCTCCTCGGCGAGCGCGGCCAGGGCAAGACCCGCCTGATCCGCACCATCACCGGCCTGCTCGACGAGTGGTCGCCCGTGGTCAAGGGCTGCGAGATCAACGACCACCCGTACGCGCCGGTCTGCGTCCGGTGCCGGCGGCTGGCCGCCGCCCACGGCGACGACCTGCCGGTCGCGTGGAAGCACCGCGAGGACCGGTACGGCGAGAAGCTGGCCACTCCGGACACCTCTGTCGGCGACCTGATCGGCGACGTCGACCCCATCAAGATCGCCGAGGGCCGCACGCTCGGCGACCCCGAGACGGTGCACTACGGCCTGGTCCCCCGGACCAACCGGGGCGTCTTCTCCGTCAACGAGCTGCCCGACCTGGCCGAGCGCATCCAGGTGGCGCTGCTCAACGTGCTCGAGGAGCGCGACATCCAGGTCCGCGGCTACAACCTGCGCCTCCCCCTCGACATCCTGCTGATCGCCAGCGCGAACCCCGAGGACTACACCAACCGCGGCCGGATCATCACCCCGCTGAAGGACCGCTTCGGCGCGGAGATCCGCACGCACTACCCCCGCACGATCGAGGACGAGCTGGTCCTGATCCGCCAGGAGGCCGACCTCGGCGCCCTCGGCGCGGACCTGCCCGACCACCTGGTGGAGGTGATCGCCCGGTTCACCCGGTTGGTCCGTGAGTCCACCGCCGTCGACTCCCGCTCGGGCGTGTCGGCCCGCTTCTCGATCGCCGCCGCCGAGACCGCCGCCGCCTCCGCCGTACGGCGGGCCGCACTGACCGGGGAGGAACGGCCCGTCACGCGGGTGTGCGACCTGCCCGGTGTGGTCCACACGCTGCGCGGCAAGGTCGAGTTCGAGGTCAGCGAGGAGGGGCGGGAGATCGACGTGCTCGCCCACCTGCTGCGCCGCGCGACGGCCGAGACCTTCCGCGGCTCGCTCGGCGGCGCCGACCTCGCGCCGCTGCTCGACAGGTTCGGCGAGGGCGCGCAGGTCGAGTCGGGCGAGCTGGTGCCGGCCCACGAGCTGCTGCGCAGGATCGGCCGCGTCGAGGGCCTGTCGAAGATCATGACGCGGCTCGGCATGGGCGAGGGCGACGAGTCGCCCGGCCACGCCGCCGCGGCCCTGGAGTTCACGCTGGAGGGGCTCTACCTGATGCGCAGGCTGTCCAAGGACGAGACCGACGGCGCGACGGTGTACCGCACGTGAGCTACTTCTACCGGGAGTACCACGACGGGCCGGATCCGCTGGCTCCGCCCTACGACGTGCGTTCGGCGCTGGACGACATGGGCGACGCCATCCTGTCCGGCTCGACACCGCTCGACGCGCTGCGCGACCTGCTGCGGCGCGGGCTCCCCGGCGCTCCCGACCGCCGCGGCCTGGACGACCTGCTCCGCCAGGTGCGGCGGCGCCGCCGCGAACTGCGGGACAACACCCGGCTCGACGGCACGCTGGAGCGCGTGCGCGCCCTGCTCGACACGGCGATCGGCCAGGAGCGGGCCGAGCTGTTCCCTGATCCTTCCGACGACGCCCGGTTCCGGGAGGCGGCGCTCGACGCGCTGCCCTCGGACACCGCGCGGGCGGTCCAGGAGCTGGCCGACTACGACTGGCGCTCGGCCGCCGCTCGGCAGACGTTCGAGGAGCTGCGCGACCTGCTGCGCCGGGAGGTCCTCGACAGCCAGTTCCGCGGCATGCGCGACGCGCTGGCCAACCCCGACCCGGCCGCCATGGAGCGGGTCCGGCAGATGATGTCGGACCTCAACGACATGCTGGACCGGGACGCCCGGGGTGAGCACACCCAGGATGACTTCGACCAGTTCATGCAGAAATACGGGGACATGTTCCCCGAGAATCCGCGGAACCTCGACGAGCTGGTCGACCAGCTCGCCCGCCGCGCCGCCGCCGCGCAGCGGCTGCTCGCCTCGCTCACCCCGGAGCAGCGCGAGGAGCTGGCGGGGTTGATCGACCACACGCTGGAGCAGGCGGGCCTGGCCGAGCAGATGCGCCGGCTCGGCGACTCCCTCTACGCCCGCCGTCCCGACCTCGCCTGGGGTTCCCCCGAACGGGTGTCCGGCGAGCAGCCGATGGGCATGGGCGACGCCGTGACGGCCCTGCAGGAGCTGGCCGACCTCGGCGATCTGGAGACCGCGCTGCGCCAGGACTACCCCGGCGCCCGGCTCGACGACATCGACGAGGCCGCCATCAGGCGGGCGCTCGGCCGCTCTGCCGTGGACGACCTGGAGGCCCTGCGACAGGTCGAGCGCGAGCTGGAGGCCCAGGGCTACCTGCGGCGCAACCGGGGCAAGCTGGAGCTCACCCCCAAGGCCGTACGCCGGCTCGGGGAGACCGCCCTGCGCCGGGTCTTCGCCTCCCTCGACTCGGGCCGCCGCGGCGACCACGACCAGCGCGACGCGGGCACGGCCGGGGAGCCGACCGGATCGACCCGTCCGTGGCGCTTCGGCGACGAGCAGCCCATCGACGTCGTGCGCACGGTCGTCAACGGCGTACGGCGGGGCGGCGGCGCGCCGGTGAGCCTGTCGGTGGACGACTTCGAGGTCGTGGAGACCGAGCGGCGGTCGGCGGCGGCCGTGTGCCTGCTGGTCGACCTGTCCTACTCGATGGCCCTGCGCGGCACCTGGGCGGCGGCCAAGCAGACCGCGCTCGCCCTTCAGGCGCTGGTGGCCTCGAAGTTCCCGCAGGACGCGGTGCAGATCATCGGGTTCTCGAACTACGCGCGGGTGCTGCGGCCCGACGAGCTGGCCGGGCTCGAATGGGACATGGTCCAGGGCACCAACCTGCACCACGCCCTGCTGATCGCGGGCCGTCACCTCGACCGGCACCCGGACTTCGAGCCGGTGGTCCTGGTGGTGACCGACGGCGAGCCGACGGCGCACCTGATGCGCAACGGCGTGCCGCGCTTCGAGTGGCCGCCGTCGCAGGAGACGCTGACGCTGACGCTCGCCGAGGTCGACAAGATGACGCGGCGGCGCGCGACGATCAACGTCTTCATGCTGGCCGCCGACGACCGGCTGCGCGAGTTCGTGGACGAGGTCGCCCGGCGCAACGGCGGCCGAGTCTTCTCCGCCAGCGCCGACCGCCTCGGCGAGTACGTCGTCAGCGACTTCCTGCGCGCCCGCCGCAGCCGCTGACGAGGGCCGGGCCCCGCGCCGCCCGTGGTCGCGGCCCTTCGTCGCCCCGTATCGGCTCGTCCCATGCGGCAAAGCGGTTCGTCGCGCGCCAATCGGGCAAAGCTAAGCACATCGGCGTGATTCGGGGGCGCGTTCCGAAGCGACGGATGGAGACCTGACGAGCTCCGGACGGCGGGCGCGAGCGAGAGACGGGCGGCCGTAGTCCGGGAGATCGACACCGGGAAATCGATAATCGATTGCCGACCGGGTTGCAATCGGCGGACGATAGACAGGCATCCCCTGTTCGCGCTGGTCGTTCCACGTGCCGGTGGAAGGAGCGCTCTCATGTTCGCAGCGGTCGGCCTCGTCGTTCTCATGATCTTCACCGGAGTGCTGTACGAGATGGCGGTCCACAACCGCCCCCGTCGCCGGAAGTAGTTCCCGGACGCCCCGGGCGTGCCGACGCGCCCACGACGGGGGCGTCCGGGCGACTGCGGGCCGATCGGCCCAGGCGATAGCCTCTGCCCATGTCGCCTCTCGACCATTTCCTGCTGTGGCTGCACATAGGGTTCGCGATCTTCGCGCTCGGTCCGCTCACGGCGGTCACGAGCGTCACACCGCGCTACATCCGGGCCCGGGACGTCGCGGTGCTGCGGTATCTGCACCGCGC
Organism: Microbispora sp. NPDC046973; assembly: GCF_040644495.1. Taxonomy (NCBI): domain Bacteria; kingdom Bacillati; phylum Actinomycetota; class Actinomycetes; order Streptosporangiales; family Streptosporangiaceae; genus Microbispora; species Microbispora sp. NPDC046973. Next base: position 88,105 of record NZ_JBEYWQ010000007.1, on the reverse strand, counting down.
GACCCGGCTGTTCGGCCTGCTCACGATCGGGGTCTTCCTGTTCGGCCTGGTGCTGGGCCGCAGCGCGCTCGGCGCGCCCTACCTGTCGGTGTCGATGACGCTGTTCGTCGTGGCGGCCGTCCTGCTGGTGATCGTCGAGCGTGACCAGCGTACGGCCATCGCGGCGCTGTCCAGCGAGTCGACCGAGGACGACGCCAAGGTGCAGACCGGCCGGATCGCCGCGCTGGCCGGCATCAGCGCCCTGATCTGGCTCGTCATCCTGTTCCTGATGGTCTTCTTCAACCCCTGAGAGATAGATTCCCGCTTTCCCCTGAATGTCCGGTAGAACGTCTTTGGCCGGAAACGGGGGAAAGAGGAGCGAGTGCACCTTACGACGCAACGCCGGGCGGCGTGGGCGCTGGTCGCCCTCGCCGTCGGTGCCTTCACCTACGTCACCGCCGAGGTCCTCCCCATCGGGCTGCTCACGGTCATGGCGGCCGACCTGGACCGGTCGCCCTCCGAGACGGGCCTGCTGGTCACGGGGTACGCCGCGGTCGTGGTGCTGGCGTCGCTGCCGCTCACCCGGCTGACCCAGCGGGTGCCGCGGCGCAGGTTGCTCACCGCCACGCTCGGCGTGTTCGTCGCGGGGATGCTGCTGACCGCCGTGGCGCCGAACTATCCGACGCTGCTGGCCGCCCGGCTGCTGGTCGCGGCCACCCAGGCGCTGTTCTGGTCGGTCGCGACCCCGGCCGCGGCGGCGATGTTCCCCCCGGAGATCCGGGGACGCGCGATCGCCCGGATGTCGATCGGCAGCTCCCTCGGGCCCGTCCTCGGCGTGCCGGCGGGCACCTGGCTCGGGCAGCAGGTCGGCTGGCGGGCCGCGTTCGCCCTGGCCGCCGCCGTCGGCCTGGTCACGTGCGTCACCGTGGCGACGCTGATGCCCGGCCGCCGGCAGGCGGGCGCAGGCTCCGACGGCCACGAGCCCGGCCGCGGCGCGACTCCGGACGCCCGCCGCTACGCGCTGCTCATCGTCTCCACGGTCATCGGTGTGGGCGGCTACCTCACCGCCTACACCTACATCACGCCGTTCCTGCTGGACTTCGGCGGTTTCGCCCCGGCCGCGCTCAGCCCGCTGCTCCTCGCGGCGGGGATCTCCGGTGTCGCGGGGACGATCGTGGTCGGCCGGCTGCTCGACAGCCGGCCGAGGACGGCCCTCGTCGGGCCGCTGGCCCTCATCACGTGCGCGCTGCTCGCCCTCTACTTCTTCGGCGCCCTGCACCCGGTGGCGGTGGTGGCCCTCTGCGTGACGGGCATGTCGTTCAGCGCGCTGGCGGCGGCCATCGCGAGCCGCGCGCTGCAGGTGGCCCCGGGCAGCACCGACATCGCCTCGGCCGGCAGCGGCTCGGCCTTCAACATCGGCATCGCGGGCGGGTCGCTGCTCGGCGGCGCGCTCATCGACCACTCGGGCGTCCGCAGCGTGACCGTGGCGGGCGCCGTCCTGACCGCCGCGGCACTCGCCGCCCTGCTGTGCGAACGGTGGGTCGCCCCCGCCCGCGTCTCCGCGCCGGGGCGTACGGCCCCGGCGCGGAGCGGCCACTACTAGAGAGCAGCGCGGAGCGGGCATTAGACAGTCGTCAGCCGAGCGCCTCGGAGAGGTCGGCGAGCAGGTCGTCGACGGTCTCGATGCCGACCGACAGACGGACCAGGTCGGCGGGGACCTCCAGCGGCGACCCGGCGGCCGACGCGTGGGTCATCCGGCCGGGGTGCTCGATCAGCGACTCGACGCCGCCGAGCGACTCCCCGAGCGTGAACAGCTTGGCGCGGTTGCAGATCTCGACGGCCGCCTCCTCGCCGCCCTCGACGCGGAACGACACCATCCCGCCGAAGCGCCGCATCTGCTTGGCCGCGACCTCGTGGCCGGGGTGCTCGGGCAGGCCCGGGTAGAGGACCTGGACGACCTTCGGGTGCGACAGCAGCAGGTCGACCACCCGCTCGGCGTTGTCGCAGTGCCGGTCCATGCGCACGCCCAGCGTCTTGAGGCCGCGCAGCGTGAGCCAGGAGTCGAACGGCCCGGCCACCGCGCCCATCGCGTTCTGGTGGTAGGCCAGCCGCTCGCCGAGGTCCGCCGACCGCGTCACCAGCGCCCCGCCGACCACGTCGGAGTGGCCGCCGACGTACTTGGTCGTCGAGTGGACCACCACGTCCGCGCCCAGGCTGAGCGGCTGCTGCAGGTAGGGCGAGGCGAAGGTGTTGTCCACCACGAGCACCGCGCCCCCGTCGTGGGCGACGTCCGCCAGCGCGGCGATGTCCGCCACGTTCAGCAGCGGGTTCGTGGGCGTCTCCACCCAGACGGCCTTCGTTTCCGGCCGTACGGCGGCGCGCACCGCGTCCAGGTCGCCGAGCGGCACCGGGTCGAAGGAGACCCCCCACTCCTGGAGCACCCGGGAGAACAACCGGTAGGTGCCGCCGTACGCGTCGTCGGGGATCACCACGTGGTCGCCGGGCTTGCAGACGGTCCGCAGCAGCGTGTCCTCGGCGGCGAGACCCGACGCGAAGGCCAGCCCGCGCACGCCCCCCTCGACGGCGGCCAGCGCCTCCTCGAGGGCGGTCCTGGTCGGGTTGGCCGACCGGCTGTACTCGTAACCCGCCCGCAGGCCGCCCACGCCGTCCTGCTTGTAGGTGGACACGGCGTATATGGGTGGAACGACGGCGCCCGTGTGCGGGTCCGCCTCCTGGCCCGCGTGGATGGCCAGCGTCTCGAAACCTTGGTTCATGGGGTCGAGCGTAGCCGCCCGGCTCGCCTGGTCCCGGCGGGCGCATCGGCCGTCGACCCAGTGGCCGGCCCAGTCGTCGGCTCAGTCGGTCGGCTCAGTGGCCGGCCAGTGGAGCTCAGTGGTTGGCGAGGAAGGCCAGCAGGTCCTGGCGGGTGACCATGCCCACCGGCTTGCCGTCGTCGAGGACCACGGCGGCGTCGTCCTTCTCCAGCGCCTCGACCGCCCGGGCCACCGGCTCACCGGACCCGATCATGGGCAGCGGCGCGGACATGTGGCCGCCGATCTCGTCCTCGGACCGCACCCGGCCGCGGTAGAGGCCCTCCAGCAGGTCGCGCTCCACGATCGAGCCGATCACCTCGGCCGCCATGACCGGCGGCTCCTCCTTCATGACCGGCAGCTGGGAGACGTTGTACTCCCGCATGATCGAGATCGCGGTGCCGACGGACTCGTGCGGGTGGACGTGGACGAACTCGGGCAGCCCCGGCGTCTTGCGCCCCAGCACGTCGCCGACCAGGCCCTCCTCGCTCGACGTGGTGAGGAAGCCGTAGTCGGCCATCCACTCGTCGTTGAAGATCTTCGACAGGTAGCCGCGGCCGCCGTCCGGCAGCAGCACCACCACGACGTCGTCCGGCCCGGCGGCCTGCGCCACCCGTACGGCCGCCACCACCGCCATGCCGCACGAACCGCCGACGAGCAGCGCCTCCTCGCGGGCGAGCCTGCGGGTCATGCCGAAGGAGTCCTTGTCGGAGACAGCGATGATCTCGTCGCAGATCGTGGTGTCGTACGTCGCGGGCCAGATGTCCTCGCCCACGCCCTCCACGAGGTAGGGACGGCCGGTGCCGCCGGAGTAGACGGAACCGACGGGGTCGGCGCCGATGACCTTCACCCGGCCGCCGGAGACCTCCTTGAGGTACTTGCCGGTGCCGCTGATCGTCCCGCCGGTGCCGATGCCGGCGACGAAGTGCGTGATCCTGCCCTCGGTCTGCTCCCAGATCTCCGGGCCGGTGGAGTGGTAGTGGCTCGCCGGGTTCTCGGGGTTGGAGTACTGGTCGGGCTTCCAGGCGTTCGGGATCTCGCGGGCCAGCCGGTCCGACACCGAGTAGTACGAGTCGGGGTGGTCGGGCGAGACGGCGGTCGGGCAGACGACGACCTCCGCGCCGTACGCCCGGAGCACGTTGATCTTGTCCTGGGCGACCTTGTCGGGGCAGACGAACAGGCAGCGGTAGCCCTTCTCCTGCGCCACGATGGCCAGGCCCACTCCGGTGTTGCCCGAGGTCGGCTCGACGATCGTGCCGCCGGGCTTGAGCTCGCCGCTCCGCTCGGCCGCCTCGATCATCCGCACCGCGATGCGGTCCTTCACCGAGCCGCCGGGGTTGAAGTACTCCACCTTGGCCAGGACCTGGGCGGGCGCGCCCGCCGTGACCTTGCGCAGCCGGACGAGCGGGGTGTTGCCCATCAGCTCCACCAGCGAGTCGTGTACGCGCACCGGGATGACCACCTTGTTTGCCGAAGCTTGTCAGCCTGCCGTCAGCCGGGATTCCGATAGGGGTGGCCGGAACTCGGCTAGTTTCTTCTTCAAACCGTACCGTGAGCGTGAGGAGGGCGGGTGATCTGGACGTCCGGCGCGGTGCGCGCCGCGCGGCGCATCGCCACCGCCGCCGCCCTGGGCGGAGGCGGGCTCACGGTCCTCGGAGCGGTCACCTACGGCCTGCTGATGGCCGAGGCCATGGTGGCCAGGCGCATCGTCGGGCAGCCGCACGGCCTCGACGGCCCGCAGGCCGACGGCGTGTACGGCGCGTTTCCCGGGGAGCCGATCCGCATGGCCGTCCTCGGCGACTCGACCTCCGTCGGCCTCGGCATGACCCGCCCCGAGGACACCCCCGCCGTCCGCGTCGCGTACGGGCTCGCGGCCGTGGCCGAGCGCCCGGTGCGCCTCACCGTGGTCGGCCAGTCGGGCGCGGCGTCGGTGGACCTCGGCGTCCAGGTGGACCGCGCGCTGGAGGCCCGGCCGGAGATCGCGATCGTCTTCGTGGGGGCCAACGACGTAACCACGGCCACCCTGCCGGCCCGGGCCGTACGGCACCTGCAGAAGGCGGTGCGCCGGCTGCGCGAGGCCGGTGCGGAGGTGGTCGTGGGCACCTGCCCCGACCTCGGCACCGTACGCCCGATCGCGCAGCCGCTCCGATGGGTCACCCGGCGCTGGTCGCGGCAGCTCGCCGCGGCCCAGACGGTCGCCGTCATCGAGGCGGGCGGGCGCACCGTGGCGTTCGCCGACCTGCTCGGACCCGAATTCGACGCGAACCCGGCCGAGATGTTCGGACCTGATCGTTTTCATCCATCTGCCCGAGGTTACCTACAAGCCGCGTACGCAGTGCTACCGTCTGTATGCGCCGCGTTGGGGTTGTGGCCCGAGCCGGAACCCGTGCGCGTCGAAGGATCGCAATACCTCTTGGCCGCAATGGCCGTGGAGGAACCCGGCACCGAGGTCACCGCGACCCGTGTCGCCGGCCGGGCATTCGGCCCCCACGGACGGTGGGCGGCGCTGCTCCGCCGGAGACCCGGGCCGCTTCCGAACGCCTAGAGCCGGTCACCTCCTGCGGCCGGGCCATCACCCCCTGTAGGAGCGAAATGATCCGGCCCCAGCTGAACCACGTGAAACCCGCTCTGGCGCTCGCCGCGACCGCCCTGCTGGCCGGAGGGGTCCTCACCGGCTGCTCCGGCGGCGACGAGGCCGCCAAGGACTACCCGGCCTGGCAGAACACGCAGGTCAACGCGGTCAGCCGGGCCACCACGGGAGGCGGCGTCGCGGCCGCCACCTCCATGCGGCCCGACGGCTCCCTGGAGACCGTCGCCCTCGACCTCGCCACCGGCCGCCGGCTGTGGGCGCATCCCGCGACGATGGCGGGCCGGCTCCCCGGCATGGGTGTGCAGGCTCCGGCGACGGTGGAGACCGGCGGCGGGCAGGCCGTGGTGGTCGCGCTCGACCCCGCCGCGGCCGGCCACAAGGGCGCCACATTGGTCGCGAGAGACGCCCGCACCGGGCAGCAGAAGTGGACCAGGCCCGTGCGGTCCACCTTCGGCCCGCAGCGCTGCGGGCCGTACGTCTGCGCCTCCGAGGACACGGCGCTCTCGTCCGCCCGCGTCGTGGTCCTCGACCCGCGCAACGGCGCCGTGAGGTGGCGCCTGGCCGGCATCGCGGAGGTCGAGTGGTCCGACGCGTCCAAGGTCGTCCTGCTCAGGCTCGCCTCCCACCCGGTGCTGGAGGCCCGCTCGCTCAAGGACGGCAAGACCGTCTGGCAGCTGCCGATCGAGCAGGCCCTCGGCCCCGATGTCGACCTGAGCGGGGGCTGGGCCTTCGGCGCGACGGGCGACAAGATCATCGGATACGTCGCCCCGTACACCAACCCGGAGACCAAGGAGACCTCGACGTTCGGCCTGTTCTCCGCGCGTCTCGCCGACGGCACCGTCGACTGGATGCGGCCGTCCGTCGTCCGTGTCTACCCCAGCGGCAACCCGGCGTACGCGCCGGTCGTCCGGCCGGTCGACGAGCAGGGCCAGTACGGCGGGTTCGCCCGGCTCGACGCCGAGACCGGACGGGTCCTGGGGCAGATCACGCCCACCCAGGTCCCCGGGTCGGGCTGGTGGCTGGCCTTCCCGCCCGAGATGAACAAGCTCGGCTTCCTCAAGCGCGACGCGCCCGGCTCGGTCTTCGACCTCAGCACCGGCGAGCCGACCCCGGTGAGCGGCGCGACCGGCTGGTCGTTCTGCGTGACCGACCCCAAGCCGCTGCCGCTGCGCGGCATGATCCCCGGGTTCTACTCGATCGCGGCGCTGTGCGAGTTCGACCTGGCCACGGGCAAGCGCAAGGACTCCTCCTCCGCGCCGCCCTCCTGGTTCACCGGCAGCCAGAACGGCTGGCGCCTGTGGCGCGACGAGAAGGGCGGCCTCCACGCCGTCAACGACGGCACCGCCACCACCCCCGGCATGTACGGATGAGCAGGGAGACGCCGAGCGAGCGGGAAACACTGTGCAGTAGTACAAAATTCTGGTGAGTGGGGCCCGGGGCGTGGCGGGCGGCGTACCGAGGGGTAACCTCCGGGAAGGAGGCCCCCCGAACCCTGAGTGGAGGGGCACGAGATCAGGCAGGAGAGTCACATGCCCGAGGCAGTCATCGTGGCGACCGCGCGGTCGCCGATCGGCCGCGCCTTCAAGGGGTCACTGAAGGACATCCGCCCGGACGACCTGACCGTGCAGATGGTCCGCGCCGCGCTGGCGAAGGTGCCGCAGCTCGACCCGAACGACGTTGACGACCTCATGCTCGGCTGCGGGCTCCCCGGTGGCGAGCAGGGCCACAACCTGGGACGTGTGGTCGCGGTGATGCTCGGGCTCGACGACGTGCCGGGCACCACGGTGACCCGCTACTGCTCCTCCTCCCTGCAGACGACCCGGATGGCGTTCCACGCCATCAAGGCGGGCGAGGGCGACGTGTTCATCTCGGCGGGCGTCGAGACGGTCTCCCGCTTCGTCAACGGCAGCTCCGACATGCCGCAGGCGCAGAACCCGCTGTTCGACGAGGCGAAGGCGCGGACGGAGGAGACCGCGAAGGGCGGCGCGCCGGTGTGGCACGACCCGCGCGAGGACGGCGCGCTGCCGGACGTCTACATCGCCATGGGTCAGACGGCCGAGAACGTCGCGGCCATGAAGGGTGTCTCGCGGCGCGAGCAGGACGAGTTCGGCGTGCGCTCGCAGAACCTCGCGGAGAAGGCCATCGCCAACGGCTTCTGGGAGAGCGACATCACCCCGGTGACGCTGCCCGACGGCACCGTGGTGAGCAAGGACGACGGCCCCAGGGCCGGCACGACGTACGAGGCGGTCTCGCAGCTCAAGCCGGTCTTCCGGCCGGACGGCACGGTGACGGCGGGCAACTGCTGCCCCCTGAACGACGGCGCCGCCGCGGTGGTCGTCATGAGCGACACCAAGGCCGCCGAGCTGGGCATCACGCCGCTCGCCCGGATCGTGTCGACCGGCGTCACCGGCCTGTCCCCCGAGATCATGGGACTGGGCCCGATCGAGGCGTCGCGGCAGGCTCTCGCCCGCGCGGGCATGTCGATCGGCGACGTCGACCTGGTCGAGATCAACGAGGCGTTCGCGGCCCAGGTGATCCCGTCCTACCAGGAGCTGGGCATCGACATCGAGCGGCTCAACGTGAACGGAGGCGCGATCGCGGTTGGCCACCCCTTCGGCATGACCGGCGCCCGCATCACCTCCACGCTGGTCAACAGCCTCCGGTTCCACGACAAGTCGATCGGGCTGGAGACGATGTGCGTCGGCGGCGGCCAGGGCATGGCGATGGTGCTGGAGCGGCTGTCCTGAGCGAGGGGCTGCACGCCGGTCCCGGCCGGGGCCGGGACCGGCGTGGACTCAGCCGTGGTAGTCGGGGCCCGCGCGGGTGGGCTCCACCCGGATGATCACTCGCTTGTCCCGGATCATCGCGGCGCGGTAGTCGTCCCAGTCCGGGTGCTCGCCGCTGATATCGCGGTAGTACTGCACCAGGTGCTCCATCGCGTCCGGCAGCGAGACGATGTGGGCGGTGCCCTCGATCTGCATCCACTCGCCGTAGAAGGCGTCGGTCATCACAGTGAGCACGACCTGGGGGTTCTCCCGCAGGTTGCGGGTCTTGACGGCCGTCTCGCGGCTGCTGATCACGATGTAGCCGTCCTTGTCACAGCCGACGGTCACGGGGGAGGTCTGCGGCCGCCCGTCCGGATAACGGGTCAGCATGACCGCTCGGTGGTTGCTCCTGACGAACTCACGCGCCTTGTCGAGATCCATAGAACAATGATGCGCCCGCACCGGACCGGTGCGGGCGCGTCAGTGCTGACTCGGGGTGGCAGTCGCCGTACAGGATCTCGGGACGGCTGCCGGTATGCGCGGGATGTCACTGTCCCCTCCCGCGCTCCTTCTCTAGAAGCGACGACGCCGTTCGTGCTCGAGGACGATGGCGGCGGCGTAGCCGTGGCTCAGCCCGTGCTCGTCGGCGAGCCAGTTGGCCCGCTCTTCACAGCGTAGGAACGACGGGCCGTTGTCGATGGCTTCGAACCACTCTGGGAGGTCGCGCCCGGTTATGGACGGGACGCGGGCGATCAGCTTGTTCTGGGTCTCCGGTGAGTGGTTCAACGACATGGGCACCTCCACGGAAAAGGCTGCTTTGTGTCACAGTGCATCACCGGTCCGCGCTTGACAAGCCCTCAGCGGCATTGATTTGTTACAGGATGTTGATCGAAAGTTGCGGTGCCGATCACCAGATCCTGATATAGCGCAACAAAGGGGCGCCGCTCCCGGAGGAACGGCACCCCTTCGCTCGTAGGGCTAGTCGTTGTTGGTGAAGTAGCTGATGAAGCGGAGGATCTCCAGGTAGAGCCAGACGAGGCTCAGGGTCAGGCCGAACGCCATCAGCCACGAGTAGCGCTCCGGCACGCCGGCGCGCACGCCCTGCTCGATCTCACTGAAGTCGAGCAGCAGGAAGAAGCAGCCGAGCAGGATCATGCCGATGCTGAAGACCCAGCCGATGGGGCTGTCGGTGCGCAGGCCCAGGCCACCGCTGACGAAGATGCTCGCGATCCAGTTGATCAGCATCAGGCCGACCGCGCCGAACGCGGCGGCGATCACGAACTTGGCGAACTTCGGAGTCGGCCGGAAGATCTTCAGCGCGTACACGGCCAGCGTGCCGCCGAAGGCCACCATGGTGCCGAGCACGGCCTGCAGGACGATGCCGTTGTAGACATCGTTGTACATGTGGCTCAGCACGCCGATGGCGACGCCGTAGCACACGGAGTAGCCGAGGATCAGCGCCGGGTTCGTGCTCTGCCGGAACGACACGATGAGCCCGAGGATCAGGCCGACGATCATCGCCGGCGCCGCCAGCCCCCAGCCGAGGTTGAAGTACCAGGCCAGGGCCGCCGACACGACGAGCGTGCCCAGGGTCATGAAGCCGCGCACCACGACGTCGTCGATCGTCATGGCCCGCGCTGCCGGGGGAGCGTACGAGGGTGCGGCGTACATCTGGTTCAGCTGCTGCACGCTGGGCGCAGGACCGGCCCACGCCTGCTGACCAGTCGCCCCGCGCCGACTGAATATGGGGTTCTTACTCTCCATTCGCTTCCTCCAGGACGCGACTCACTGATCAGCCGCTGCGCGGCCTAGTGGGGATGGTGCCCGAGGAGTGGTGCCCCTACAAGTGGGAGTGCCACTCCACCACAGTGGCAACGATCAGACTTCCGGGCGAGTTCCCGCCATCGCCGACGGACAACGACAGCCGACGCCGATCACAAAACAACTTGAACAGTTCTTTTACTTGAACTCTTCAAGTCTAGTGCTAACGTGGTGCCCAGCCGAGAAGTAGCGGCCTGACCAGGCAGAACGCCTCAGCGACCACTCCGCCTGCCGCTGCGAGCCTCATTCCGAATCTCACCGGCACAGCAGGTTGTCCGGGTGGCCACGCCGTCGCCGCAAAGCCGCCCGCCGCCAGTGCCGCAGGGGAATGTCATCGCAAGGAGGACGGCGATGAACGTCAGCGGCCCACCTTTACTGCGAAGGTTCCGGCCTAGTTCCATCCGAGGGCGCATCACCGTCCTCATCACGGCGCTCGCCACCCTGCTGCTGATCCCCACCGGGATCCTGGGCAGCGTGCTGGCGCGGCAGGCGTTCTCCACCGCGGTCTGGCTGGACGCCCGGCAGGAGGCGGCGCTCACCGCCGCCGCGTGGCGTGCGGGCCACTTTCGCACCATCATCACCCCGCAGGTGGCCGGGATCGACCTGGTCCAGGTGGTGGCTCCGAACCGGCGGGTGCTCGCCGCGTCGCCCGCCGCCCGGGGAAGGCCCCCGCTGAGTTCCTTCTGGCCGTCCCAACAGGATCCGATGCAGGACCTGCAGGCATGCGTGCACGACGGGATCGGCTGCCTGCGTCTGTCCGCGCTGCGGGTGATGCCGGGGCCCGACTCTCCGGTCGTGTACGCGGGACGCCCCATCGACGGCTTCACTCCCGTCGCGATGTTCGATCTGCTCTTCGCCGCGGAGGTCTCCGTGCTCGTGCTGCTCACCGCCTGGGCCACCTGGAAGGTGGCCGGACGCACGCTGCGCCCCGTCGAGGCCATCCGCAGCGACCTGGCCGCCGTCAACGTGAACGACCTGGACACCCGGGTGCCCGTACCGGCCGGGGACGACGAGATCGCGCGGCTCGCCCGCACCGTGAACAGCACGCTCGCCCGCATCGAGCAGGCGAAGCTCACCACCGAACGGGCGCTGCGGCGGCAGCGCGAGTTCGCCGCGAACGCCTCCCACGAACTGCGCACTCCGCTCGCCGGCCTGCGCACGCAACTGGAGGAGGCGCAGCTTCACCCCGAGGAGACCGATCTGCGGTCGCTGCTCAGGGACGCGCTGCTCGACGTGGAGCGACTGGAAGCGATCATCGACGACCTGCTCCTGCTGGCGAAGGTGGGGGCGACGGCCCCGGGCCGCAAGCCCGTGGACGTGTCGGCCCTGGTCAGGGACGAGGTCGCGCGCCGGACCGACCGGATAGCCGTGCGCCTTCAGCTCGCGGACGGGGTCAGGATGCACGCCGCGCCGCGCCACCTCGCCCGTCTGCTGACCAACCTGCTCGACAACGCGCAGCGGCACGCCCGGAGCGTGGTCGAGGTCGGGCTCCGGCGCGACGACGGCTTCGTCGAGTTGTGGGTCGGCGACGACGGTCCCGGCGTCCCGATGCGCGAACGGGAGCGGATCTTCGAGCGGTTCGCCAGGTCCGACACGGCGCGCAGCCGCGGCCGCGGGGGCACCGGGCTCGGCCTGGCCATCGCCCGCGACATCGCCCGGGCCCACTGCGGCACGTTGGTGGCGGAGGAGTCGCCGCACGGCGGCGCGATGTTCGTGCTGCGCATGCCGGTCTCCGGCTGCCCGCCGAACACCGACGCCGCGGCCTCGCAGGCCGCGGCCCGCCGCGCGGCGGGCCCGTACGGCGAGCCGTCGCAGGTGGAGGCCGCTCCGGCGCCGGTGAAGGAGGGGCGTGCCTGACGGCGGTCAGAGGCGGGCGAACCAGTCGCGGACGGCGCGCCGCCCGCCCCCGCCGAGCGCCACCATCAGGGCGTACCGGGCCTTCACCGCGGCCAGCCCGCGGGCCCCGATGGCGCCGACCTTCGCGGCCAGCCCCAGGGCCGGCGGCAGGTCCTCCAGGCCGACCGGCCGGGTGCGGCACCGCGAGGCGACCACCACGGGGATGTCCCACTCCGCCAGCTCGCTGAGGGTGGCGTACAGATTGATCGGGATGTTCCCGGCGCCGGTGCCCTCGAGCACGACGCCCCTGGCTCCGGCGTCCACGACGGACGTGACGAGCACGGGGTCCATCTCCGGGTACGTCTTGATCAGCGCGACGTGCGTCTCCGGCTCTCCCCGCGCGGCCGGGGGCCGCGGCGGCGGCGTCGCCGTCATCTCGACCCGGCCGTCCGCCACCCGGCCGAGGATCGGCGCGGGGGCGGAGGAGAGGGCCGACATGCCCGTCGCGTCGGTCATCGCGACCCAGCGGGCCGCGTGCAGTTCGTCGTTCACGCAGACCACTGCGCCGACGCCGCGAAGAGCGGGATCGGCGGCGGCGACCAGGGACGACGCGAGGTTGCGCGGGCCGTCGCTCGACAGCTCGTCCAACCCGCGCACAGCGCCGGTGAACACGATGCCGCCGCGTGGAGCCGCAGGGCCCGCGAGCAGGTCGGTGAGGAAGGCCGTCTCCTCGATCGTGTCCAGGCCGTGGGTGACGACCACGCCGTCGAACCCCTCGTCGAGCAGGGCCGAGCGGGCGCGCCGGGCCAGCCCCAGCATGGTGGAGGGCGAGGTGTCCCAGCTCGGCTCGGCCTGCACGTCCTCGGTCACGACCTCCACGCCGAGATCGCCGGGTACGGCCGCCAGCAGGTCGGCGGCGGTCGCGAGCCCCGGGCGGCCGGTGTGACGGGCGTACGCCATGACGTCGCCCGTCGCCACCAGCAGCACGCGCCCGGTCACGAGGCCTCGCCCTCGGCGGGCGCGGCGACTCCGGTGTGCCGCTCGAGCCGCTCGATGCGCCGCAGAAGCGGAGCGATCTCCTGACGGACGACCGCGGCCACGGCCTGCGCGGCGGTCTGGGAGGCGCCCTGAGGGGCGACCTGGGCTGCGGAGGCGTCCTGTGCCTGAGCCCGGAGGTGGACGTAGCCGGCGAGCGCCGCGACGACCGCGCGGCGGGTGAGGCGCGGCTCGGCGCCCCGATCCCGCAGCACCTGCCCGCCGATCCCGTCGGGCTCGGCGACCAGGCCGAGCAGCAGGTGCTCGCACCCGATGTAGTTGTGCCCCAGCGCATGGGCCTCGGTGACCGCCAGTTCGAGGGCGTTGGCCGCGTGCGCGTCGAACCGGCTCGGGCCGTCCTTCGGCGTTCCCTCGTTCCCGGGATGCTCCGGCCCGGCCGCTGCGGCGGGCGCGGACGGGCGGCGGCTCGCGAGGTCGCGCTCGACCAGGGTGGGCTCGACCTCCATGGCGCGCAGGACATGCAGGGCGAGGTTCTGTCCCTCGGCGAGCATCGCTGCGAGCAGGTGCTCGGTGCCGATACCGGCGGCGTTCTCGGCCCGGGCGCGTTCGAGCGCCAGCCGGAAGACGGCGCGGGTCCTGGGCGTGAAGTGCGACAGCCGGGGGTCGTCGATCTCGAAATCGCCGAGGATGCTCTCGCGTATGGCGCTCACCCGGCGCACCGCCTGCTCCAGCGCCCGCTGGCAGATCGCGGACACCGGCAGTGCCGCTTCCTTGACCGCCTCTGCGAGATCGTCCGGCAGATACACGTTGATCTTAGGCATGCATCATTCATACCCCCATTGGGGTTATTCGTCTACCCCCAACTTGAGATGGAGGTCAGGGAAGCGTGACGTACTTGCCGATGAACTCCCGGACCTCGGGGATGTCCAGGCGGTAGTCGACATTGGTCGTCCGGCAGGCGTCGTCCACTCCGCTGATCGTCGTGGCGACGAGCAGGTTCGAGTCGGGGCCTCCGAGGTAGTTGGGGCCGCCCGAGTCGCCGTAGCAGGTTCCACCCTCCCCCCGGGAGGGGTTCGGCGTCAGGTCGAGCCACCTGCTGCCGAGGCGCTTGAAGGAGATGGAGGTCTGGCTGCGCGTGTCGGTGTAGTGGTAGCGCCATCCGTGCCGCTTCTTCGTGGGGTCCAGCGACCCGTACCCGACCGGGGTGAAGCGCGCGGTCTGCAAAGTGCCGTCGGCCTTGAGCTGGTCGAGCAGGCCCAGAGTGGGCAGCTTGGCCGGCGTGATGCCGGTGACGGGCTCAGGGAAGATCACGACCGCCAGGTCATAGGCGTCGCCCTTGTACCTCGAGTCGGCCACGTAGCGTCCGGCGTACAGCTTCTCGCCGGGCTGGTAGTGGCTGGCGAAGGAGACACGGGCGGTCTTCTGGCCCTCGTTCCCGCAGTGGGCAGCCGTGAGGAAGACGGTCGGCGAGATGAGGGTGCCGGTGCAGTACGACCACGTGCCGTCGCTTTCCGGCTTCTCGCCGATGAGGGCTCCCACTTCCGGATGAGCGGTCTTATCGACCGAACCGTGGGTGATGGCCGACGCAGGCGAGGCGATGCTTGCCATCAGGCCCACAAGAATCATGACAAAAGGGACGAAACGCATGCACGAATGTATCCGAGCATGGGCTCCCTATGACAAAGATGAACGAAAAGATCTACGGTCGGCCGTCAGGGCGAACCTCCGGGATCAACGTCCCGCGGTGCCGGAACACGCAGAGGGAGGCCGCCACCCACAACCCCCGCACACGCGAAGACCGCCCCTCCAGTCGAAGGAGGAGCGGCCATGGTGATGCGGTCGGATTCGCCTACCTCGGCATCCGGCCCCGGTGGTCGTGACCCCGGTGGTCGTGCCCGCGGTGGTCGTGACCGCGGTGGTCGTGACCCCGGTGGTCATGCCCGCGATGGTCGTGACCCCGGTGATCATGCCCGCGATGGTCGTGACCCCGGTGATCATGCCCGCGATGGTCGTGACCCCGGTGATCATGCCCGCGATGGTCATGCCCGCGATGGTCATGCCCGCGATGGTCATGCCCGCGATGGTCATGCCCGCGGTGGTCATGCCCGCGGTGGTCATGCCCGCGGTGGTCATGCCCGCGGTGGTCGTGACCCCGGTGGTCGTGACCCCGGTGATCGTGACCCCGGTGATCGTGACCCCGGTGATCGTGACCCCGGTGGTCATGCCCGCGGTGGTCATGCCCGCGATGGTCATGCCCGCGGTGGTCGTGACCCCGGTGGTCATGCCCGCGATGGTCATGCCCGCGATGGTCGTGACCCCGGTGATCGTGCCCGCGGTGATCGTGCCCGCGATGGTCGCGACCGCGGTGGTCATGGCCGCGGTGATCGTGACCCCGGTGATCGTGACCCCGATGGTCACGACCGCGGTGATCGTGACCCCGGTGGTCATGCCCGCGATGGTGGTCCCGGCCGTGCCCGTCGTCCTGCGGCGATGTCGCCGCCACCGCAGCCGCGAGACCAGAGACCGTCGAGGGCGAGGCCAGGGCACCCTGCGTCGGCCACAGCACGAGCGTGCCGAGGAGGGCTGCACCTAAGATGCCGCATCGTTTCCCGTACATGTGATTCCTTCCGGCCGGGGCCTCTGTAGCGCCGCACGAGCACGCGTGAAGCCTCCCGAATCGGACATACGGGACTATTCCCCCCTTATCGGGGTCATCGGTGTACCAGCAGTCAAGTTGGCATCTTGAGTTGCCATGGCAGTTCCAAAGACACTTTGGTCACAGCGGATTTCGACGGCAAAGGCATGAAGCCCACTCGCGTCGATGTCAACGGTGCGCTGCCGGGCGCCAGTGCCCCCGGTGGGACTCGAACCCACACCACAGCCCTTTTAAGGGGCTTGCCTCTGCCATTGGGCTACGGGGGCGCCGCGATCATATGTCACGGATCACTCCTCTGTAAGCAAGTTACGTCTTACGCGGCTTGTCCCCCTTTCCACAGCACGTGAACGGCACCCCTGGGACCCACCCGGTCAAGGTCCGGGAGACCGTCCGCCCCTTCTCCCCCGTCCACCACACCAGCATGTCAGAGCACAGGAACACACAACGGCCCGGCGGTGTGCGCCGCCGGGCCGGGTGCGTGTCCTGAGGTCGTCCGTCGATCCGTCCGTGGCGACAGGTCAGCGCTTGACGCCACTCTTCGCGGCCGCCCTGAACTCGTCGCGCGGGTGCTCGATCTCGCCGAGGGAGATCGTCTCCCGCTTGAAGAACAGCGACAGCGTCCAGTCCATCACCACACGGACCTTCCGGTTGACCGTGGGGACCCGCGACAGGTGGTAGGTGCGGTGCATGAACCACGCCGGGAAGCCGCGCAGCTTCATGCCGTAGACGTTCGCGACGCCCCGGTAGAGGCCGAGCCCGGCGACCGACCCGGCGTACTTGTGCCGGTAGTCCTGCAGCTTCTCCCCACGCAGGTACGCGGTGATGTTGTCGCCGAGGACCTTCGCCTGCCGTACGGCGTGCTGGGCGTTGGGCGCGCAGTACTGGCCGGGGTTGGTCACGTCGGGCACGCCCGCGATGTCACCGGCGGCGAAGGCGCCCTTGACGCCCGCGACGGTCAGGCGCGTCGTGGTCTTGATCCGGCCGCGCTCGTCGAGCGGCAGGTCGGTGGAGTTGACGATCGGGCTCGGCTTGACGCCGGCAGTCCAGACGATTGTGGCCGACTCGAACTCGTCGCCGTCCGACGTCTTGACCAGGCCGCCCTCGCACGACTGGAGGAACGTCTCCATCTTGAGCTCGATGCCGCGCTCACGCAGCTGCTCGGCGGTCCACTCGCCCATCTCGGGGCCGACCTCGGGCAGGATGCGGTTGGACGCCTCGATCAGGACCCAGCGCAGGTCCTTCTTGTCGATGCTCGGGTAGTACGTGACCGCGTCCTCGGTCATGTCCTCGAGCTCGGCGAGGGCCTCGATGCCCGCGAAGCCGCCGCCGACCACGACGAAGGTGAGCGCGCGGCGGCGCACGTCCTCGTCGTCGCTCGACTCGGCCCGGTCGAGGAGGGCCAGCACCCGGTTGCGCAGCGCGATGGCCTCGCCGACGGTCTTGAAGCCGATGGCCGCGTCCTCCAGGCCGGGGATCGGCAGCGTACGCGAGATCGAGCCGGCCGCCATGACGACGACGTCGTACTCGATCTCACGGGACTGGCCGGCGGCGGGCTCGAAGGTCAGCGTGCGCGCCTCGTGGTGCACCTTGGCGACCTTCCCGTTGAGGATGCGCACCTTGGGCAGCACCCGGCGCAGCGGGGCCACGACGTGGCGCGGCGAGATGTTGCCGGCCGCCGCCTCGGGGAGGAACGGCTGGTAGGTCATGTACGACTGCGGGTCGATGAGCGTGATCCGCACGCTGCCGTCGCGCAGCTCACGGCGGAGCGTGCGCTGGAGACGAAGAGCCGTGTAAAGGCCCACGTACCCACCGCCGACGATGACGACGTGCTTCCAGTTGCGGTCTGCCACGATGCCCTCCGAAGCTTGTGAAAGCATTCACAAGCTTACGTCACGAGTCGGCAACCGCACCAACGGGCTAGGGCCAAAGGTCCAGTGATTTTCCCCACTTCGTCATCTCGGGACGACATTTCTCAGGAAAATTCCTGCAATCTTCCCTTCGTGATCGACTTCACACTTGTGAAATGGTTCACAAGGCCGCCGTACCCAGGGCGGCGGCGCGGGCGAAGACCGCGTCGAGCATGTCCGCGGTGACCCGCCCGGTGAAGGTGTTCTGCTGGCTCGGGTGGTAGCAGCCGACGAGCGTGACCGGCGCCGCACCGTAGGAGAGGGGCACCTCCACCGCGTGGCCGAACGGCGGCCTGCGGGGCGGCAGGGCGAACCCGGCCTCGCGCAGCGCGGGCCACACCGCCTGCCAGGCGAACCCGCCGAGCGCCACGATGACCCGGGTCGTGCCGGCCACGAGCGCGAGCTCCCTGGCGAGCCAGGGGAAGCAGGTGTCGCGCTCCTCCGGTGTCGGCTTGTTGGCGGGTGGGGCGCACCGCACCGCCGCCATCATCCGGGCGCCGATCAGCCGCTGGCCGTCGCCCGCATGGACGCTGGTCTCCTGCGCGGCGAGCCCGGTGCGGTGCAGCGACGCGAACAGCCAGTCGCCGCTGCGGTCGCCGGTGAAGATCCGGCCGGTCCGGTTGCCGCCGTGCGCGGCTGGCGCGAGCCCCACGATGAGCGTGTGCGGAGCCTCGTCACCCCACCCGGCGATCGGCCGGCCCCAGTAGGTCTCGCCGGCGAACGCCCGCCGTTTGACGTCGGCGACCTCCTCCCGCCACTCGACCAGACGCGGGCAGGCGCGGCACACCGACTGCCTGGCGGTCAGTTCGGTCAGCGTACGGCTCTGGCCGGCCAGTTTGGCGACCTCGTGAGGGTCGTGGGCGACGGGGGTGTCCGGGCACGCGGGGTCGCCCGGCCAGCCGGAACCGGGAGGAACGGAGCTCATGTCACCGATCGTGCCAGTTCAAATGGCGTGCGTCGGCCAGAAGCCGGCTCTTGCGACACCGGCACGCGTGTCAGTCACGAAGAGGTCATGCCGAGAAAGATTCCGATCTTTTCCGCCGCGCCGGGGATGGGTACGTACGGCCCGTGTCGACCGACTCATTCCCCCCGCTGTTCGGCCCGGCGTTCGACGCCGACCCCTACCCCGCCTACGACTGGCTGCGCCGGAACGCCCCGGTGACCCGCGTGCCGCTGCCCGGTTGCGAGGCGTGGCTGGTCACGCGGTACGAGGACGCAGTGACCGCGCTGACCCATCCCGCCCTCGTCAAGGACCCGGCGGCCGGCTCGCCCGAATGGCGGGCCGCCTCTCTCGGCCTGCCCCTGGACCACCGGCCCGGGCTCGCCCGCCACATGATCAACACCGACGGAGCCGACCACGCGCGCCTGCGGCGGCTCGTGAGCGCGGCCTTCACGCCGCGGCGGATGGCGGGGCTGCGGACGCGGGCGCTGGAGGTGACCGACGCGCTGCTCGACCGCCTCGACGGCCCGGAACCGGACCTGATCGCCGGCCTCGCCTATCCGCTGCCGATCACGATCATCTGCGACCTGCTCGGCGTGCCCGAGGAGGACCGGGCCACCTTCCACCATCACGCCTCCGTCATCGACTCGGCGGCGGCGTCCGAGGTGGAGGAGATCACGCGCGCCACGGACGCCCTGGAGAGCTTTCTCGCCGACCTGGTCGAGCTCAAGCGCTCCCGGCCGGGCAACGACCTGCTCACCGACCTCGTACGGCGGTCCAACCAGGGCGAGATCGACAAGGACGAGCTGACCTCGACCGCGTTCCTGCTGCTGATCGCCGGCCACGAGACGACCGTGGCACTGATCGGCAACGGCCTGCTCGCGCTGCTGCGGCACCCCGGCCAGGCGGCGGCCCTGCGCGCCGACCTCTCCCAGCTCCCGGACTTCGTCGACGAGATGCTGCGGTACGACGGTCCCGTACGGAACGCCACCTGGCGCTTCCCCACCGAGCCCGTGGTGATCGGCGGCCAGGAGATGCTGCCCGGGGAGCCCATCCTCGTCTCGCTGCTGGCGGCCAACCGGGACCCGGCGGCGTTCGCCGACCCCGACGCGTTCTCCCCCGGCCGCATCGGCGAACCGCACCTCGCCTTCGGCCGGGGGCCTCACTACTGCGTCGGCGCGGCCCTGGCCAAGGTGGAAGGAGAGGCCGCGATCGGCCGGGTGCTCGAACGGTTCCCCGATCTGGCCCTCGCCGTCGACCCCGCCGAGCTGAGGTGGTGGCCCAGCGCCATCATGCGCGGCCTGTTCTCCCTGCCTGTCCGCCTGCACGGCTGACGTCCGGCCCGGCGGGTGTCGGCGGGGTCGACACCCGGGCGAGGAGGCTGCGGGTGACCGAGCGTGGCGCCGCCCTCGCGCGGGAGGCCATCACCGTGGTCGAGGGGGTGGATCGTGCCTTCTTCCGGCCCGTCTCCGACCGCACGACGCTCCTGACCATGCTGCGCGCGCTCGGATCCGGCTGACCCGGCGCCCCTCCTACCGGTGCCGGCGGGCCGGCGTGGCGGAGGGCGACGGCTCTGCGGACGGTGACGGTGCGGCGGAGGCCGTGGCGTCCGCGGGCGCCGGCGTGGTGGGCACGCAGGTCGCCTCCGGGTGGGCGGGATCGACGCGCTGCTCCACGGGCTTCAGCGGCAGCGGGTAGGCGTTGCGGATGGGCGGCTCCCCGTCGCAGGGGATGACGACCTCCTGGTCGAAGCCCTGCTCCAGCATGATCGGGTTGCCGTCCTGGTCATAGAGCCGGACGTTGTGCAACGGCGTCCCGTCCTCCGCGTACGGGAAGATGTTGGAGACGTCCCTGCCCAGCGACGCGACGCTCTCCACCTGTATGCCCAGCGTGCGCACATCCGGCCGGGGGCCGTAGTCGAACGCCACGTCGCGCGACGACGTGCTCGGGACGTCGGCCATCGCAGTGATCACGAGGACCGCGGCCAGCAGGTTGGCCCCGAGCAGCAGCACGCGGCCCCAGCGCGACGGTCGCGTACGGCCCCGCCGGCCCAGCCACACCGACCCCCAGACGACCGCGAGCGTGAACACCCAGGCGGGAAGGTCGCCGGGGACCAGCCCGGGGGCGCTGATCGGCGCGAGCACGGCCAGAGCGAGCGCGTAGCCCCGCAGCACCCACCACGCGGGACGCAGTTCGGGGGCGAAGGCGGCGGCCTGCCGGTAGGGCGGGAGCACGAGCAGCCGCGTGTGGACGCGCCGGACGGCTCCGCTCATCCGCCCGCGCAGCCGCCCGCCGAGGGACGAGGAGCCGCCGCCCGACGGCCGCCCGCCGTAGGCGGCCCGCAGCTCGGCCGCGTACGCCTGGGGGCTCCCGAGCCGTTCCTCCAGCGACATGCCCGGCTCGGCGGCGACCTCGGCGAGATGCTCGTCCAGGTCCTCCAGCAGCGCGTCCCTGTCGCGGGCGGGGAGATCGGCGAGCGCCTCGCGTACGGCGGCGGCGTAGTCCTGGGGCGTCATGGGGGGATTCATCCCGGATCGACCTCCTTCAGCAGGTCGTTCATGGTGGCGGCGAAGGACGTCCAGGTCTTCGCCGAGGTCTGGAGGAGCGAGCGGCCCACGTCGTTGAGGCCGTAGTACTTGCGGTGCGGTCCCTCGTCGGAGGCGACCACGTAGGAGGTGAGCGCTCCGGCCTTGAAGAGCCGCCGCAGCGTCCCGTACACCGAGGCGTCGCCGACGTCCTCCAGCCCCACCTCGCGCAGGCGGCGTACGACGTCGTATCCGTAGCTGTCGCGCTCGGCGAGCACCGCGAGGACCGCCAGGTCGAGGACCCCTTTGAGGAGCTGGCTACTGTCCACGCATCGCACAGTACTACGCAATACAGAATAGTGCCAAGATCCCGCCCACTCTCGCGACGCCGCACGCGAGCTCCGCGATGGACCGCTGCCGCCGGCGACGCGGGTCAGACCCGGACGACGTACTTGCCGGCGCCGCGGCCGTCGGCCAGCAGCCGGCGCACCCCGGGCACCCCGGCGAGGGAACCGATCTCGGTCACCGGCACGTCCAGGCGGCCCTCCGCGATCAGGTCGAGAACACGGCGAAGGCCCCGAGCGACCCGGTGGGGCGCGCCGGCCGTGAGGGCGCTGACGCCGAAGCCGCTCGACCCTCGACGCCTACGAGACGCAGGCCACGCCCGTCGCCTCCTGAAGCCGGGTGCTCCTCAGGCGAGGGACCAGGCGATGCCGTCGAGGATGTCGTGCTCGCTGACCACGACCTCGGAGAAGCCGTAGCGGCGGACGATGCGGTCGAGGATGAGCGCGCCCGCACCGATGACGTCCACCCGGCCCGGGTGCATGACCGGGATGGCCGCCCGCTCGTCGTGCGTCATCCGCAGCAGCCGCGCGGACACCTCGTGGACTTGCTCGGCGGGGATGCGCGAGTGATGGATGCGCGCCGGGTCGTAGGCGGGCAGATCGAGCGCGATCCCGGCGACCGTGGTGACCGAGCCCGCCAGGCCGACCAGCGTCCGCGCGGTACGCACCGGGACGCTCTGCTCGACCCGGTCCATGGCCGCCTCGATGTCGGCGACGGCGGCCTCCACCGTCTCGGCGCCCGGCGGGTCGTCGCGCAGGTGGCGCTCGGTCAGCCGTACGCAGCCGATGTCCACCGACAGCGCGCCCTCGACGGACCGGGAGCCGACGACGAACTCGGTCGAACCGCCCCCGATGTCCACCACGAGACAAGGGGTCTCGGCCTCGGCGCCCGAGCGGGCCAGGCCCCGGGTCGCACCGGTGAAGGACAGCCGCGCCTCCTCGTCACCGGTCACCACCTCGGGCTCCACGCCGAAGATGTCCCGCACGCCGGAGACGAAGTCGGCCCGGTTGGCGGCGTCACGGGTCGCCGAGGTGGCGACCACGCGGACCGGCACGGGACCGTCCGGCGAGTGCTCCCTGATCAGCTTGGCGTACCCGCGCATGGCCGTGAACGTCCGCTCCAGGGCCTCCGGCGCGAGCCGTCCCGTACGGTCGACGTCCTGGCCGAGCCTGACGATCTCCATCCGCCGTTCGACGTCGGCGAGGTCGTCGCCAGAGATGTCCGCGATGAGAAGGCGGACCGAGTTGGTCCCGCAATCGATGGCCGCGACCCGCTTCGTCTTCACGCTCATCCCCTCCGGCCTCCGGTCGGCTCCGTGCGCCGTGACGGCGCTTTCGTCTTTGCCCCGCGCCCGGCCTATGGCTGTTCTTCGGAATTCTCCACGGCCACGCAGGGGCCGCCGGCCCACCAGTCGGGCAGCGCGTCGAGGGCCTCCCGGCCGAACGGGTTGGCCCCCGGTGCGGCCAGCTCGTGGGCGACCAGCGCGTGCAGGCACTTGACCCGGCCCGGCATGCCGCCGGCGCTCTGCATGTCGCGCGGCAGCGGCTCCAGCCCCTCCTCGGCGGCCGCGCGGTCGCGGCGGGCGACGTAGTCCTCGTGGGCCGCCCGGTAGGCCTCGGCCAGCTCCGGGTCCTCGGAGAGCCGGGCCTGCATGCTCTTCATCAGGCCGGACGACTCCAGCGTGCCGATCGCCGAGGCGGCTTTCGGGCAGGTCAGGTAGAACAGCGTGGGGAACGGCGCGCCGTCGGGCAACCGGGGCGCGGTCTCCAGCACGTCGGGCAGGCCGCAGGGGCACCGGTGGGCGACGGCCCGCACCCCGCGCGGCTGCCGCCCGAGCTGCGCCCGCGCCGCCGCCAGGTCAGCGGGGTCCACCCGGCCCGCGTGGCCCACGTGGTCCGCCTGGTCGTCCGCCACGTCGATCTCCTCGCCCTTCACGCTCTCCGCCACGCCGTTCCCGGCGACGTCCGCGGTCCTCATCCCGCCGCCGGCGCGGAGGCCGATGCGGACGCCGTCGGCGCGGGGCTCCGCCCCGCCGCGGGCGCGGCGGGGCGCCCCTTGTCGGCCGCCTCGAACGACCGCCAGAGAGTGACGTACCAGGCGGGCCGCTCCGGCGGCTTCGTCCCCGCCTTGGCGGCGGCGGTCCCGGCCGTGTCCTCGTCGATCACCTGGTAGCAGTCCGCGCCCGGCTCGCAGTAGAACAGCCGCTCCTTGGCCAGGCGCTTGATGTAGTCCGGATCCTCCAGCCGCCGGCGCCGCTGCTCCAGGTTCTGGAGCTTGCGCAGCGCGTTCGCCTGCTGCGCCTCCAGCTGGGCGATCTGCCGCCGCTGGGCGACGTACTCCCGCACGGGGTAGGCGAGGCTCATGGCGATGGCGCACACGACGACCGCGAGGATCGCCGCGCGCCCCGTGAGCTGCGGCCGCTTCGCCGCCACGAAACCACCCCTCCCGGTCGGTCAGCGCATGGCCCGATCAACGGCCACACTAACCGCCCGTCCCGGCCGTACACGCCCGGACGGGCACGGCGCCGCCGCACCCATTCGCCTCATCAGGCGTCCGGAACGTGTCCAGCCGGGCTTCCCCCCGTATGCCGCCGCGAACTAGCCCTGGAAGCGCGGGAAGGCGGCGCGACCGGCGTAACGCGCCGCGTCGTCGAGCAGCTCCTCGATGCGCAGGAGCTGGTTGTACTTGGCCACCCGGTCCGAGCGGGCCGGGGCGCCGGTCTTGATCTGACCGCAGTTGGTGGCCACGGCGAGGTCGGCGATCGTGGTGTCCTCGGTCTCGCCGGAGCGGTGGCTCATCATGCAGCGGTAGCCGCTGCGGTGGGCCAGGTCGACCGCGTCGAGGGTCTCCGACAGCGTGCCGATCTGGTTCACCTTCACCAGCAGCGCGTTGGCCGCGCCCTCGGCGATGCCGCGGCCGAGCCGCTCGGGGTTGGTGACGAACAGGTCGTCGCCCACGAGCTGGACCTTGGCGCCGAGCGACGTGGTGATGGCCTTCCAGCCCTCCCAGTCCTCCTCGTTCAGCGGGTCCTCGATGGAGACCAGCGGGTAGGAGCGGACCAGGTCCTCGTAGAAGGAGATCAGCTCGGCGGCCGACACGCCCTTGCCGTCGATCGTGTAGACGCCGTCGTTGTGGAACTCGCTGGCCGCGACGTCGAGCGCGAGCGCGATGTCCTGGCCCGGCGTGTAGCCGGCCTTCTCGATCGCGACCATGATCAGGTCGAGCGCGTCGCGGTTCGACGGCAGGTTCGGGGCGAAACCGCCCTCGTCGCCCAGGCCGGTGGCGTAGCCCTTCTCCTTCAGCACGCCCTTGAGCGTGTGGTAGGTCTCCGCGCCCATGCGCAGCGCCTCGGAGAACGTCTCGGCGCCGATCGGCGCGATCATGAACTCCTGGATGTCCACGTTGGTGTCGGCGTGCGCGCCGCCGTTCAGGATGTTCATCATCGGCACGGGCAGGATGTGCGCGTTCGGCCCGCCGACGTAGCGGAACAGGGGCAGGTCGGCGCTGTCGGCGGCGGCCTTGGCGACGGCCAGCGAGATGCCGAGGAGCGCGTTGGCCCCGAGGCGGGCCTTGTTGGGCGTGCCGTCCAGGTCGATCATCGTCTGGTCGATGAGACGCTGCTCCTCGGCGTCGAACCCGATGAGCTCGTCGGCGATCTCGTCGGTCACGCCGAGGACGGCCTTCTCGACACCCTTGCCGAGATAGCGCTTCTTGTCCCCGTCGCGCAGCTCGACGGCCTCGAACTGACCGGTGGAGGCGCCACTCGGAACGGCGGCACGGCCGGTGCTGTAGTCGTCCAGCAGTACCTCGACCTCGACCGTGGGGTTCCCACGGGAGTCGAGGATCTCGCGGGCGGTGATGGCCTCGATGGCAGCCACGAACGCTCCTAGCAAAATGGCGGGCGGTTTGCCACCCGAGCCTATCGGTCCCTACTACCCGGTACGGCGCAGGGCCGCCCGTTCACGCGTGTCCGGCGGCGTCACGGCGTGTCGGGCGGCGTCACCCGGTTCCCGCTCTCCCACTCCTCCACGCGCCGCCGGTACTCCCTGGCCGCCGCCCTCAGCTCGGCCTCGGGGTCCAGCCCCGCGTCCTGGGTCTCCCGTACGAGCGCGAACAGGCGGGCGCCCGCGGGCGGGGCGAGGTCGCCGGCGAGAGAGGCGGGCGCCCCGGCCCGGCCGGCCCGGCGCAGGAGCTGGGCGGCCAGGGAGACCGCCGGCTGGCCCATGGGCACGCCGCTGAGCACCGAGCCGGTCTCCCCCTTGGCGGCCCGCTCGGCCGCCTTGATCGTCTCCCAGTTGTCGCTGACCTCGCCGGCGCCGGAGACCTCGACGTCCGCGAAGACGTGCGGATGGCGGCGCACCAGCTTCTCCACGATCCCGGCGGCGACGTCGTCGATGTCGAAGCCGTCCCCGGCCCTCCCCTCCGGGCCCATCCGTTCCTGGGCGAGCCGGGCGTGGAAGATCACCTGGAGCAGCAGGTCGCCGAGCTCCTCGCGCAGCGGCGGGCCGTAGTCGCCCTCGTGGATGGTCTCCAGCACCTCGTAGGCCTCTTCGACCAGGTAGGGCACGAGCGACTCGTGGGTCTGCTTGCGGTCCCACGGGCACTCGCGGCGCAGCCGGTCCATCACCTGGACGAGGTCGAGCAGCCGGGCGCCGGGCAGGTCGTAGGAGCCGGGGACGACCTCGATCTCCGGCGGCTCGTCCAGGGAGATCGCGGCGTGGCCGACCGCGCGCATGACGTCCTCGTCGCCGTCTTGCGCGGCCAGCCACACCACCGTCCCCGTACGGCTCTCGCGGGCGATCGCGCCGGGGTCGGGGGTCACCACCTCGACCCGGACGCCGGCCTCGTCGAGATAGGGCAGGTAGGGGTGGTCCGGGGTGCCGGTGAGCACCCGCCCTCGGGTGAGGGCCTTCCACGCCGCGGGCGCGAGCAGGCCCGGAGCGACCCGGGGCGAGGTGGTCACCACGATCAACGCCATGGCCTCAGCCTATTGACATCCTCCCCTCCCCGGAGCGCAGGGAGGGGATCGCGGCCGTCGCCGGCCGGATCTTCCCGCCGCGGCTCAGCCGGCCTGGGGCGCGCCGGCCGCGTCCGCGGGGGCACCGCCCGCCGTGGCCCCGCCCGCCGAGCCGAAGCGGTCGTCGGCGACGAAGCCCTGCTGGGGATCGAACTTGCCGTAGCGCGGGCTGTACTTCACCGGCACGGTCGAGTCGGCCTCCTGGACGATCTTCTGGAGGGCGGCCTGCTGGCTCGCCTGGTCCTGCCCCGCGCCCGACTGCTGCGCCAGCTTGTTGCGGACGATGACGGCGCGGATGAAGTCGCGGCCCTCGTCCAGCGGGATGCCGTTGGCCAGCAGCACCTTGTTGAACTGGTCCCAGCCGCCCTGCGCCGTGGCGACGTCGTCGACCTCCCGGTCGGTGACCGTGACGCCCTTACGCCGGCCGAGCTCCCGGAACTGCCTGCTCGTGGTCATGTTGAGCAGGACCGTCTGCGGCAGCGAGAAGGACAGCTGGAGCTGCCCCTCGGGGATCTTGTTGGCGGCCAGGTCGGCGCGCAGCGCGCGGACCTCGTCGTTCAGCTCGCTGGAGGTGATGCGCTCCTTGCCCACGATGGCCGCGGAACCCGCCTGCACGGGGCCGCCGCACGCGGTCACGGCGATCCCGGCCGCCGCCAGCGCCACGGCGACGCGCACTCGATACGACTTCACGGACGATCCTCCCGAACGACACCGGCCACGCGTATGTTGACAATTTCGCGGGTCACTGTACCCGCATCGGCTCCAGGAACAGGGCCTCGACCAGGTCCCCACACCATTTCAGCAGGTCGAGGTCGCGTAGCGGCTGACCGCCGATCGGTTTGGTCTTGGGCACCGGCACGAGCAGGATGCCCGTCGCCTGCTTCCAGATGGAGCGGGGGTAGAGCCGCTGCAGCCGCACCTGCTGGGAGTCCTTCAGCTCCACGGGCGCGAACCTGATCTGCTGGCCCTGCAGCGTCACGTCGGTCAGCCCGGCCCTGCGGGCCTTGATCCGGAAGCGCGCCACCTCCAGCAGGTTGTCCACCTCCTGGGGCGGCCTGCCGTACCGGTCGGTGAGCTCGTCGCGGACGGCCGCGATGTCGTCCTCGGAGCCGATGGCCGCGATCCGCTTGTACGCCTCCAGGCGCAGCCGCTCGGAGGTGACGTAGTCGTGCGGCACGTGGGCGTTGATCGGCAGCTCGACCTTGACGTCGGGCCGCTCCTCCACCTTCGCCTCGCCCGCGAGCTTGGACTTCTGCTCCTGGACGGCCTCGGCCATCATCCGGACGTACAGGTCGAAGCCGACGCCGGCGATGTGGCCCGACTGCTCGGCCCCGAGGATGTTGCCGGCGCCGCGGATCTCCAGGTCCTTCATCGCGACGTACATGCCGGCGCCCATCTCGGTGTGCTGGGCGATCGTGGCGAGCCGCTCGTGCGCGGTCTCGGTCAGCGGCGACTCGGGCGGGTAGAGGAAGTAGGCGTAGCCGCGCTCGCGGCCCCGGCCGACGCGGCCGCGCAGCTGGTGGAGCTGCGACAGGCCGTAGTTGTCCGCGCGGTCGACGATGAGCGTGTTGGCGTTGGGCACGTCCAGGCCGGACTCGACGATCGTGGTGGAGACGAGCACGTCGAAGCTGCGCTCCCAGAAGTCCACCATGATCTTTTCGAGCTGGCTCTCGTTCATCTGCCCGTGGGCGACCGCGATCCGCGCCTCCGGCACCAGCTCGTGCAGCCGCGAGGCGACCTTGTCGATCGTGCGGACCCGGTTGTGGACGAAGAACACCTGGCCGTCGCGCATCAGCTCGCGCCGGATCGCCGCCGCGATCTGCTTCTCGTCGTACGGCCCGACGAACGTGAGGATCGGGTGCCGCTCCTCCGGCGGCGTGAGGATGGTCGACATCTCCCGGATGCCGGTGAGGCCCATCTCCAGCGTCCGCGGGATCGGCGTCGCCGACATGGCGAGCACGTCCACCTGCGTCCGCATGTGCTTCATGGCCTCCTTGTGCTCGACGCCGAACCGCTGCTCCTCGTCCACGATGATCAGGCCGAGGTCCTTGAACTTCACCTCGGGCGACAGCAGCCGGTGGGTGCCGATCACCACGTCGACCCCGCCCGTGCGCAGGCCGTCGAGGGTCTCCCGCACCTCGGAGTCGGTCTGGAACCGGGAGACCGGCTTCACGGTGACCGGGAAGGCGGCGAACCGCTCGCCGAACGTCGACAGGTGCTGCTGCACCAGCAGCGTCGTGGGCACGAGCACGGCGACCTGCTTGCCGTCCTGCACCGCCTTGAACGCCGCCCGCACCGCGATCTCGGTCTTGCCGTAGCCGACGTCGCCGCAGATCAGGCGGTCCATCGGGACGGGCCGCTCCATGTCGCGCTTGACCTCGTCGATCGCTTCGAGCTGGTCGCCCGTCTCGGCGTACGGGAAGGCGTCCTCCATCTCCCGCTGCCAGGGACTGTCGGGCGCGAACGCGTGGCCGGGGGAGGCCATCCGGGCCGAGTAGAGCCGGATCAGCTCGCCCGCGATCTCCCTGACCGCCTTTTTCGCCCTGGTCTTGGCCTTGGCCCAGTCGGCCCCGCCCATGCGGTTGAGCGTGGGCGCCTCGCCGCCGACGTAGCGCGTGACCTCGTCGAGCTGGTCGGTCGGCACGTAGAGCCGGTCGCCCCTGGCGTACTCGATCACGAGGTATTCGCGGGTCGCGCCCTGGATCGTGCGCTGCACCATCTCGATGTAGCGGCCCACGCCGTGCTGCTCGTGCACCACGTGGTCGCCGACCTTGAGCTGCAGCGGGTCGACCATGTTGCGGCGGCGCGACGGCAGCCGCCGCATGTCCTTGGTGGACGCCTTCTGGCCGACGAGGTCGAGGTGGGTCACGACGGCGACGTCCGGCGTGACGAAGCCGTGGTCGATCCGGCCCGTCGTCACCTGCACGACGTCCTTCGGCGGCGGACCGTCGAGGGAGGGCACCAGCCGCGCCGCCACGTCCACGCCTCTGAGCAGCTCGACCATGCGCTCGGCCGGGCCGTGCCCCTCGCTCAGCAGCACGACGGCCTTGCCCGCGCCCATCCAGCCCTTGATGTCCGCGAGCGCCCGCTGCGTGTCGCCCCGGTAGGCCTCGACGTCCTGCGCGTCGAGCTCCACGCCCTCCCCGAAGGGGGCGATGCTCCACCACTGCTGGCCCAGCTCGCCGGCGTGCTCGCGCACCTCCTCGAGCGTTCGGAAGGCCGCGGCCTCCAGGTCGATCGGGGCCTCGCCGCCCGCCGCCGCGGCGATCCAGGACGCCTCCATGAACTCCTGGCTGGTGTGGACCAGCTCGACGGCCCGGCCCCGGATCCGCTCGGGGTCGCAGACGAAGACGGCCGACCGGATCGGCAGGTGGTCGAGCAGCAGGTCCATCTCCCCGGCGAGCACGGGCGCGAACGCCTCCATGCCCTCCACCGGCACACCCTCGGCGAGCTGGTCGAGCACGTCCTTCAGCGCCGGGTGCTCCTCCCCCAGCTCGCGGGCGCGCCGCCGTACGTCGTCGGTGAGCAGCAGCTCGCGGCAGGGCGCGGCGAACAGCCCGTCCTGGGCCACCTCAAGCGAGCGCTGGTCGGCCACCTTGAACCAGCGGATCTCCTCGATCGTGTCGCCCCAGAACTCCAGCCGCAGCGGGTGCTCCTCGGTGGGCGGGAACACGTCGAGCAGGCCGCCGCGCACGGCCACCTCGCCGCGCTTTTCCACCATGTCCACCCGGTGGTAGCCGTTCTCGACCAGCCGGGCCACCACGTCGTCGAGGTCGGCGTCGTCGCCCGCGCGCAGCCGTACGGGCGCCAGGTCGCCGAGCCCGGCCACGATGGGCTGGAGCAGCGAGCGGACCGGGGCCACCACGACCCGCAGCGGGCCGGCCGCCGGGTCGCCCTCGATCGGGTGCGCCAGCCGCCGCAGCACGGCCAGGCGCTGGCCGACCGTGTCGCTGCGCGGCGACAGGCGCTCGTGCGGCAGCGTCTCCCAGGCGGGGAAGACGGCCACGGCGTTCTCGTCGACCAGGCTCGTGAGCGCGGCGGCGAGATCCTCCGCCTCGCGCCCGGTCGCCGTGACGGCGAGCACCGGCCGTACGCGGGACAGCGCGGCCACGGCGAACGGCCGCAGCGCGGGCGGCGCCACCAGCTCGGCGCCGGGGTGGGCGGCGTGCCCTGCGGCGTCGAGCGCGGCGGCCAGCCTGGGTTCGGCGGATACGAGGTCGAGCAGTCCGGAAAGAGACATCGATGCCTTCAAAAGCCCCGTGACAAAGACAGCCGGCGTGCGGACGCGACCCCGTTCATCCGGCCGATCCCCCTTACAGAGGAGATCCGCGAGACGCTCCCAACCGGGCCGCGGCTACCAAGGCTACGCCCTGTCCATCCGCCTCGCTCCGCGCGCTCCGCGGTCCGGACATGATGGGTGGCGGCAAATGCGCAACTACACGTCGTCAAATGATTACTCTCAGTCGTATGACAGAGGTTCGGTTGTCGTCCGCCGACCAGGACGACGTGTTCAGCCAACGGATTCGCGAGCAGTGGACCGACCAGCTCGGCCGGCGGCTCGACATCCTCATCGCCGGATGCGGCCGGGGCGGCGTCCTCGACGTGGGGCGCTACGAGCCGAGGTTGACGGGGGTGGACGAGGATCTGCCGCCCCTGCGGGCCCACACCGCCAACCGCGGCGACCTGGAGGCGTCCTACCTGGGCGATCTGCGCCTCGTGCCGATCCCGCCGCGCTCCTTCGACGTCGTCTACGTGTCGTTCCTCCTCGAACGCATCCGCCACGCCGAGCTCGTGCTCGACCGGCTCGTCGCCGGGCTGCGCCCCGGCGGGCTGCTGCTGCTGAAGATGCGCGACCGCAAGTCGGCGTACGGCTTCTGCGACCGGCTGACGCCCCGCTGGCTTCGGCGGGCGCTGTGGCGCACGCTCGCCCCGGCCGGGTCGGTGGGGCCGCTACCCGCGGTCTACGAGCCGCTGGCCTCCCGCGAGGGCATCCAGGCGTACTGCCTGATGCGCGGGCTCATGATCGCCGAGGACTATTCGGCGGTGAGCGGCCCGGCCCGGCGGGGTCCGCACAGCGGTCTGGTCGCCGTGGTCTGCCGGGCCGTGGCCGCGCTCTCGCGAGGCGGGCTCAACGGGACCGAGGACGAGATCACGATGGTGATCCGCCGTCCGCAGAACCACTTCGCCCGCCTCATCTGAGCCGCTACCTCTGAGCCGCTACCTGGGGGTCAGGACCGGCTGCCATGCCTCGGGCCTCTGGCTGTTCTTCCGGTACGCCGACAGCGGGACCATGTCCTCGCCGTCGACGCCCACCAGGACCAGGCCGTTGTGGAACTCGCTTCCGCAGGTGCCCGCGCAGCCCAGCGCGACCAGGCGGCGGTCGTCGGCCCAGGCGAGAAGCTGAAGCACCTGCTGGCGGCCCACGATCTCGCCCGTCGACAGCTCGGTGACCTTGGTGGGCATGCCGTCGGGGCCGGCGAGCAGCGTGCCGTCGGGCGACACGCCCGCCTTCGACTCCGTGGCGACGTGGCCGGGGGGTGCGTCGTGCGGTCTGCCCTCCAGGTCCAGGAAGGCGTCCGGCCGCTTCCAGACGTTGCTGCGCTCGCGGATCAGGGTGCCGTCGTCGCTCCACTCGAAGTCGCGCCTGACGTTGCTGTTCTCGGTCCAGCAGGGGTCAACGGCATGGAAGTCGCCCGCCGTCGCGGTCGCCGCGTCGACGACGTAGAAGCCGGTGCGGCTGGTGGAGATCATTTGGAACGGCGGCTGCCGGGAGGCCTCCGGCGTCGCCGCGACCCGCGCCGGGCACTGTCGCTCGTCGACGGACATCATGTCCAGGTCGGGGGACTCGTCGTAGGCGGTTGCGAGCAGGCGCGTGCCGTCCGGGGACCAGGCGACGCCGCCCACGGGGTGGTCCACCGGCACCCACGCCCGCACCTGCCGGGTCTCCATGTCGAGGATGCCGATCCTGCGTGCGGGAAGGTCCTTCTCCAGGACCGCCGCCCAGCGCAGGCCGGGTGCGACCTCGGCCCAGCCCCACTCGGTCTTCTCGTAGGCCTTCGTCGCCGGATCGAGGAGATACCACGTGCGGTCCAGCACCTTGCGCCCGGCGACCGTACGCGACCGCCACGTGTAGTAGGCGGAGACGGCCACTCTGCCCGCCGCGATCATCGTCTTCGGAGGGGAGTTCCCGGTGTCGGCGAGCACGTCGTCCACCAGGGTCGTCTGCCGGTAGGGCTCGACGGGCACCACCACGGGCGGGCCGCCGACCTGCGAGATCGGCTCCGCGGTGAAGAGGGGGACCACGACCAGCGGCACCAGCAGGGCCACGGCCGCCACGACGGCCGCGCACGAGACCGCCCCCGCGAATCTCGTCAATCGCAGCCGCGACCGGCGGCGCAGCGCGCGGTCGGCGAGGTCGCCGGGCACCTGGGCCTCCCGCGACCACTCCTCCAGCGTCTGCTTCAGCATCCGGGGCGTCATGAGACCACCTCACTCAGGCGCAGATCGGCGAGTTCCGGCGCGGTCGTCCGCAGCCGGGCGAGGGACCGGTGCGCGGTGCTGCGCACGGTCCCCACGGAGCAGCCGAGGACCTGGGCCACCTCGTCCTCCGGCAGGTCTTCGAGATAGCGCAGCACGAGCACGGCGCGCTGGCGGGGCGTCAGCCGGGCGAGCGCCGTGCGCAGGATCAGCCGCAGCTCGGCGTCGTCGGTGCCCACGCGGCCGGCCGGGTGCTCCGGCACGTCGGCCACGCTGGTCTCCCGCTGCCGCCACGCCAGCCGCCACCAGCTGATCTGCTGGCGGTACATGACCTGCCGCACGTACGCCTCGGGCTCGTCGAGCCGCCCCCATCGCGTCACGACCTTGGCCAGGGCGGTCTGCACCAGGTCCTCAGCGGAATGCTGGTCTCCTCCGGTCAGCAGATAGGCCAGCCGCATGAGCGCCGGCGCGCGGGCCGACACGAATTCGCGGAATCGTCGCTCTTCTGCGGCGTCCACGAGCACCTCCTCGGATTATTGTCTGCCTGTAGACGCCCCGGGCACCGGCACGCTATGCGTGCGGTTGCCAGTAGGGTGCGTATCCGACCCACCGAGCTGCGCCCCGAACCGAGCCGGGACCGATCGAGCGGAAACGGAAGCCATGACCGAGTGGACGCCCGACGCACGTGAGCTGGCCGACCTGGAGCTGCTGCTGTCCGGGGCGTACGCGCCGCTGACCGGCTTTCTCACCTCTGCCGAGGTGGAGAGCGTGGCCGAGCGCGGGCGGCTGCCCGGAGGGGCGTCGTGGCCCGACCCGATCACGATCGCGCTCCCGGACGAGTTCGGGCCCGGCGACCGGGTGACGCTCAGGGACCCCGAGGGCGCGGCGCTCGCGGTGCTTACCGTCGTGGAGCGGGACGGCCACCACGCCGCCGGACCGGTCGAGGCGCTCGACGCCCCCGTGTACGGCCCGTTCTCCCGGCTGCGACGCACGCCGGAGGAGGTCCGCAAGGACCTGCCGGACGGCGAGGTCCTCGCGGTGACGATGCGCGGGCCGCTCGACGGCGCCGCGATCGACGACGTGGCGGCGACCGCCGAGGAACTGGGCGCGGCCGTGCTCCTCATGCCCCTCGTCTTCGGCGAGGGCGGCCCTGCCGTGGTGCGCGCCGCGCTCAAGGCGGCCGAGCGGCTCCCCGGGGCGATGGTGGTCGCGGTGCCGCTCGCGCCGCGCGAGGACACCGAGATCGACCTCGAACTCCGCGAGCACGTGGCCCGCAACTACGGCGCCACCGAGCACTACGCCGGTCCCGCGCCGGTCACCATCCCGGGGCCGCCGCACAAGCGGGGGCTCGTGGTGTTCTTCACCGGGCTGTCCGGCTCGGGCAAGTCGACGATCGCCAGGGGCCTGCGCGACGCGCTGCTCGAACGCGGTGGCCGCACGGTCACCTATCTGGACGGCGACGTCGTGCGGCGGCTGCTGTCGGCGGGGCTCACGTTCTCGCGCGAGGACCGCGACCGCAACATCCGCAGGATCGGCTTCGTGGCCGCCGAGGTGGCCCGCCACGGCGGACTGGCGATCTGCGCGCCCATCGCGCCGTACGCCGCGACCCGGGACGAGGTGCGGGCGATGGTCGAGGAGGTCGGCGGCGACTTCCTGCTCGTCCACGTGGCCACGCCGCTGGAGGAGTGCGAGCGCCGCGACCGCAAGGGCCTGTACGCCAAGGCGCGGGCCGGGCTGATCCCGGAGTTCACCGGGATCTCCGACCCGTACGAGGAGCCGGAGGACGCCGACCTCGTCCTCGACACCACGGACATGACGATCGACCGCGCGGTCGGAGCCGTGCTGAACCTCGTCACCTCGGGCGGCTGGGTCCGCTGAGGCGTCCGCCGAAGGCTCAGGAGGGCGGCACCGGCGTCGACGTGAAGCGGGGCAGCCGCCCGAGCTGGGCGAACGCCCGGGTGGCGCCCGGCGTGGTGTCGAACCTGGTGTCGCCCCTGGGCGCGAGCGGCGAGTCGAAGTAGACCAGCGCCTTGATCTGGGGGTAGTCCCCGATCTGACGCCGGACCGACTCGAAGAAGTCGCGCTTGAACCCGGGCGCCCCGCGCCGTTCGAAGGCGCCCCACTCGGCGACCATGATCGGCTTGGCCGGGAACCTGGCCTGCATCCACCGGTAGAACCCGGGCCAGCCCGGCGCGTCGGACCGGGTCTTGTCGACCAGCCCGGCGAAGTCGCTCACCCGGTCGTCGGCGTACGGGTCGAAGGCCACCCAGTCGACCACGTCGTCGCCGGGGTAGAGCCTGCCGAACCACGGCTTGGCCGCCCAGTTGGGCGCGCCCATGTAGGTCATCACGGTCACCGCGTTGCGCACCCCCTGTTGCCGCAGGCGGGTCACCACATGGCGGTACATCGCGACGTAGTCGGCGGGCGAGTAGCCCCCGCCCTCGCGCACGTCGTTTTCCGGCTCGTGGTGGATCGTGAGGAAGAACCGGCCGGGGAAGGTGCGCCGGATGTGCTCGGCGAGCCGGTCGACGCGCCCGTCCACCTCGCCGCGCGCGACCTCGGCCCAGGTGTGGTCGAGCGCCGGCTTCCAGTTCACCAGCAGCAGGCGGGGCCCCTTGGCGATCTCCCGCTCCTCGGCGGTCGGGAAGAGCTCTCCGCCCCGGTGGTAGACGTGCACGATGTCGGCCCGGCGGCCCATGCGGCGTTCGGCCAGGTCCACCGCGCGGACCGGGCCGCGTCCGGAGAAGACGTCGGGCGCGATCCCCCACCACGCCCCGCACGTCGGGATGAGCTTGTCGGTGACCGCGCAGGCGACCGGCGTCGTCGCCGCGCCGCCCGGCACCCGCCCGCTCGTGGCGGTGCCCGCGCATGCCGTCGCGCACGCCCCCGCCACCAGTACGGCCACGCCGGCGATGAGTCTCATCGCGCCCCCTTCCTCGGCAGACCACGCAATGAACGGATGGGCAAACACCATCCCATCAATCCCCGTGGCTTCGGGGGCCGTTTCCTCATCTCACGTATACGGATATTTCCGTTTCATCGGCTAATTGAGCGGCCATTACCCGACGCGAATTCGGCAATAGCCGGGGACGAAACTCCGCGGCGGCTTATAGTTCGAGACCGGATCCCGCCGGACCGCCGCCGGGACCGCGAACGCGCCCGGCCGCCCCTCCCTCGCCGTGGGGCACCGGTGGCCCCACCGCCGGCCGCGGCCGCGTGACGAACGAGGGCACGGGGAGTTCGATGAGCCTGCCGACGCACAGCCGCGACCTTTCTGAATACGGTTCTGTGCTCTGGCGCAGGCGCCTGGTCGCCGCCGTCTGCCTGCTCGCGGGAGTGGGCGGCGGGGCCGCGGCGCTCGCGGTGACCCCCGAGCGCTACACCGCGGTCGCCCAGGTGCAGGTGCTGCCGACCGGCGCGCAGGAACAGTTCAACGTGCCGAACTCCCGGCAACGGGAAACGCTCAACCTCGACACCGAATCACAGATCGCCCGATCCGCGGTCGTCTCCGCCCTGGCCGCCGCGATTGCGAAATATCCGGATCCGGAGGAATTGCGGGAGCACGTGACAGTGGACGTTCCTCCCAATTCCGCCATTCTCTCCATTTCTTACTCGGCGTCGGATCCCCGGGCCGCGGCCGCGGGGGCGCAGGCGTACGCGGAGGCCTACCTGCGCAACCGTGCCCGCGCCGCCGAGGACGCGATCGGCGGCCAGTTGAAGCTGATCGCCGCGCGACTGCGCGAGGTCGAGGACGACCTCGACAAGGCCGCTCATACGGCGACCACACAAACCACTCAAACCGGACAGACCGCGGCGGTACCGGGCACGGCCCGGCGGCAGGCCGTGCTCGCCCGGCAGGTGTCGGACCTCACGCTCCGCTACGACGCGCTCAAGACCGTCGCGGTGACGCCGGGCACGGTGATCAGCCCCGCCACGCCGCCCGCGCGGCCGGCCCATCCGAGCCCGCCGCTCTTCCTCGGCAGCGGCCTGTTCCTCGGCGTGCTCGCCGGAGCGGGGGCCGCGTTCGGCCGCGACCGGCTGGACACCCGCGTCCGCACCTGCGCGGACGTCGAACGGCTGTGCGGCCTGCCGCTGCTCGCCGAGCTTCCGGCCCGGCCGGATGCGGCCTTCCTCGACGAGGTGGCCGCCGCCGTCGCCACGTCGCTGGGCGGCGGACCTCACCGGCTGCTCCTCGAAGGCGTGGGGGCGGGGAGCGCGGCCAGGCCGCTCGCCAAGGGCCTCGGCTCCGCGCTGGCGCATCTGGTGCCGGTGACGGTCGTGACCGGCCGGTCCGCCCATCCCGACGCCGCCCTGCTGCTGGTCGGCCTGCGGCGGACGACCTCCCCGGAGGTCACCCGGGCCGTACGGCAGCTCGCCCGGCAGGGCGCCCGCGTGCTCGGCGCCGTCGCGGTGCCGCCGGGGTTCGTCGCGCCCGTCCCCGAGACGGCGGAGTGGGGCGCGTGAGCGTCCCCGCCCCCCGCGCCGCCCCGTCGCCGGCGGCCCGCCCCCGTCCCCGTCTCCGTCCCCGGCACCGGCGCAGGGCCGGGCGGGCGGCGTGGCCGATCGCGGCGTTCCTGCTCGGCTACCCGGTCTGGTGGGCGCTCGGCCTGGGCGGGCTGTCGGTGGTGGTCCTGGCCGTGCCGATGGCGGTGGTGCTGTGCCGCAGGCGGCCGATCCGCGCGCCGAAGGGCTTCGGCCTGTGGGCGTTGCTGCTGGCGGGCTATCTGGTCAGCGCGCTCGCGCTCGCCGAGACGCCGGACGGCACGTACGGCGAGCTCGCCGCCGGCCGGATCGCCGGCTACCTGATGCGGCTGGCCGTCTACGTCTCACTCCTGATCATGGTGCTCTACCTGGGCAACCTCACCCATGACGAGCTGCCGCAGCGCACCCTGGTCAGGTGGCTCGGCGTGCTGTTCCTGACGGCCGTCGCGGGTGGGCTGCTCGGTGTGCTCGCGCCGGGCTTCGCGTTCACCTCGCCGCTGGAGACGGCGCTGCCGTCGTCGATCGCCGGCAACCCGTTCGTCGCCAACCTGATCCACCCGACGGCGGCCCAGATGCAGCACGTGCTCGGGCACGCCGCGCCGCGCCCGGAGGCGCCGTTCGAGTGGGCCAACGCCTGGGGCAGCGACGTCTCGGTGCTGGTGATCTGGTTCGTGGTGGGGTGGTGGACCTACGGCGGGCCGTACCGCCGCGCGGCGGCCGTACTCGTGCTCGCCGCAGCCGCCGTCCCGGTCGTCTACTCGCTCAACCGGGGCCTGTGGATCGGGCTCGGGATCTCGGCGGCGTACCTGATGATCCGCGGTACACGCCCCCTGCTGGCCGGTGCGGTCGCGGCCGTCGCCGCGGCGGCGTTCGTGCTGTCGCCGCTGAGCACGATCGTCGCGCAACGGCTGGACAACCCGCACAGCAACGGCATCCGCGCGTTCACGGTGGCGTCCACCGTCCGGGTCGCGGCCTCTTCACCGGTCATCGGGTACGGCAACACGCGCTACGCGTACGGCAGCCACCGCACGGTCACGACGGGCCGCAGCGCGTGGTGCGTGGAGTGCGGCCATCCCCCGCTCGGCAGCGACGGGCAACTGTGGCTGCTGCTGATCAGCCAGGGCTTCGCGGGGGCCCTGCTGTACGTCGCCTTCTTCGCCGGAGCGGTGCGGCGCTACTGGGCGGACCGGACGCCGATCGGCAAGGCGGGGACGCTCGTCATGATCCTCGTGCTGCTCTACATGGTCGTCTACGACGGACTGATCAGCGCCCTGACCCTGTATCTGATCTCCTTCGCCCTGCTCTGGCGCAACGCCACCGGGGCCTGTGACCTCGGGGAGGCGCGATGAGGGACGCGGCCGATCGTCTCCACTACCTGGACGAGGTGATGGACCTGCTGTTCCCCCCTTCCCGGCCCGAGGCCCGGCCCGAGGCCCGGCCCGAGGCCCGGCCCAATGGCCGGCACGGTGTCCGGCTCGGTGTCCGGCTCGGCGTCCGGCCCGGTGTCCGCAGCGTGCTGCCGCACCGTCTCCTCCCCCGGCGGGTCGTCCCGCGCGCGTGGTGGCACGCCGCGCTGGGCCGCGGCCTTCCCGTCGGCGGCGGGACCGACACGATCGAGACGCACCTGAGCGACGTCCTCGGCCGCCGGATGCGGGTCGTCGTCCACGTCAGGCCCGCCCGCCGCGCCAACCGCAAACCCATCCTGGAGGCGTACGACGAGTCGGGGCTCGCCGGGTTCGTCAAGATCGGCGACACGCCGCGGGCCAGGCGGCTGGTGCGATACGAGAGCGAGGTGCTGCGCATGCTCGCCGGGCGGCCGTTGAAGGTCGTCGTGCCGCCCGACGTGCTGTATCACGGCATGTGGCGGGGGCTCGAGGTGCTGATGCTGTCGCCGCTGCCCGTGACCTCCCGCCGCGTGCCCGCTGGCCTGCTCACCTCGGCCGCGCGGGAGATCGCCGCCATCCGCCCGTACGACGACGAGGCGGGCTGCGGTGAGCGGCCCGGGGAGACGGCGGCCTGGCACGGCGACTTCACCCCCTGGAACGTCGCGGCGGGGGCGGACGGACGACTGCTCGTGTGGGACTGGGAGCGATTCGCGGTGGGCGTGCCGCCCGGCTTCGACGCCCTGCACCACTTCTTCCACCGAACCCTGCGCCGGATGCCGCCTCCGGTCGCCGCCCGATCCTGTCTCGCCCAGGCGGGCGGGCTTCTGGAGCCGTTCGGCGTCGACGTGGCCCGGGCACGCCGTACGGCGGTCCACTACCTGGTCGCCCTGGCCGAGCGGCACCGCCGCGACGGCCACGAGCCGCTCGGGCCGCCCGCCGCCTGGCTGAACCCCCTGGTCGATCACCTGGAGTGCCTGCTGTGAGGTCCACGCTGAAACACCCCGCACTGAAACACTCGGTGCTGAAACACTCGGTGCTGAAACACGCTGCGCTGAAAAACTCGGCGCACGCCGTCTCGCTCGCCGCCGGGAGGGCGACCAGCGCGGGCAGGGTGCTGCCGTCGTTCCTGATCATCGGGGCGCAGCGGTGCGGCACGACCTCGCTGTATCGCGCCCTGTCCCGGCATCCGCTGGTCATGAAGCCGGTGCTGCGCAAGGGTGTCCACTACTTCGACATGGCCTACGAGCGGGGCCTGCCCTGGTATCGCGCCCACTTCCCGCTGACGTCCAGGGCGCAGGCGCTCCGATTCCGGTGGGGCCACGCCCCTCAGGCGTTCGAATCGGCCCCTTACTACCTGTTCCACCCCCTTGCGGGGGCCCGCATCGCCGGAGACCTCCCCGGCGTCAAGCTGATCGTCTTGGTCCGGGACCCGGTCGAGCGGGCCTGCTCCGCCCACGCCCACGAGCTGGCGCGGGGGTTCGAGACCGAGCCGAGCTTCGAGCGCGCCCTCGCGCTGGAGCCGGAGCGCCTCACCGGAGAGGCCGAACGGCTGCGGACCGTCCCCGGATACGCGAGCCACGCGCACCGGCACCACGCCTACCTGGCGCGGGGACGGTACGCCGAGCAGCTGGCCCGGCTCGAGCCGCTCGTGGGGCGCGACCGGATCCTGGTCCTCGACAGCGGGCTGCTGTTCCGCGATCCCGGCGCCGCCTACGACCGGGTGCTGGGGTTCCTGGGACTGCCCCGCCTCGGCCGCGTGGAGTTCGAACGGCACAACGCCCGGCCTCGGGAGGCCATGCCCGCGGCGGTCCACCGGCGGCTTCGCGAGCACTTCGAGCCATGGGACGCACTGCTCGTCCCGTGGCTCGGAGCGGTGCCCTCGTGGCGGCGCTGACCGATCTGTCGCGGCCGGGCGGCCTTCTCCGGCACGGAGTCGCCGGCCTGGTCACGGCGGGCGCCACGGCGGGCGGGCAGTTCGCGCTCGTGCTGGTGGTGACGCGGTCGCTCGCCCCGGCGGCCGCCGGGGCGTTCTTCACGGCCACCGCGCTGTGCCTGATGCTCGCGGGCGTCGTCCGCCTCGACACCGGCAACGGCCTCGTCCACGCCCTGGCCCGCAACCGGTCCGCCGGCGGCTGCGGCCGGGACGGGGGGCGGCGGCTGGTCCGCGGGGTCCTCGCGCCGGTGGCCGCGCTCGCGTCCGTGACCGGCGCCGGGGTCGCCGTGGCGGCCGGACCGCTGGCGGGGCTCACCGGCGTGCCCGGCGGCGTCTGGGTCGTGCTGGCCGCCGCCCTGCCGTTCGTCGCCCTGTCGGACGTGCTGGTCTGCGCCACCCGCGGCCTCGGCACCATGCGGCCGACCCTGCTGCTCTCCGGGGCCGTCCAGCCGCTCGGGCAGTTCGCCCTCGTCACCGCGGCCGTGCTCGCCGGGGCCCCGCCGCCGGTGCTGGCCGCTGCCTGGGCGCTTCCCTCCGTGGCCGGCGCGGTGCTGGCCGCCGTACGGCTGCGCGGGCTCGGGCCGTACGACGTGGGCGACGTGGGCGCCTTCTGGCGGCACACCGCCCCGCGGTCGGCCGCGGCGGCCGTGCAGTCGGTGTTCCAGCGGCTCGACGTGGTGATCGTCGCGCTGCTCGCGGGGCCCGCCGCGGCGGCCGTCTACACGGCGGCGACCCGGTTCAAGGTGCTGGGGCAGCTCGCCGGTCAGGGGCTCGCCCAGGCCGCGCAGGCCCGGCTGGTCAGGGCCCTGGCCGAGGGCGACATCGACGCCGCCCGCGCGCTGTACCGGACGACCACCAGGTGGCTGGTCGTGCTCACCTGGCCGCTCTGGCTGGGGTACGCGGCGCTCGCGCCGTGGCTGCTGCCGCTGTTCGGGCCCGCATATTCCGGCGGCGGCGCGATCGCGCTCGTCCTTTCCGCCACGATGATGGTCGCGACCGCCTGCGGCATGGTCGACGTCGTGCTCGTCGCCGGCGGGCGCACGGCCGCCAGCCTGGTCAACGCGAGCACGGCCGTCGCCGTGACGATCGCCCTCGACGTGCTGCTCGTGCCCGCGTACGGCGCGCTGGGGGCGGTGCTGGGCTGGTCGGGCGGCGTGCTCGTGAAGAACCTGCTGCCCGCCGTACAGGTCCACCGCCGCTACGGCCTGCGCCCCTTCGGCGGAGGCCGGTCGGCTGCGGCTGCGAAGGCGGCCGGGGCTGTGAGAGCGGCCTCGTGACCGCGGAACCGCCGGTGCTGGTCACCGGGCTGCCGCGCAGCGGCACGAGCTGGGTGGGCCGGATGCTCACGGCGAGCGGGCGGCTCGTCTACGTCAACGAGCCGCTGAACCCGCAGCGCCCGCCTGGCCGCTCCCCCGGCGTGCTCGACGCGTCGGTGACCCACCGCTTCCAGTACATCTGCCCCGGCAACGAGACGCCCTGGCTGGCGGCGTTCTCCCGCACGGTCGCGCTGCGCTACAACTGGCCGGCCGAGATCCGCCGCAACCACGGGCCCGGCGACCTCGCGCGGATGGCCAAGTACGGCACGGCCTTCGCCCTCGGCCGCCTGCTGGACAGGCGGGCGC
Source organism: Microbispora sp. NPDC046973 (assembly GCF_040644495.1). Lineage (NCBI taxonomy): Bacteria > Bacillati > Actinomycetota > Actinomycetes > Streptosporangiales > Streptosporangiaceae > Microbispora > Microbispora sp. NPDC046973. The sequence goes on along the minus strand of NZ_JBEYWQ010000007.1, from coordinate 46,019 downwards.
TGCTCGACGACCCCTTCGCGCTCCTGTCCGCCGAGTGGTTCGCCGGCCGCCTCGGGTGCCGGGTGGTCGTCGTGGTCCGCGACCCCGTGTCGTTCGCCGGGAGCTGGCGGCGGCTCGGCTGGAGGGTGGACGTGCGCGAACTGCTCGACCAGCCCCTCCTGCTGCGCGACCACCCGTACGTCGCCGAGCTCGGACCGCTCGCCGGGAACCGGGACGTGGTCACCGGGGCGGCCATGCTGTGGAAGGTCGCGCGGCGGCTCACCGACACCGTGGCCCGGCGCGCGACCGGCCTCAGGGTCGTGCGCTATGAGGATCTGTGCGCCGCGCCCCTCGACGGCTTCCGCGACCTGTACGACTGGTGCGGCCTGCCCTGGACCGGCCGCGCCGCCCGCCGGATAGCCGCCGCCTGCACGTCCTCCCGCGGGTCTTCTCCCGTCGGTGCCCGCCCCGCCTTCGCCTGGACCGGACTGTCCCGCACGGCCTACCGCCCGATGGACTCCCGGCAGGCGCTCACCGCGGCCTCCCTCCCGCCCGAGGACGCCGCCCGCGTACTGGCCCTGGTGACGTGAGTGTCACGACCAGGGCGAGCAGGAAAGGAACACGTCCCTGGATGCCGGTTAGCCGAGGGAGGCGGGGAGGGTGCGCAGGGCGGCGCCGGGGCCCGACGCACTCGGCGCGAGGATGGCGGGACGCGCAGAAGAGGGCATCGGCGACCCTGAAACTGTTGCGTTGGTGGCGTCCCTCCTAGCCGCCGATCTCGTGCAGGCCCTGCAGCCCGGCTGAGGCACACTGCCGTGTCTCCCCGAGGAGCCGGCCTGCCGAGCTAGCCCAACGTGGTGTCGCCGAGGGAGGCGAGGAGGGTGCGCAGGGCGGCGGCGAGGTGGTCCCGCTCCCGGGGGTCCAGCGACGCCAGCAGGCGCGCCTCGTTCGCGACGTGCGGCTCGATCACCTCGTCCACGAGCGCGAGGCCGCGCTCGGTGAGCCGGACCCGGATGGACCGCCTGTCGCCGGAGTCGGGGATCCGTTCGACCAGTCCCCTGGCCGCCATGCGGTCGATGCGGTTGGTGATCGCGCCGGAGGTCACCATCGCCGCCCTGTTCAGCGCTCCCGCCGTCAGCTCGTACGGCGGGCCGGACCGGCGCAACGTGGCCAGGACGTCGAACTCCCAGCGCTCCAGGCCGTGCGCGGCGAAGAACTCCTTCAGCTCACGGTCGAGCAGCCGCGACAGCCGGGAGATCCTGCCCATGATCCCCATCGGCCACACGTCCAGGTCAGGCCGTTCCCGCGCCCACTGTGCCATCAGCAGATCGACGGCGTCATCCATGACGACCCCTAAGCGCTAAGTATCTCAACGTTAATCAGTTTGACGTCGACGAGAGTCCCATGCTGTTATTTCAACGTTGAGATTATCAATGAGGAGCAATCTTCATGGGCAAGTTCGCCGCATCCCGGTCCGGTTCCGCCTCACACGCCGGAACGCTGGCCCTCACCGCGCTCACGCCGCTCGCCTGGGGCTCGACGTACGCCGTGACCACGGAGTTCCTGCCGCCCGACCGCCCGATGTTCACCGCGGTGATGAGAGCGCTGCCCGCCGGGCTGGCATTGCTGGTCATCGGCCGCGTGCTGCCGCGCGGCGCGTGGATCTGGCGGGCCGCGGTGCTCGGCGTGCTGAACATCGGGGCGTTCTTCCCGCTGCTGTTCCTGGCGGCGTACCGGCTGCCCGGCGGCGTCGCGGCCGTGCTGGGCGCGGTGGGCCCGCTGTTCGCGCTCGTCTTCGCCGCCCTGCTGCTCGCCGAGCGTCCGACCGCACGCAAGGTGCTCGCCGGTCTCCTCGGACTGCTCGGGGTCGGGTTGGTCGTCCTGCGCGCCGAGGCGCGGCTCGACATGGTCGGCGTGCTCGCCGGGCTGGCCGGGGCCGCCTCCATGTCGGCCGGGACCGTGCTGACCAAGCGCTGGGGCCGCCCCGAGGGCGTCGGAGCCCTCGCCCTCACCGGATGGCAGCTCACCGCCGGCGGGCTGCTGCTCGTCCCGGTCGCCCTGCTCGTCGAGGGCGCCCCACCGGCGCTCAGCGGCGAGAACCTGCTCGGCTACGCCTATCTGGGCATCGTCGGCACCGCCCTCGGCTACTGGATCTGGTTCCGCGGGATCTCCCGGCTCCCCGCGACGTCCGTCGCCTTCCTCGCGCTGCTGAGTCCGGTTTCGGCGGCCGTCATCGGCTGGGCGGCGCTCGGTCAGGCCCTCAGCCTCGTTCAGCTGCTCGGCATGGTCCTCGCCCTCGGCGGCACCCTCCTCGGTCAGGCCCCGGCCGGGCCCTCCCGGCGCGCCGCGTCCCCGCCCGAGCCCGTACGGCCCGCGCCCCGGACGGCCTGCACGTCCCGCTGACACGAAGGAGCCCCATACGCGGAGCGACCAGCGGGACGTGGGAGGATTTTCCCGGCCGTGCCATGCACGAGCCGTGCCGTGCGCGAACCGTGAGCTGTGCGCGAACCGTGCCGCACGTGAGCTGCGTCGTGTGCGGGACCAGGGACGACCGGAGGACGAGCGCGATGCGCGACGAGAAGATCAGCGATTTCCTGTCCCGCCTCGCCGATCGGGTGCCCGCGCCGGGTGGAGGCGCCGCCGCGGCCCTGCAGGCCGCGCAGGCCGCGGCCCTGCTGGGCATGGTCGCGCGCTACACCACCGGCGAGAAGTACGCCGAACACGCGGCCGTGATCGAGCGGATCGTCGGCGAGACCGACGAACTGCGGGCGGGCGCCCTGCGCCTCGCCGAGGACGACGCGGCGGCGTTCACGGCGGTCACCGAGGCGTACAAGCTGCCCAAGGACACCGACGAGGCGAAGGCGGCCCGATCGGCCGCCATCGCCGAGGCGCTGGTGGGGGCGGGCACGGTCCCGGCCGAGGTGGTCGCCGTCGCGAGGAGGGTCGTCGGCATCGCCGAGGAACTGCTGCCCATCGGCAACCGCAACGTCGTCTCCGACATCGCCGCCGCCACCGAGGCGGCGCGGGCCGCGGCGACCACCGCCCGGGTGAACATCGAGATCAACCTCGGGGGGATCAAGGACGAGCGGGCCCGCGCCGAGCTGGCCGCCGAGGCGGCCGGGGTGGACGAGGTCGCCGCGCGGGCCGAACGGGTCACCGCCGCCGTCCGTGAGGAGATCGCCAAGTGAGCGCCCGCGTTCTGTCCGGCAAGGAGCTCGCGGTGTCCATCCGGGCCGAGGCCGCCGAGCGGGCCGCCGCGCTCGCCGCGGCCGGCACGCCGCCGAAGCTCGCGGTCGTCGTCGCCACGGCCGACGAGTCCAGCGCCTGGTACGTCCGCTCGATCGCCCGCGCCGCCGAGAAGGCCGGCATCACCTGCGACATCGTCGACCTCGGCGCGGAGGCCGCCCCCGGCCTGATTCGCGACAGGCTGGCGGCGCTGAGCGCCGACGACACCGTGCACGGGATCATCCTCCAGACCCCGCTGCCGCAGGGGGCGAAGCCGGAGGACCTGGCCGGTGCGATCGCGTTCGAGAAGGACGTCGACGGCGCCAACCCGCTGTCGCTGGGCCGCCTGGCCGCGGGTCTGCCCGCGTTCGCTCCGGCGACCGCCGAGGCCGTCGTGGCGATCCTCGACCATCACGAGATCGACCTGACCGGCAGCCACGTCGCCGTGGTCGGCCGCTCCACCGTGGTCGGCAAGCCCGCCGCCCATCTCCTGCTGGACCGGAACGCCACCGTGACGGTCTGCCACTCCCGCACGCGGGAGCTGCCCGCCGTCACCTCCGCGGCCGACGTGGTCGTGGCCGCGGTCGGCCGCGCCGGTCTGATCACGGCCGAGCACGTGCGGGCCGGGGCGGTGGTCGTGGACGTCGGCACCAACCCCACCGAGGACGGCGGCCTCGTCGGCGACGTCGACGCGGTCGCCGTCGCGGACAAGGCCGGCGCGCTCACGCCCGTGCCCGGCGGGGTCGGCCCGGTCACCACCGCGCTGCTGCTGCGGCACACCGTGGATGCCGCCGTGCAGGCCGCCGAACGCGGCTGAGGCACCCGGGACCGTCAGGTCAGAGCGCCTCGTTCGGCACACCGGCCGGGACGACGGGTGGGGCGGCCGAGCTCGCCGGGGTGCCTGCAACCACGTGAGCCTTCCAGGCCACGGTCACCAGCAGCGGCACCAGCAGCGCCAGCGTCCAGGTCAGCCCGAGCGCCTGTGCGACGCGGCCGACGAGCGCCGGAGCGAGCAGCATGGCGGAGTACGTCATGGTGGTGAGCCGGGCGACCGAGGCGGTCGCTCCCGCGCCGCCCTCCGCCGTGCCCGCGTGCCCGGCCGCGCTGAAGATCAGCGGCAGCGGTGTCGCCAGCCCGAGACCGGCGAGGGCGAACCCGGCGATCGCGAGGATCGGCGTGGGAGCCACGACCACCGCCGTCAGGCCCGCGGCCGCCAGCGCGGTGCCGCCCCGCACCAGGACGCGTGCCGGGTGCTGCGCGGACAGCCGGTCGCCCACGAGCCGTCCGGCCGTCTGGCAGGCGGTGAAGGCGACGAGCCCCAGCGAGGCCGCGCCCAGCGAGGCGCCGCGGTCCTCGTGCAGGAACACCCCGCTCCAGGTGATGACGGCCCCCTCGCAGGCCAGCACCGCCGCGCCCATCGCGCCGAGGAGCAGGACGCGCCGCGTCCAGCCCGCTCGCCATCCGCGCCATCCGCGGCGTCCGGCCACGTCGTCCGTACGCGCGGGCGGGTGCTGCGCGGAGGCTTCCTCGGCCGGCAGCCCTCTGCCCACCACCAGGACGACGGCCGTCACGACCACCCCCGCGATCAGGTAATGCGTGGTGAGGGACATGCCCGCCTGGGCGGCGGCCCCGCCGGTGAGCGACCCCGCCACGGAGCCGATGCTCCATGCCGCGTGGCAGCCGTTCATGATGGGACGGTGTGCCGCCCGTTCGACCATGACCGCCTGCGCGTTCATCGCCGTGTCGAGCAGGCCGTTCGCCGCGCCGACGAGGAGCATCGCCGCGGCCAGATGGATGGGCCCGCCGGCGAGGCCCACCCCGAGCAGAGCGAGGGGAAGCGCGACCGCGGCGATCCGCACGACCCACGCGCTGCCGATCCGCGCCGCGAGGCGCCCGGCGACCTGCGTGGCACCGAGCCCCGCCACGCCGACCAGGGCGGTCAGGAGCCCGAGCAGTCCCTCCGTCAGGTCGTGGTCCGCCTTCAGGGAGGGCGTGCGGACCGCGAACGCGGCGATCAGGGCGCCGTTCACGGCGAACACCGCCGTCACCGCCGCGCGTGCCCGCCGCACGGCTCTCCCCTCCAGGCCCTCTCGCCGGCTGCCTCGACTGGCTTCCCGGGCCACCTCGGACATGCGTCCCGCCTTCCCGTACGGCGCCTCCCGACGGGCGCCTCCCGGAAGGACGACGGCGCCCCGGCGGATTTTCGACATCCGGGCGCGATCGGATGTCGATTTCGGAGACCCGCCGCGTCGTAGAGGAGAACGGCCGCGACAGGGCGGCCGCCGTGTCCCGGAGGAGAGAACCGATGAAATACCTGTTGTTGATCTGTGCCGAGGAGTCGGTCGAGGTCAGCCCCGAGCAGGCCGACCCCGAGCCGTGGATCGAGGAGACGGAGCGCCGTGGCGTGCGCCTCGACGGGCATCGCCTGTGCCCCGCCGGCGACGCCACGACGGTGCGCGGCGGACTGGTGACCCAGGGGCCGTTCGCCGAGACCAAGGAGCAGATCGCCGGATTCGACATCATCGAGTGCGCCGACCTGGACGAGGCCATCGAGATCGCCTCGAAGCATCCGGTGGCGTCGTTCGGCGCGATCGAGGTGAGGCCGTTCTGGCCGGAGTGAGCGGCGCCGACGTCACCCGGGTCGTCGAGGAGGCGTTCCGCGAGGAGTGGGGCCGCGTCGTCGCCACGCTCATCCGGCTGACCGGCGACTGGGACCTGGCCGAGGAGTGCGCCCAGGACGCCTTCGCCCAGGCACTCGCCCGCTGGCCCCGGGACGGCGTGCCGCGCCGTCCCGGGGCGTGGCTCACCACGGCGGCCCGCAACCGGGCGCTCGACCGGCTGCGCCGGGCCACGACCGAGGCGGCGCGGCTCCGCGCGGTCGCGGCCACGCCGGCCGGCCCCGATCCGGAGCCGGTGGAGGAGGATCACGTGCCCGACGACCGGTTGCGCCTGATGTTCACCTGCTGTCACCCGGCCCTGCCGCTGGAGGCGCAGGTCGCCCTCACCCTCCGTACGCTCGCGGGGCTGACCACGGCCGAGATCGCCGCGGCGTTCATGGTGCCGGAGACGACCATGGCGCAGCGGCTGGTGCGGGCCAAGCGGAAGATCCGCAACGCCGGCATCCCCTACCGGGTGCCGCCCGCGCACCTGCTGGCGGAGCGGACGGCGGGGGTGCTCGGCGTGCTGTACGTCCTGTTCACCGAGGGATACTCGGCCAGCGGCGGGCCGAGCCCCGCCCGGCCGGAGCTGACCGCCGAGGCCATCCGGCTGGCCCGGGTGCTCACCGGGCTCATGCCGGGCGAGCCCGAGGCGCAGGGGCTGCTCGCGCTGATGCTGCTGCAGGACTCGCGGCGCGCGGCCCGGTTCGACGAGGCGGGCGACATCGTCACCCTGGAGTTCCAGGACCGCGCGAAGTGGGACCACGACGAGATCGAGGAGGGATTGCGGCTGCTGGACGACGCGCTGGCATCCCGCCGCCCCGGGCCCTACCAGGTGCAGGCGGCCGTCGCCGCCTGTCACGCCACCGCCCTCGACCCGGACGACACCGACTGGCCGCAGATCGCCGGTCTGTACGCACAGCTCGCGCGCCTGGCGCCGTCTCCGGTGGTCGAGCTGAACCGGGCGGTCGCCGTGGCGATGGCCGACGGCCCCCTCGCGGGTCTGCGGCTGGTCGACGCTCTGCGGGCCGGCGGCGCACTGGCCGGGCACCACCTGCTCCCCGCGACCCGTGCCGACCTGCTGCGCAGGCTGGGCCGTACGGCGGACGCGGCGCGGGCCTACGAGGAGGCCCTGGCGCTCGCCCCCACCGACGCGGAGCGCCGATACCTCGCCCGCAGGCTTGCCGAGACCGACGGGACCTGACAGGTCGAGCGGTCGTGCGACCCCTGCCGGCCAGGAGTGGTCGGCAGGCGGCGATCGCAAGGCAGGCGCCGGACGGTCCCGTCATCGTCAAGTGAAGGTGCCTCGTCGAGTTGCTCCAGAGACAGGGACGATCACCAATCGGTCCGCCGGAAGGCGATTCATGTCGATGCCGCACCGAAACCGCATGTGGATCTGGGTGGGACGGCTGATTTTCGGCCTCATCGTCATCGGGCTCGTGGCGTACATCTCCGCGGCCGGGCTCGACAAGGCCGACAAACTCGCCAGCGTCCTCGGTTTCCTTGTGGCGCTTGCCGCTCTGGTCGTGCCACACCTGTTCCCCCTCTCCTCCGGCGGTGGCGGACGAGGCTCGACGTCATCCGCGGCGAATGCCACGCACGGTCGGATCGACGCGCGTCACGCCAAAAGACAGCTCGTCGCGAGCCCGACGCAAGAGGCCCCCGGTTGCTCGAGTAGTCGGTGGCACTGGACGCGGAACGAGTGACCGCGATACTGATCCCGCTCGACGCCACCATGATCGCGGCATGCCTCAGGCACATTCGATGACGTTCGCCCGCCGGATACTGCACACGGTGTCGGTCGACTACGCGGACAAGTACGGGGAGATGCTCGAAAAGCTACCTCGGCCGATGGCGTCGGCCCTTCTCCGCGAGATGTCGGCGACGGCGAAATCCCGGGCGGGAGGGGTCGACGGTCGTACTCCTGCTGTCCCTGGTGGTCGCGATCGCTCTCCACTGAGCCCCGCACGGCCGTCTGTCGTTCCCACGCGACGGATGCGTCCGCCGGGGCAGGGAAGATCTGTCGTTCATGGGGTGGTCATTGTGGCGTCATGCCGTGGACGGAAGATCGGTTTAGAGATTGTCTACCTTCAGGCCCGTTATTGCTTGGAGGTACAAAATGCGCAGATTTGCGCACATTGTCGCCGTGGCAGCGGTCGTCGCCGCGGGCTCCGTGGCCGTCGGCGGGACGGCATGGGCCGAGGCGCCGCCCGGTGACAGGCCGGCCGAACCGCCCGGTTACCAGACCACCGTCCCCGGCGAGTCGGTCGAGGCGGCCCGCACCGACCGCCTGATCGCCCCCGGCATCGTGCTGACGTCGTTCGACGTCTTCGGCCGTACGGGCTGGACCCGCACGCACGTGCTCAACGCCGACCTGGCGGACGACCGGGTGGACGTGGGCATGGTCGGCGGCACGCTGACCGAGACCCGGGCGCTGTCGAAGTCGGCGGACGCCGCAGGAGCCGTGGCGGCGGTCAACGGGGACTACTACGACATCAACCAGACCAACGCGGTCATCGGTCCCGAGGTCAGGGACGGCCAGGTGCGCAAGGCCACCACCCAGCCCGCCACGGTCGCCTCGGTGGGCGAGGACAAGATCGCCCGGCTCGCGAGCGCGCTGCTGGAGAGCACGGTGACGGTGGGCGGCACGGGCCATCCGGTCGCCTCGCTCAACTCGGCGTCCCTGCCCGCGAACGCCGTCTCCGTCTTCACCGACCAGTGGGGACCCGGCCTGCGCACGCTGATCGGCCACGGCACGCCCGTCACCGAACTGGTCGTCTCCGGCGGCGTCGTCACGGCGGTGAACGACGCGGTCACGACGGCACCCGTGCCCGCCGGGGGCCTGGTGGTCGTGGGCGTGGGGAGCGCGGCGGCCCCGCTCGCCGGCGCCAAGGCCGGTGACCCTGTGACGCTCACCACCGGCCTGCGCACCGACTCCCCCGCGAAGCTGCGCACCGCGCTGGGCAGCGGAGCGGTCCTCGTGCGGGACGGCCAGGCGATCGACTTCCCGCCCTCGACGGGCAACGACGCGCCGAAGCCGCGTACGGCGATCGGCTGGCGCGACGGCGGCAGGCGGCTCCTGCTCGTGACGATCGACGGCTCGGCCAACTTCTCCGCCGGTCTGAGCTTCGACGAGACGGCCAAGCTCCTCGTACGGCTCGGCGCCGACGAGGCGTTCATGCTCGACGGCGGCGGCTCGTCCGACCTCGTCGCCCGCACGCCCGGCGACGCCGGGGTGAGCGTGGTCAACACTCCGTCGGACGGCGGTGAACGGCTCATCCCCAGCGGGGTCGGGCTGTTCGCCGCGAAGGGATCGGGGGCGCTCAAGGGCCTCGCGGTGCGGACGAGCGCGCCGCGCGTCTTCCCCGGGCTGACCCTCGGCGTCTCCGCCGCCGGGTACGACGAGTCGTACGCCCCGGTCCCCCTCGACAGCGGCAAGAACGACAAGGGCGGCAAAGACAGCGCGATCCACTGGGATGCCGGGAAGCTCGGCACCGTGCGCGACGGCCTGCTGCACGCCGAGCGCTCCGGGGAGGGCGAGATCGAGGCCCGCTCGGGGCGGGCGCACGGCGCGGCGGACGTCCGCGTGCTCGGTGCCCTGTCCGCCGTCGCCTTCACCGCCACGAGCCTGACCCTGGACGCCGGCGGCTCGGCCGTCGTGGGGGTCACCGGCACCGACGCCGACGGCTTCGACGCGCCGATCGCCGCCCGCGACGTCGACCTGGACTACGACACCTCTGTGATGAAGGTGGAGCCGCGCGACGACGGGTCGTTCACGGTCACCGGGCTGGAGGCGGCCGACGGCCGCGGCGCCGTGATCACCGCGACCGTCCAGGGCGAGGTCGCGCACCTGCCCGTCGCCGTCGGGCTGAAGCGCGGGTCGCTGGCCGAGTTCGACGGCGGCGAGCCCTGGGGCGTCTCGACGGCCAGGGCCACCGCGTCGGTGGCGGGCGTCGACGCCGCGGACCGTCCCGGCGCGGCGGCCGGCAACCAGGCCCTCGCGCTCACCTACGACTTCACCGGCACCTCCGGCACCTCGGCGGCGTACGCGGTGGCCAAGCCCGGGCCGCTCACCCTGCCGACCGGCACCAGACGGCTCGGCATGTGGGTGTACGGCGACGGCCGGGGGCACTGGCTGCGGGCCACGCTGCGGTCGCAGGGCACGACGAACGTCCCCTTCACCTTCGCCACCGTCGTCGACTGGACCGGGTGGAAGTGGGTCGAAGGCGCCCTGCCCACCGGCTTCACCGAGCCGATCACGCTGCTCAACGTGTACGTGGTCGAAACGTCCAACCTCGCCAAGGACGCCGGACAGCTCAGGTTCGACGGGCTGACCGCGCTGGTCGGTCAGGACCTCGCCACCGGCGACGTCCGGACCCCCGATCCGTTCGTCCTGGAGCAGGCCGACATCGACCGTTCGCGCTGGCGGTTCGCGATCATGTCCGATCTGCACGTGGGCGCGGCCGGGGGCACGACGTCGTTCGCGGCGCAGCAGGCGGCCTCCGCGCTGAAGCAGGCCGTCGCCGCGAAGCCCGACTTCATCGTGATCAACGGCGACTTCGTGGACAACAACACGCCGGCCGACTTCGCGCTCGCGGAGGAGATCCTCAAGGCCAACGTGCCCACCGGCCTGCCGGTCTACTGGACGCCGGGCAACCACGAGTCCGGTGCCACGGCGACGGGGACCCTCGACAACTTCCTCGCCACCGGGCGGCAGGCCCACCAGGTGTTCGACCACAAGGGCACCCGCTTCATCCTGCTCAACACCACGCTGGGCGGGCTGCGGGCGTCGGACTGGTCGCAGGTGCCCGAGCTGCGGCAGGACCTGGACGCCGCGGCGAAGGACAGGTCCGTGACGTCCGTCGCGGTCGTCTTCCACCACCCCCTGCGCGACCCCTCGGGGGCGGGCGCGTCCCAGTTCTCCGACCAGCGCGAGGCGGACCTGGTCGAGAAGTGGCTCGCCGGCTGGCGGGAGTCGTCGGGCAAGCCGGTCGCGTTGTTCACCGGCCACGCCCACACCGCCGCCGCCACCAGGTCGGACGGCGTGCTTGAGGTCACCACGCCGCCGGTGGGCAAGACGCCCTACAGCTCTCCGGACAAGGGCGGGTTCTTCGGGTGGGACCTCGTCGGCGTCGATCCCCGGCCCGGCGAGGTCGAGGCGGGCCGTCCCAGCCCGCAGACCCGCGACTGGGTCGTGGCGCGGACGAACCCGCTGATCGACAAGATCAGCCTGTCGGCGCCCGGCACGCTCGCCCCGGACGCCTCGGCGGAGGTCTCGGCGACGGGCAGCACCGGCGGCGCGAACCTGACGTTCCCGCTGGCGTACCCGGCCAGCGTGACGTGGAGCGGCGACCGCGCCCTCGCCGTGGCCGAGTCGGCCGCGGACGCGAAGAAGGCGGCACGCCGCCACGGCGTCGTCGCGGTCCTCGACCTGTCCACGCACACGCTGACCGGCGTACGGCCCGGCCAGGCCACCCTCACGGTCACGTCGGGTGGGCAGACCGCCTCGGCCACGATCACCGTGGCCGAGCAGGCCCGATGAAAGCGGCCCGGCAGGCCCGATGAGAGCGGCGGGCCGGTCTCCCTTACCCGGGGCGGCCGGCCCGCCGTTCCCGCGTCCGGATCCACATTCGCGGCCGCGACAGGCGTGACGGCGATCCACGGCGATAAGCGGGGCTCGCTCATCCGCTACATTTCGCTCTGCTGCCGCAAGAACGGACTCCCCATGAACGTCGTCCTCTGGGTCATCGCCGGCCTGCTCACCCTCGCCTTCCTCGTCGCCGGGGTGATGAAACTCGCCCAGCCGAAGGACAGGCTGGCCGTGTCCGGCATGGCCTGGACCGAGGACTTCTCGGCGGGCGTGGTCAAGGGCATCGGCGCTCTCGAGGTGCTGATCGCCTTCGGTCTCGTCCTGCCCGCCGTCACGGGCATCGCCCCGGTGCTGACGCCGATCGCCGCGCTCGGCATCGCCCTGCTCATGGCCGGAGCGGTCGTCGTCCACGCCCGCCGCGCGGAATCCCAGGTGATCGTCGTCAACCTGGTGCTCCTGGCGCTGGCCGCCATGGTCGCCTGGGGCCGCTTCGGCCCGTACGCCTTCTAACTCCTGCTTCGCGACCCGAAGGCCCTGCGCAGCAGGGCGCCCGACAGGAGGCGGAAGGCGAAGGGGAGGTCGTCGACCAGGTAGCGGCGGGCGAGCCGCTGGGGCTCGCTGATCAGGCGGAACAGCCATTCGAGCCCGTGGTCGCCCATCCAGCCCGGGGCCCGGCGCACCGATCCTGCGGCGAACGCGATGGCCGCGCCGCATCCCACGAACCAGGCGCCCGGCAGGTCGGCCCGCAACTCCGCGATGAGCCGGTCCTGCCGGGGGAACCCGAGACCCACGAAGACCAGGGACGGCCGCGCGGCGACGAGCCGCCCCCGCATCTCCGCCAGCGCAGCGGCGCTGGTCTCGAACCCGTACGGCGGAGCGTGGACGCCCGCCACGACCAGACCCGGATGCCGCCCGCACAGCGCGTCCCGCGCCGCCTCGGCGACGCCGGGCGGTCCCCCGATCAGGTAGACGGGCAGGCCGCGGGCCGCGGCGGCCCCGGTCAGCGACCAGATCAGGTCGGCTCCCGTCACCCGTTCCGGCAACGGGTGCCCGAGCAGGCGCGACGCCCAGACCAGCGGCATGCCGTCGGCCACGGCGAGCTCGGCGGCGTCGATCAGTGCGCGCAGGGAGGGGTCACGGGCGGCGGCACGGCAGATGTCCACGTTCGGCGTGACGACGTGGCCGCCCGTGCCGTGCTCCAGCCCGGCCATCACCCGCGCGACCACCTGTGCCTCGGTGAGCGGGTCGAGCAGCACTCCGCCCACATGAACCCTGTCCACGTGAACCCTGTCCACGTGAACCCTGTCCACGTGAACCCTGTCCACATGAACCCCGGCCACCCGTGCCGCGGCCCCCTGGGTTCGGACCACCTCCGACCACTGCCTGGCCGGCGCCGGGTCGACGGCCGCCGTGCGCGCCTGCGCGGGCTCGGCCATCAGATGCCGTGGCCGCGACGGTGGAGGGCGTGCAGCACGGCGCGCGGGCTGACCAGCCCTCCGGCGACCGCCAGCGCCACCGCCGCCCTCGGCTCACCCGGCCGGGCGGAGAAGGCGCGCAGCGACCAGCGGGCGGCCTCGCGCCGCCGGCCGAGGGCCGCGTGGCAGAAGGCGAGCTGCCCGTAGACGCGGGCCGCGCCCCGCGGTTCCGCGGTCAGCCCGGGATGCCGGGCGAGCATCCACTCCAGCCCCGCGATCCGGTCGGCCCAGCGCCCCACGTAGTGCGAAGAGCCCCAGCGCACCCGCACGAGCGGCCGGTCGACGTGAACGATCGGATGCCGCCAGGCGGCCCGCAGAGCGAGGTCCCAGTCCTCGTTCTGGCCGGCGGGCGCGCTCTCGTCCACCCATGTCCGGCCCCGCCGGAACAGGAACGTCGAGGAGTGCACCATCATCATGCGCGAGCGGGTGAGATGCCGATGGGTCACCCGGCCGGTGCCGGCCAGCCGCGGCACCCGCCGGTCGCCGTACTCGACCTCGACAGCGCAACTCGCGAAACCCGCGTCGGGCTCCTCCGCCAGCGCGGCGACCTGGGCGGCCAGCTTGCCGGGCAGCCAGAGGTCGTCGTCGTCGCAGAAGGCGACGAAGTCCGTGCCGAGCACCGAGATCCCGGTGTTGCGCGCGCCCGGCAGGCCGGCGGCCCGCCGGTTGCCCAGCACGCGGACGCTCCGGACGGCGCCGCCCGCCGCCAAGCCGGCCGCGCAACCGGCAGAGGAACCGACAGCGGACACCTGCTGGGCCACGAGGGAGGCGGACACACCGTCGGCCACGACCACCACCTCGACCCGGCCGCCGTACTCCTGGGCGAGCACGCCGGCCAGCGCCGCCCGGAGGAGGCCGGGCCGGTCGCCCCGCGTGGGGATGACGACGCCGACGGACGGCCTCATCGCCGGGCTCCCGGGCGGTAGGCGAGGCGATAGCCGTAGAAGAGCAGAAGGGGGAGGGTGATCGCGGTGACCAGCCACCGCTGGGACCGGGGCAGGGGCGCCGGACGGTGGCGTATCTCGATCGGACCCACCGAGAAACGCATCGGGTTGCCCGAGACGGTGTGCGCGACGCCGAGCAACGCTTCGCGGTCGTCCAGGAAGGCGAGCCCACCGGCGGGAAGTCCGAGCCGCGCGGCCAGGCGTCCCAGGGTGGCGCGCGGGTCGCGCACCAGATCCTCGTGGCGCACCCGGACGACCTCCACGCCCTTGCGGCGCAGCACCTCGAAGGCGAGGTTCTGGGCCAGCCAGTGGACGGCGGTGCGCGCGGGCGTCCAGCGGGTCATCGGCCGCCCGTCCTCGGGCCTGCGCACCCTGCGCCGCCACGACGCGGCCACCGCCCGCGGATCGCGCACCACCTGCACGACCCGCATGTCCAAGATCGCCGCCAGGCAGTACGCCAGGGAGGCGTGCTTGCTGGAGTCGACGACGACCCGCGCGTCGGCCACCTCCGCCGCCGCCGCGTAGATGCGCGCGTACGACCGGACGTATTCGGCCAGTTCGGCCTCACGGGTCGCGAGCCCGAGGGCGAGGACGGGCACGTGGCGGGTCCGGTCGACGCGGGCACGCAGACCGGGCAGCCACCCCGCCTGGCTCTGCCGCCACTGTCCGAACGCGCGGGCACCCACCTTGGTCCAGAACGGGCACTGGGAGAACCGCTGCCCGCAGCCGCACGGCTCGTCGGCGCGTACGCCGCGGTCCCACAGGTGGACGACCTCGCCGAGCGGCGCCACGCCGGGCACCTCGCCGAGGAGGCGTTCGAGCAGAGTGCTACCGCTGCGTCCCAGGCCGCCCACGAAGATCACCGGCTGAGCGTCGGCCACGTGTCCTCCACGGATGGATGCGAAACGTGACGACCCTAGCGCGCAGGGTAATCGAACGGCCCCCAATCGCCAAAGGATCTACGAGCCCGCCGCCCGTGGCAGGACGGGAGGGCCGGGGCGGGGAAAATCACGAAATCACCCGAGCCGGAAGACCGCCTCAGGAGGAGCGCAGTTCGACACAGCACTCTCCCGGCCGCGGCACCAGGACGGCCCGCACCCTGGTGGCTTCCAGCCCGGTGAGCATGCCCTCGAGGAAGGCGTGGTTGACCCCGCAGACCAGCTCGGGGGCGCGCGCCGCCAACGGATGAAACGGGCAGTTGCGCAGCCGTACGCAGGTGGGAGACTCGCGGCCGGGCTCGAAGCCGTGCCGCGCGAGCAGGCCTTCGAGCAGGGTGAGGGCGCGTTCGGCGCCGAGCCGTCCGGGCTTGGCCCGCGCCCGCTCCGCGGCGCCGATCTCTTCGCCGCGCCGGCAGGCCACCCGCACCGCCGCCTGGCGGGCGCTCTCCCCTTCGCCCTCCGCGAGCACGGCGTCCATGAGGATGTCGGCAAGCACCTCGTGCCGGCGTTCGGGGATCGTGACACGGATGTCGGTCTCGGCCGGTTCGTAGACCTTCGGGGTGCGCCCGACCTTGCGGATGCCGCCGACCGCCTCGTAGCGGGCGCGCAGCAGGCCGGCGTCGACCAGTTTGTCCAGATGGAAGGCGGCCAGCTTGCGGGAGATCCCGACGGAGGCGGCGGCCTCGTCGCGGGTCACCGGGCGACGCGCCCTGCGGATGTAGGCGTACATCCCCTGCCGCAGCACGTCATCGAGCGCGGCGACCGCACTGATCGCGGGATCCGTCGTCACCCTGCCACGATAACGCCCGCCTCTGCGGTCGAAAACCATAGCCCCTTCGATGTACGCGAACACCTTGACCGCCAGACCGAATAAGACCAACATTTATTGGCGTAATAGAGTGCACGCGGAGGTCCGGATGACCGGTGAACTGCACGAGGCGAAACGACCGGTGAGCGCGGTGCTGGCCGGGCCGTACGGCCATCCCTTCCACCCGATGCTGGTCGCGGTGCCGATCGGAGCGTGGGTGGCGAGCATGGTCTTCGACCTGGCGTCCCGGTTCGCTCCCGACCCGGGTTTTCTGGCCGAGGGCTCCATGTGGCTGATCGCCATCGGCGTGCTCGGCGCGCTGGCCGCGGCGATGGCCGGGTTCCTCGACCTGTTCGCCATCCCGGCGGGCACCCCGGCGTTCCGCACGGGTCTGCTCCACATGGGGCTGAACCTCGCGATCACCGCCGCGTACGCCGCGGGTTTCCTGTGGCGCCAGGCCGGCACGGCGGCGGGCATGGCGGCGGGCACAGCGGCCGGCGCCGTCGCGCTCGGGCCGCTGCTGCTCTCAGCGGGCAGCCTGGCGCTGCTCGTGGTCTCCGGTTACCTGGGCGGCAAGCTCGCCTTCCGCTACGGCGTACGGGTGGCCGACGAGGCCACCCAAGCCGACGGTTTCCGGCGCTGACCCTCGTCCCACCAACGCAGAAGGAGAACGCATCATGGGTATCGCGGCACTGGTCACCTGGTTGCTCACCGCGGTGGGCGGCTTCGTGATGCTGGGCATCTGGATCGCCAGAGGCGGCCGGAGCACCAGCCGGTTCTCACCAGGGCTGATCTTCGGTCACTTCGCGCTGGCCGCCGCCGGGCTGGTCGTGTGGATCGTGTACCTGTTCGCCGGCGCCGCCGCTCTGGCGTGGGTCGCGCTGGTCCTGCTGGTCCCGGTCGCGCTGCTGGGCTTCGCGATGTTCGCCCGGTGGATCCCCGCCCACCGTGCCCGTACGGCGGTGGCCGGCGGGCCCGGCGCCACCGGCACGGCGGGACCGCCCGAGCGGCACTTCCCGGTCCCGGTCGTGGCCGGACACGGCCTGCTGGCGGTGGCCACGGTGGTGCTGGTGCTGCTGACCGCGCTCGGCGTCAGCGGCGGCTGAGATGCGTTCCGGTACCGCCCTGCGGGTGATCGACGAGCCGCGCGACGGCGTGGACCTGGCCGCGGCCGAGCGGGCGGCGGGCGAGTTCCTTCAGGCGCTGGGCATCTCGACCGATGCCGAGAGCCTGCGGGAGACTCCGGCGCGGATGGCGAGGGCGTATGCCGAGCTGTTCACGCCACGCCCGTTCGACCTGACCACCTTTCCCAACGAGGAGGGCTACGACGAACTCGTGCTGGCCCGGTCGATCCCGGTCCGCTCGGTCTGCGAGCATCACCTGCTGCCCTTCGCCGGAGTCGCCCATGTCGGCTACCTTCCCGGCGACCGCATCCTCGGGCTGTCCAAGCTGGCCCGGGTCGTCGAGCACTTCGCCCGCCGGCCGCAGGTGCAGGAACGGCTCACCAAGCAGGTGGCCGACTGGCTCGCCGACCGGCTGCGCCCCGCGGGGGTCGGCGTCGTGATCGAGGCCGAGCACACCTGCATGACCCTGCGGGGAGTACGGGCCGTCGGCTCGACCACCGTCACCTCGACGCTGCTGGGCACCCTGCGGGAGGACGCCCGATCCCGTCAGGAGTTCTTCGCCCTCACCGGCACCCGCCCCTGAACAAGGAGACCATCGCCGTGACACAGCAGAGGTTCGTGATCGTGGGAGCCGGTCTGGCCGGCGCCAAAGCCGCCGAGGCCCTGCGCGAGCAGGGATTCGACGGGCGGATCACGCTGATCGGCGCCGAGCCGCACCGCCCCTATGAGCGGCCCCCGCTGTCCAAGGGCTACCTGGCGGGCACGACCGACCGGGCCGGCGTCTTCGTCCACCCGGAAAGCTGGTACGCCGACCACGACGTCGAGCTGCGGCTCGGCGTGGCTGCGGCCGGGCTCGACCGCGGCGCTCATCGCGTCGAGCTGAGCGACGGCAGCGCGATCGGATACGACAAACTGCTGCTGGCCACCGGGGCCCGCCCGCGAACGCCGCCGATCCCCGGCGCGCACGCGCCCCACGTGCGCTACCTGCGCCGGATCGAGGACTGCGAGGCGCTCAGGGACGTCCTCGGGAGCGTGTCCCGGCTGGCGGTGATCGGGGCCGGCTGGATCGGGCTGGAGGTCACCGCGGCGGCCCGGCAGGCCGGCGTCGCGGTCACGGTGCTGGAGACGGCGCAACTGCCTTTGCTGCGCGCGCTCGGGCCCGAGGTCGCCCGGGTCTTCGCCGGCCTGCACCGTGACCACGGTGTCGACCTCCGGCTCGGGGTCGCCGTCAGCGAGATCACGCCCTCAGGCGTACGCCTGGCCGACGGTGGCGAGATCGGCGCCGACGCCGTCCTCGTCGGTGTCGGCGCCGAACCCGAGGTGAGGCTCGCCGCGCGCGCCGGGCTGCACGTGGACGACGGCATCGTGGTGGACGCGGCCCTGCGCACCGGCGACCCGGACATCGTCGCCGCCGGGGACGTCGCCAATGCCCACCACCCCCTGCTGGGCACGCACGTACGGGTCGAACACTGGGCCAACGCCCTCAAACAGCCCGCGGTCGCCGCCGCCACCATGCTGGGCCGGGAGGCGGTCTACGAGGAGCTGCCCTACTTCTACACGGACCAGTACGACCTCGGCATGGAGTACGTCGGCCACGTCGAGCCCGGCGGCTACGACCAGGTCGTCTTCCGGGGCGACGTCGCGGCGCGGGAGTTCATCGCCTTCTGGCTCAGCGGCGATCGCGTCCTGGCCGGCATGAACGTCAACGTCTGGGACGTCGTCGAGCCGATCAAGACGTTGATACGCACCCGAACACCCGTCACGGCCCAAGCGCTGGCCGACCCCGGCCGGCCGCTGGAGATCCTCGCCGCCCCGTAGAGCGGCACGGCCTGCGAAGGGGCCTGAGGGCGGGCACGGGCAGCGCCGCTCCAGTGAACTGGAGCGCTGCCTTGTGCCTCGCCCTCGCAGACCGTCCGAGCGGGACCTGCCAGATCCTCGGGGAAGCGCCGGTCAGCGCGCGTCGACGATCATCCCGGCGCCGACGGTGCCGTTGGTGGCCTCGTCGATGAGGATGAAGCCGCCGGTGAGGCGGTTGCGGGCGTAGTCGTCCACGAACAACGGCTGGGTCGTCCGCAGCGACACCCGGCCGATCTCGTTCAGGCCGAGGGCGCCGGCCGTCTCGTCCCGGTGCAGAGTGTTGACGTCGAGCCGGTAGTGCAGGTCCCGCACGAGGGCCCGGGCCGTACGGGTGGTGTGCTTGATGATCAGCTTGGAGCGCGGCTGGAGCTTCAGGCCGTCGGCCATCCAGCAGATCATCGCGTCGATCTCCTGGGCGGCCTGCGGCTGGTTGTTCGGCCGGCAGATCATGTCGCCACGGGAGATGTCGATGTCGTCGCCCAGGCGCAGCGTGACCGACATCGGCGCGAACGCCTCCTCCACCGGGCCGTCGAAGGTGTCGATCCCGGTGATCGTCGTGGTCAGGCCGGAGGGCAGGTGCAGCACCTCGTCGCCCGGCTTGAGCACGCCGCCCGCGACCTGCCCGGCGTATCCCCGGTAGTCGTGCAGCTCCTGGCTGGTCGCGCTGTGCGGGCGGATGACGTACTGCACGGGGAAGCGCACGTCGACCAGGTTGCGGTCGGAGGCGATGTGCACGTTCTCCAGGTGGTGCAGCAGCGAGGAGCCCTCGTACCACGGCATGTTCTCCGAGCGGGAGACCACGTTGTCGCCGTGCAGCGCCGAGATCGGGATGAACGTGAGGTCGGTCGCGTTCAGCTTGCTGGCGAACGCGGTGAACTCCTCGCGGATCTCCTCGAACCGGGCCTCGGAGTAGTCGACGAGGTCCATCTTGTTGACCGCGAGCACCAGGTGCGGCACCCGCAGCAGCGTGGTCAGGAAGGCGTGCCGCCGCGACTGCTCCAGCACGCCCTTGCGCGCGTCGATCAGGATGATCGCCAGGTCGGCGGTGGAGGCGCCGGTGACCATGTTCCGGGTGTACTGGATGTGCCCGGGGGTGTCGGCGATGATGAACTTCCGCTTCGGCGTGGCGAAGTAGCGGTAGGCCACGTCGATGGTGATGCCCTGCTCGCGCTCGGCCCGCAGGCCGTCGGTGAGCAGCGACAGGTCGGTGTACTCCGTGCCCCGATCGCGTGAGGTGCGCTCGACCGCTTCGAGCTGGTCCTCGAAGATCGCCTTGGAGTCGAACAGCAGCCGCCCGATCAGCGTCGACTTGCCGTCGTCGACGCTGCCCGCCGTCGCGAAACGAAGGATGTCCATCAGAAGTAGCCTTCCTTCTTGCGATCTTCCATGGCGGCCTCGGAGGCCCGGTCGTCGGCACGGGTGGCGCCGCGCTCGGTGATCCGGGTGGCGGCGATCTCGTCGATGATCTGGTCGATCGTGGTGGCGGTCGAGGCGACGGCGCCGGTGCAGGTCATGTCGCCGACCGTGCGGTAGCGGACGACGGCCTCGAACGCGGGCTCGTCGTCGCCCCGCTGGACCACCTCGGAGTCGGCCAGCAGCATGCCGTCGCGCTCGAAGACCGTGCGGGTGTGGGAGAAGTAGATCGACGGGATCTCGATGCCCTCACGCCGGATGTAGTGCCACACGTCCAGCTCGGTCCAGTTCGACAGGGGGAACACGCGGATGTGCTCACCCCTGCTGATCTTGGTGTTGTAGAGGTTCCACAGCTCGGGGCGCTGGTTCTTCGGGTCCCACTGGCCGAACTCGTCGCGGAAGGAGAACACGCGCTCCTTGGCCCGGGCCTTCTCCTCGTCGCGCCGGGCCCCGCCGAAGACCGCGTCGAACTCGTGCTCCTCGATGGCGTCCAGCAGCGTCGTGGTCTGCAGCCGGTTGCGGGAGGCCCGCCGCCCGGTCTGCTCGACCACCCGCCCGGCGTCGATGGACGCCTGGACCGACGCGACCACCAGCCGCGCGCCCAGCTCGGCGACCCGCCGGTCGCGGAACTCGATGACCTCGGGGAAGTTGTGCCCGGTGTCGACGTGCATCAGGGGGAAGGGGATCGGCGCCGGCCAGAAGGCCTTCTCGGCGACCCGCAGCATGACGATCGAATCCTTGCCGCCGGAGAAGAGCAGACACGGGCGCTCGAACTCGGCCGCGACCTCACGCATGATGTGGATCGCCTCGGCCTCGAGCACGTCGAGCTGCGACGTGGTGTAGTCACGCTGAAGCATGGGGACTTCCTTCACGGAGTCTGGCGATGCAGGTCACGGATTCCGGCGAGCAACGT
Organism: Microbispora sp. NPDC046973; assembly: GCF_040644495.1. Taxonomy (NCBI): domain Bacteria; kingdom Bacillati; phylum Actinomycetota; class Actinomycetes; order Streptosporangiales; family Streptosporangiaceae; genus Microbispora; species Microbispora sp. NPDC046973. The sequence goes on along the minus strand of NZ_JBEYWQ010000007.1, from coordinate 25,096 downwards.
TGGCGCCAGATCCGGTAGGGAGACCAGGATATCCGGCAGCCAGGGGTCCCCCTGGTTGTAGGTCAGGGGTGAGCCGTCGATCCTGCTCGCGTGGGCCCCCGCCGCGACCGCCACCGCGACCGGCGCGGCAGAGTCCCACTCGTACTGCCCCCCGGCGTGCACGTACGCCTCGACCTCTCCGGTGAGGACCGCGGCGATCTTGGCACCGGCCGAGCCGATGGGGACGAGTTCCCCGCCGAGGCGGGCGGCCAGGTCGCGGACGAACTCGGGCGGCCGGGTGCGGCTGACCGCGATGCGGAACGGCTCGCGCACCTTCTCCGGCAGCTCGGGTGGCACCGCCGTCGTGAGCGTACGACTCTGGGCAGGCAGGGCGACCGCCCCGGCCGCGAGGGCGCCGCGCTCCCACAGCGCCACATGGACGGCCCAGTCGGCGCGGCCCTGCTCGGAGAACTCACGGGTGCCGTCGAGCGGGTCGACGATCCAGACGCGCTCGGCCGACAGCCGCCGGGGGTCCATCCGCTCCTCGCGGGTCGCCTCCTCCGACAGCACGGCGTCGTCCGGCCGCAGCCGCCTCAGCGCGTCCATGAGGAAGTCGTGGGACGCGCGGTCCCCGGCGTCCTTCAGCGCCCGGCCGTCCTCGAACCCGAGACGGGCGCGCAGCTCCAGGAGCCGCTCCCCCGCCTCCGTCGCCAGCTCACCGGCGAGGGAATGGTCGTCCCGCATCGTCATTTCTCAGTACGCTCCCGCCCCGCGTGCGACCACAGACCATGTCTTCCATAAGATCTGTAGATCCAGCATGAGAGACCAGTTCTCGACATAACGTAGGTCCAACCGTACCGATTCCTCCCATGAGAGGTCGGATCGGCCGTTGACCTGCCAGAGCCCGGTCATCCCGGGCCGGACCACGAGCCTGCGGCGCACGTCGTCGCCATACCGCGCGACCTCCTCGGGCAGCGGCGGGCGCGGTCCGACGAGCGACATGTCGCCCCGCAGCACGTTGATGAGCTGCGGCAGCTCGTCGAGGGAGTAACGCCGCAGCGCGGCGCCGAGCGGGGTCACCCGCGGGTCCCTGCGCACCTTGAACAGCACGCCGTCGGCGTCGCTGACCAGCTCGACCTTGCGGGCCTCCGCATCCCGCCGCATCGTGCGGAACTTCAGGATCGTGAACTCCACGCCGTCCCTGCCGACCCGCCGCTGACGGAACAGGGCGGGCCCCGGGCTGGTCGCCCGCACGGCCACGGCGACGGCGGCCAGCAGCGGGGCGAGCACGACCAGCGCCGCGGCGGCGACCAGCCGGTCGAACACGCCCTTGACCAGCCGGCGCCCTCCCGCCAGCTCGGGATGCTCCACGTGCAGCAGCGGGAGCCCGGCGACGGGCCTGATCGCGATCCGCGGGCCGGCCACCTCCATCAGCGCGGGCGCCACCACGAGGTCGGTGCGCGTGCGCTCCAGCCGCCAGGCCAGCCTGCGCAGCGCGGTGCCGTCCAGCTCGGGGCAGGCGAGCACCGCCACCGTGTCCGCCCTGACCTGCTCGACCACCAGCGGCACGTCGGTGAAGTCGCCCAGCACCGGCACGTCCGCGACCTGTCCGGTCGCGCGGGTGGGCACGCAGGCGGCCACCACCTCCATCCCGTGGTAGCGCTCCCTGCGGAAGGTGCCGACCAGCTCGTCGATCGCCGCCCGGTGGCCCACCGCGACGACCCTGCGCATGCAGCCCTCGCCCCTGGCCCGCCTGCAGTGCAGCCGCTGCCGCAGGCCGTACCTCGCCCCGAGAGTGAGCACGGTGGCGAGCGGCAGCGCGATCAGCACGTAGCCGCGGGCGATCTCGGTCTTCGACGCGTACGCCGCGATCGCGACACCCGCGACCAGCGTGAAGCCGCCCCGTGCGACCCGGCGGAACTCCTCGGCCCCCACGCCGATCAGGCGAGGCTCGTACGCCCGGCTCAGGACCAGGATCACCGCCCAGACGGCGGGCAACGCGGCGCTCGCCATCACATAAGGCATCACGTACGGAGTAACCTCGCCGAACCGGATCACCACGGCGGTGACCCCCGCGAGAAGGGCGCCCAGGATGTCACAGACGGCCGCGGTGAGCCGATACCGGACGGCCCACGCGGGCGGCCGGGGCATCGGATGTGCGGGCGAGTCCCGGGACGTGCCGACGGCGACCGAGGACGTGTCGCCGTCCAGCACTGTCGCCCCCCGTAATCCTGCCAATACCGACGGTGATGGAATGCTAGCGGCCTCACCCCGGCGTCTCAGGGAGATTCGTTGAAAGCCGAAACGTACATATCGGTGGATGTCGAGGCGGACGGCCCGATTCCGGGGCCGTACTCGATGGTCAGCTTCGGCATGACCGTGGCCGGCCGGATGACCGGGCGGCGGTTCGAGCGGACCGACCCGGAGTCCCTGACGTTCTACGCGGAGTTACGGCCGATCAGCGACGACTATGTGGGGGAGGCGCTGGCGGTGAGCGGCCTCGACCGGGAGACGCTGCTGCGCGAGGGACGCGACCCGGCCGAGGCGATGACGGCGGCTGCGGCCTGGGTGCGCGAGGTGTGCGGCGACGACCTGCCGGTGCTCGCGGCCTTCCCGCTGTCGTACGACTGGATGTGGATGTACTGGTACTTCCTCCGCTTCACCGGGCAGTCGCCCTTCGGCCACTCCCGGTGCATCGACATCAAGACGCTGTACGCCGCCAAGGCCGTGGTGCCGGTGGCCTGGGCGACCAAGCGTCAGATGCCGCGCGAGGTGCGCTCGCTGCGCCCGCACACCCACAACGCGCTCGACGACGCCATCGAGCAGGCGGAGCTGCTGCAGAACCTCATGGAGTGGCCGGGCGCCGCCCGTGAGCGCGACGCGGGCGGCGCTGACGGGGCGGCTTCGCGGGAGGTCAGCGGGGCGGCTTCGCCGGATCCCAGCGGGGCGGCTTCGCGGGAGGTCAGCGGGGCGGCTTCGCCGGATTGAGGTCGGCGGCGTGGAAGCGGTTCTGCGTCGCCTCCAGACCGGCGGTCATCAGCGACTCCACCATGTCGGCCGCCCGGTCCACGAGGAACGGCAGGTCCTTGCGCTCGGCCGTGGCGAAGTCGCGCAGCACGAACGTCGCCGGGTCCATGCGGCCCGGCGGACGGCCGATGCCGAACCTGATGCGCGGGTAGTCGCGGGTGCCGAGCGACTTCGTGATCGACTTCAGGCCGTTGTGGCCGTTGTCCCCGCCGCCGATCTTCGCGCGCAACGCGCCGTAGGGGATGTCCAGCTCGTCGTGGACCACGATCACCCGGTCGGGGGTGACCTTGTAGAAGTCGGCCAGCGCCTTCACCGGGCCGCCCGACAGGTTCATGAACGACAGCGGCTTGGCCAGCACGACGGGGAGCGCGGCCAGGCGGCCCTCGACCACCTCGGCCCGCGACCTGTGCGCCTTGAACCGCCCGCCCACCCGGGCCGCCAGCTCGTCGAGCACCATGAAGCCCGCGTTGTGCCGGTTCCCGGCGTACTCCGGCCCGGGGTTGCCCAGGCCCGCCACCAGCCACCGCTGCGCGGACGTGTCGGACATCGCTGTCTCCTCCGCTGTCTGCTCCGCCGCCGACTCACATGGAAGAGTCCTCCACAGGACATTCTGTGGAGGACTCTCTCACGAGCGGGGTCCTACTCGGCGGCCTCGGCGCTCTCGCCCTCGGCGGCCTCGCCCTCCTCGGGCAGCCCGGCCGACGGGGCGGCGATCACCTGCAGCACCAGGGCCTCGGGGTCGCCGGCGAGCGTCGTGCCGTTCGGCAGCTTCAGGTCGCTCGCGTGCACCGCGAAGCCGGCGTCCTGGCCGTCCACGTCCACCTCGACGCCGGTCGGGATGTGGGTCGCCTCGGTCTCGACCGAGATCGTGACGAGCTGCTGCTCGACGATGGCGCTGCCGATCGGGTCGCCGGTGACGGTGACCGGGATCTCGACGGTGACCTTCTCGCCGCGCTTGACCAGCAGCAGGTCGACGTGCTCGAGGAAGCCCTTGATCGGGTCACGCTGGACGCCCTTGGGCAGCGCGATCTCGTCCACGCCCTCGCCCTGCAGGCGGATGAGCACGTTCGGCGTGCGCAGCGCGAGCAGCAGCTCGTGGCCGGGGAGGGTCAGGTGCTTGGGGTCGGTGCCGTGGCCGTAGAGGACGGCGGGGACCTTGTTCGCCCGGCGGATCTTGCGGGCGGCGCCCTTGCCGAACTCGTTGCGAAGCTCGGCGGCGATGCGTACTTCGGACACGGCACATCTCCTAGGGATGACTCGATCGGATTGGCGCGCTCCCCCTCACCCGCCCTAGCGGAAGGCGTTACGAGCGCAACCCCACCACCCTACCGTGTGTCGCGCCGGAGGCGCGCCCGTGCGTCGCGCCGGAGGCGCGCCGTGAGCGCTTCCCCCGTCGCTCGTCCGGCCGTTACACTGACCGCGTGATTCGTACGTCGTGTCAGGGCTGGTGGCGCTCCACGTAGGAGCGGCCATTACACACGCGTACGACCGGGCCGTTCGGATGGACGGCCCTTTTTCGTGCTCCCTGGACGAGGGTCGCCGTCGGGACGGCGGACCAGCTGCCAAGGAGAGACCACATGAGCACGACCCTCGACACCACGACGTCCGACGACCTCGGGGTGCCGGCCGCGCGACGGCGCAGCGCCGAGCTGGAGAGACAGATCCGTGAGCGGCCCGGACGGTTCCGCGCGCTGACCGGGGACCGCCCGACCGGGCGGCTGCACCTGGGGCACTACTTCGGCACCCTGCACAACCGCGTCCGCCTCCAGAACCTGGGCGTGGACATGATGGTGCTCGTCGCGGACTACCAGGTCCTGACCGACCGCGACGTCGCCGACCGGCTCGCGGAGCACGTGGAGGACCTGGTGCTCGACTACCTGGCGGTGGGCGTCGACCCGGACCGGGCCACGATCTTCACGCACAGCGCGGTCCCCGCGCTCAACCAGCTGCTGCTGCCGTTCCTCAGCCTGGTCTCGGTGGCTGAGCTGGGCCGCAACCCCACGGTCAAGGACGAGATCGCCCACTCGAGCCAGTCGGCGGTCAGCGGGCTGATGTTCACCTATCCGGTCCACCAGGCCGCCGACATCCTGTTCTGCAAGGCCGGCCTCGTGCCGGTCGGCCAGGACCAGCTGCCCCATCTGGAGGTCGCCCGCATCGTCGCACGCCGCTTCAACAGCCGCTACGGTCCGGTGTTCCCCGAGCCTGAGGCTCTGCTGTCGGCGGCCCCGCTGCTGCTCGGCACCGACGGAGGCAAGATGAGCAAGAGCCGGGGCAACGCCATCGCCCTGGCCGCGACCGCCGACGAGACCGCCCGGATGATCCGCGGCGCCAGGACCGACGCGGACCGCCGCATCACGTACGACCCGGTGGCCCGGCCCGAGGTCTCCAGCCTGGTCCTCCTGGCCGCGCTGTGCCTGGACCGCGACCCGCACGAGGTGGCCGAGGAGATCGGCGGCCGGGGAGCGTCCGCGCTGAAGGCGGTCGTCACCGACGCGGTCAACGATCACTTCGCGCCCATCCGGGCGCGGCGCGCCGAGCTGGCCCTGGACCGCGCCCACGTCCGCCGGGTGCTCCGCGACGGCAACGAGCGGGCCAATTCCATCGCCGAGGACACGCTCACGGAGGTGCGGGAGGCGATGAAGGCCCTCTACTGACTACGGAAACGGGCCCCCGGACGGCCGTCCGGCCAGTCCGGGGGCCCGCACCGCTCAGCTGTCGCCTTCGAAGAGGCTGGTGACGGAGCCGTCGGTGAAGACCTCGGTGATGGCCCGGGCGATCAGCGGGGCGATCGACAGGACCGTGAGGCTGTCGAACCTCTTCTCCTCCGGGATGGGCAGCGTGTTGGTCACGACCACCTCGGAGATGCGGGAGTTCTTGAGCCGGTCCACGGCGGGGTCGGAGAAGATGGCGTGCGTGGCGGCCACGACGACGTCGGTCGCGCCGTGCTCGTACAGCGCGTCGGCCGCCTTGCAGATCGAGCCGCCCGTGTCGATCATGTCGTCGATCAGCACGCAGGTCCTGCCGCGCACCTTGCCGACCACCTCGTGCACCTTCACCTGGTTGGCCACGTCGAGGTCGCGCCGCTTGTGGATGAACGCCACCGGCGTGCCCAGGGTGTCGGACCAGCGCTCGGCCAGCCGTACGCGGCCGGTGTCGGGAGAGACGATCGTGGTGGTGGCCGGGTCGAGCTTGCCGCGCAGGTAGTTGATCAGGACGGGCAGCGCGAACAGGTGGTCCACCGGACCGTCGAAGAAGCCCTGGATCTGCGAGGTGTGCAGGTCGATGGACATCATCCGGTCGGCGCCCGCCTGCTTGAACAGGTCGGCCATCAGCCTGGCGGTGATCGGCTCGCGGCCGCGGCCCTTCTTGTCCTGCCGGCTGTAGCCGTAGAACGGCATGATCACGGTGACCCGCTTGGCGGAGGCCCGCTTGAGGGCGTCCACCATGATCAACTGCTCCATGATCCACTGGTTGATCGGCGCGGTGTGGCTCTGCATCACGAAGGCGTCGCAGCCGCGCACGGACTCCAGGTAGCGCACGTAGATCTCGCCGTTGGCGAAGTCTCGCAGCGCCGTCGGCGTGATCTCGACGCCGAGGGCGTTCGCGACCTCGTCGGCCAGCTCGGGGTGGGACCGGCCGGAGAAGAACATCAGGTTCCGCTCGCCGGTCGTCTTCTTGCCGCTCATGCCGCGCTCCTCGCGTGTCGAGCCTGTTCGCCGTACCGGGCGTGGTGAGACCGGGCCGGCCGTGGCGCCGTTCCCCCGTCTCGCCCGGGGCCCGCAAACCCCTTCTCCCGGTCGATGTGGTCGGTCACGGTGTCCTCCTGGCCTGGCCCTTCGGCGCTACGCGGTCAGACCGCGCCTCGTACTCTTTCCTGTCCCCGTACGGCCCGCGGGGAGGCGGGCCGCAGGTGGTCCTAGTCGCCGGCCCTAGTCACCGGCAGGGTCTCCGCCGTTCGCCGCGGCCTCGTCGCGGGCCTCGATCGCCCGCCGGGCCGCCTCCGCGGACTGGGTGCCGGAGCGGCGGCGCGCCACCCAGCCCTCGATGTTGCGCTGCTTTCCGCGGGCGACCGCCATCGCCCCGGGCGGCACGTCGGACGTGATCACGGATCCGGCGGCCGTGTAGGCGCCGTCCCCGATCGTGACCGGAGCGACGAGCATGTTGTCGCTGCCCACGCGCACGTGGTCGCCCACGACCGTGTGGTGCTTGGAGACGCCGTCGTAGTTGACGAAGACCGAGGCGGCGCCGATGTTCGAGCCGACCCCGATGGTCGCGTCGCCGACGTACGTCAGGTGCGGAACCTTGGAGCCCTCGCCGATCCGCGCGTTCTTGGTCTCGACGTACGCGCCGATCTTGCCCTTGGCGCCGAGCACGGTGCCGGGGCGCAGGTAGGCGAAGGGGCCCACGGTGGCGCCGGGACCGATCTCCGCGCCCTCGGCGACGGTGTTGCGCACGACGGCATCCTCACCGACGACCGTGTCGGTCAGCGTGCTGCCCGGCCCGACCTCGGCTCCCGCCCCGATCCTGGTGGCGCCCTTGAGCTGGGTGCCGGGGTGGATCACGACGTCGGGCTCCATCTCGACCCCGGCGTCGACCCACGTGCCGGCCGGGTCGACGACGGTCACCCCGGCGCGCATGTGCGCCTGCAGGATGCGGTCGTTGAGCACGCGCCGGACGAAGGCGAGCTGGACACGGTCGTTGACGCCCTCGACCTCGGCGTGGTCGGCGGCCACGTGCGCGCCCACCCGGTGGCCGTCCTCGCGGAGGATGGCCAGCACGTCGGTCAGGTACTCCTCACCCTGGGCGTTGGCGGCGCCGATCCGCTTGAGGCCGTCGGCCAGGAGCGCGCCGTCGAAGGCGTACACCCCCGAGTTCATCTCGGCGATCGCGCGCTGCTCACGGGTCGCGTCCTTCTCCTCGACGATCTCCAGCACCGCGCCGTCCTCGGCACGCACGATCCGGCCGTAGCCGGTCGGGTCGGGGACGACGGCGGTCAGCACCGTGACGGCGTTGCCGTCGGCGGCGTGCCGTTCGAGCAGGGCCGCCAGGGTCTCGGTGCGCAGCAGCGGCGTGTCGCCGTACGTCACCAGGACGGTGCCGTCGATCGGGCCCTCGGCTTCGAGCGCGGTGCGCACGGCGTGGCCGGTGCCGTTCTGCTTGTCCTGGACGACCGTGCGGGCGTCCGCGGCGGTCGTCGCGAGATGGGCGCCGACCTGCTCGCGCGCGTGCCCGATGACCACGATCAGCCGCTCGGGCGACAGGCCGCGCGCGGCGGCCAGCATGTGGTCGACGAGCGCTCGGCCGCAGACCTCGTGGAGGACTTTGGGGGTTTTCGATTTCATCCGGGTGCCCTCGCCGGCGGCGAGGACGATCACGGCTGCCGGGCGCGGCACACTCACGGACTGAGGCTCCCTCGGCGTCGCGGCTTACTACACGGATCGTGACTGTACGAATCGGGTGCGGCTTCCCACGCGTCCACTACCCAGGAACCGCACGGTCACCCGCTCGACAAGGTGAGCTTACCTGCCGTACCCCGGGAGGGAACCAGCCCCCCTGGGGCTCGAACGGCTGGATGAAGGGGCTCCCGGGGGAGGATTCGAACCTCCGTTGACAGAACCAAAATCTGTAGTCTTGCCCCTAGACGACCCGGGAAGGGCGTGAAGTGCCGTTTTGCCGGATTCCGGCAGCCACCGGAATCCGCACTCAGGATACAGAGCCGCCCCCCTGGCGCGCGCCCCCAAAATTCAGCGCGGGGGACTCAAGCGCACATCCGCGCGCTCGGCGCCCGCCTCCTCGACGCGGCCGGGCTCACCCGCCCGCCTCAAAGCCCGCACATGGCGGGAAGTACGGCGAATCCGGATGTTATCGGGAGGTCATCGCGGGCAGGTCGGCGTGGACGCCGCGCCATCGGCGACGCGGCCGGAAGTGAGCACGAGGCACTACCAGATGGCCGACCGTTGGTGCAAGGCGTGGATTCGCCACCAGATGTGGCCCGGAGCGTCACCTTCCACACATTCGCTCTTAGGGATTCCTAACTTACGATGGCGTAGGTTACGGTGGCGTAGCCAGACATTCTTCCCCATCTCGTGAGGTAGCCCATGACCGTCCTGACCGAACGTCCCTCACCACAGCCGAAGCCGGAGTTCGAGCCTGAAGGCAAGAGCAAAGCCGATCTGGTCGTCTTCGCGCTCGTCGTCGGCCTTCCGATCCTCGCGGTCATCGCCGCGGTGCCGTTCGCCTGGGGATGGGGCCTGGGCTGGACGGACATCGCGATCGCCGCCGTGTTCTACGTCGTGTCCGGCTTGGGGGTCACGGTCGGGTTCCACCGCTATTTCACCCACGGCTCGTTCAAGGCCAACCGGCCTCTGAAGATCGCCCTCGGGATCGCCGGCAGCCTCTCGCTGGAGATGTCGGTGCTGGACTGGGTGGCCGCCCACCGCAAGCACCACAAGTTCTCCGACAAGGAGGGCGACCCGCACTCGCCGTGGCGGTTCGGGCCGGGCTTCAAGTCGATGTGCAAGGGCCTGCTGTACGCGCACGTGGGCTGGCTCTTCGAGGTCGAGCGCGTCAACCGCGCCAAGTACGCCCCGGACCTGCTGAAGGACCCGGACATCATGAAGCTGCACCGGTGGTTCCCGCCGCTGGCGATCACCTCCCTGCTGCTCCCGCCCGTCCTGGGCGGCCTCATCACCTGGTCGTGGCAGGGCGCGCTGACCGCCTTCTTCTGGGGCACGCTGATCCGGATCGGGCTGCTGCACCACGTGACCTGGTCGATCAACTCCATCTGCCACGTGTTCGGCGAGGAGGTGTTCGAGTCGCGCGACAAGTCCCGCAACGTGTGGTGGCTGGCCATCCCGTCGTTCGGCGAGTCGTGGCACAACCTGCACCACTCCGACCCCACCTGCGCCCGCCACGGCGCCCTCAAGGGCCAGATCGACCTCAGCGCGGGCATGATCCGCTGGTTCGAGAAGGCCGGATGGGCCTACGACGTGCGGTGGCCGACCCCGGAGCGGCTGGCGGCGAAGCGACTTGCCTGACGACTCGGTCAGCGCTGACGGCAGGGCCGCTCCGGGAAACGCGGCGGCCCTGTCCCTCACACCGACGTCCCTCACACCGACGTCCCTCACACCGACGTCCCTCACACCGGCGTCCCCCGTAACGGCGTCCCCCATGACGGCGCCCTCTTCTCCGGCGGCGCCCGCACCATCCGCCCTCCCGGCACCCGCCGGCCCGGGCACTCGTACGGCCCCCGCCTCGGCGGTGGCCGTACCGGCGCGTCCGGCGACTTCGGCCACGTCCACTTCCGCCATGTCGACGTCCACCATGTCGACGTCGACCAAGGCGACGTCCACCAAGACGACGCGAACCGGCCCAAGCCGGGTCCGACCCGCCGCACCCGCCATGATGGAACCCGTGAGCGAGTCCTCTCGATCCCGAAGACGCATGACCGGCGCGGAACGACGCGAGCAACTGATCCAGGTCGGTCGTGCCCTGTTCGCGGACAAGGGCTTCGACGGCACCTCGGTCGAGGAGATCGCGGCCAGCGCCAAGGTGTCCAAGCCCGTGGTGTACGAGCACTTCGGCGGCAAGGAGGGCATCTACGCCGTCGTCATCGACCGGGAGATGCAGCGCCTGCTCAGCCTGGTCACCCAGGCCCTGTCAGCCTCCCACGCCCGCATCAAGCTGGAGCGGGCCGCGCTCGCCCTCCTTCAGTACATCGAGGAGAGCAGCGAGGGCTTCCGCATCCTGGTCCGCGACTCCCACGCCGCCTCGGGCACGGGCACCTTCGCCAGCCTGATCAGCGACATCGCCAGCCAGGTGGAGGACGTGCTGGCGGACGAGTTCAAGGAGCGCGGCTACGACCCCAAGCTCGCGCCGATGTACGCCCAGATGCTCGTGGGGATGACCGCCCTCACCGGGCAGTGGTGGCTCGAGGTGCGCCAGCCGCGCCGCGAGGAGGTCGCCGCCCACCTGGTGAACCTGTCCTGGAACGGCCTGACCGGCCTCGATCCCAATCCCGCGCTCACCGCCGCGACGCGCGGCCTGATCCTGTCCCCCGCCGCGGAGGCCCGTACGGCGAGACCCGCCGAACGCGAGTCGAAGGAGCAGGAGAAGCTCCGCCGCGAGCAGGAGAAGGCACGCGAGCGCGAACAGCGCGAACGCGCCAAGCAGCTCGAACGCCAGCAGCGCGAGCTGGAGAAGGTCAAAGAACGCGAGCAGCGCGAACGCGCCAAGGAGCTCGAGCGGCAGATGAAGGAGCAGGAGAAGCTCCGCCGCGAGCAGGAGAAAGCGCAGGAGCGCGAGCAGCGCGAACGCGCCAAGGAGCTCGAACGCCGCCAGCGCGAGCGCGCCAAGGAACTGGAACGCATGCAGCGCGAGCGGGCCAAGGGATTCGACCGGCAGCAGCACGGGGAGATCTGACGGCCCCGCCGACGGGTCGCGGACCCGCGGCCCGGGACACCGTGGAAAGCCGTTAGGGGCGGTCCGGCGACGCCGTCAGAAGCGGCTCGCGATGGTCCGGCGACGCCCGTGAGAGGCGGGGCTCGGGGCGGCGGTGGTCGCCAATGCATGGAAGGCGCGGCAGGCGCGCGATCAGGGAGAACGCGGCTCTCCGGAACCAGCCTGACGCTTTCGTTGCGGCGAAGTTAACGTTCCGTTCAACGAGTTGGGGCATATTTCGTTATATGTCCGCCCAAAGCTCCCCCGCCCCTGAGCCGGAGGAGGCCGACCTCCCCGCGCACGCCCCGCTGCCCAACGATCGATTCCTCAACCGGGAGGAGAGCTGGCTCCAGTTCAACGAGCGCGTCCTGGAGCTGGCGGAGGACTCCTCGGTGCCGCTGCTCGAACGCGTCAGGTTCCTCGCCATCTTCGCGAGCAACCTGGACGAGTTCTTCCGCGTACGGGTGGCCGGGCTCAAACGGCGGATGGCGACCGGCCTGCTGCTGCGGACGGCGGGCGGGCTGAAGCCGAGCGAGGCGCTGTCGCGGATCGCGACGGTCGCCGACGAGCTCGCGCGCAGGCACGCGGCGGTCTTCCACGACCGCATCTGCCCGGAGCTCGCCGAGGAGGGCATCGCGATCGTCCGCTGGGACGACCTCGCCAGGGACGAGCGGACGGCTCTGCGCAAGCTCTTCCGTGAGCGGATCCGGCCGGTCCTGACGCCGCTGGCCGTCGATCCCGCCCACCCGTTCCCGTACATCTCGGGTCTTTCGCTGAACCTGGCCGTGACCGTGCGGAACCCGGAGAACGGCCACACGGTGTTCGCACGGGTGAAGGTCCCCTCGCAGCTCCCCCGGTTCGTGAACGCCTCGCCGAACCGGTTCGTCCCCCTGGAGGACGTGATCGCGGCCCACCTGGGCGAGCTGTTCAAGGGCATGCAGATCGTGCAGCACCACGTCTTCCGGGTGACCAGGAACGAGGACCTGGAGGTCGACGAGGACGTCACGGAGAACCTGATGAAGGCGCTGGAACGCGAGCTGCTGCGCCGCAGGTTCGGGCCGCCGGTGCGGCTGGAGGTCGAGGACACCATCACCCCCCAGGTGCTGGAACTGCTGGTGGACGAGCTCGGCGTGTCGGACAACGAGATCTACCGCCTGCCCGGGCCGCTCGACTTAACCGGGCTGCACGCCATCGCCGACCTCGACCGCCCGGAGCTCCACTACCGGCCGTTCGTCCCGGCGGAGGCGATCAGCGCCGAGGACGACCTGTTCGCCACCCTCCGAGAGCGCGACATCCTCATCCACCACCCGTACGACTCGTTCGCGACGAGCGTGCAGCGGTTCGTGGAGGAGGCGGCGGCCGACCCGGACGTGCTGGCGATCAAGCAGACCCTCTATCGCACCAGCGGCGACTCGCCGATCGTGGACGCGCTGATCGACGCGGCCGAGGCGGGCAAGCAGGTCGTGGTCGTGGTGGAGATCAAGGCGAGGTTCGACGAGCACGCGAACATCTCCTGGGCGCGCAAGCTGGAGACGGCCGGGTGCCACGTGGTCTACGGCGTGCTCGGCCTCAAGACGCACTGCAAGCTGGCGATGGTGGTCCGCCAGGAGGCGGGCGGCGAGCTGCGGCGCTACTGCCACATCGGCACCGGCAACTACAACCCGAAGACGGCCCGGCAGTACGAGGACTTCGGCCTGCTCACCGCCGACCCGCAGGTGGGCGAGGACGTCACCGACCTGTTCATCCACCTGACCGGCTACTCCCACCAGTCCGAGTATCGCCGGCTGCTGGTCGCGCCCGACTCGCTACGCCGGGGCCTGCTCGCCCGGATCGAGCAGGAGATCGCCCACCGCGGGGCGGGCCGCCAGGCCCGGATCCGGATCAAGACCAACTCGATGGTGGACGAGCCGATCATCGACGCGCTGTATCGCGCCTCCCAGGCGGGGGTGCCGGTGGACCTGTGGGTTCGCGGCATCTGCACCCTGCGCCCCGGCGTGCCCGGTCTGTCGGAGAACATCCGCGTACGCAGTGTGCTCGGCCGTTTCCTCGAACACTCCCGGGTGTACGAGTTCGGCGGAGGGCGGCGGCCGGAGATCTGGATCGGCAGCGCCGACCTGATGCGCCGCAACCTGGACCGGCGGGTCGAGGCGCTGGTCAAGGTCACCAGCCCGCAGCAGCGCAGATATCTGTCCGACTTGCTCGACCTGGCCTTCCGGGACACCACCACCGCCTGGACGCTGCACTCCGACGGCAAGTGGCTGCGCCATCGGGGCGAGGTCGATCTCCAGCACCACCTGATCGCCGCGAGGCGCTGGCGGACCGTGGACGACGTGACGGAATGACGGCCGAGGGCAGGGTCAGGGGTATGGCCAAGGGCATGATCAGGGCGGCCGGGGCGGTCGTCTGGCGGGGGAACGAGGACGACCCGGAGGTCGCCCTCGTCCACCGCCCGGCGTACGACGACTGGAGCCTGCCCAAGGGGAAGCTCAAGCACGGCGAGCACGTGATCGCCGGGGCCCTGCGCGAGGTGCGTGAGGAGACCGGCCTGCGGGTCGTGCTCGGCCGGGCGCTCCCGCCCGTGCACTACATGCGCGACGGCCGGCTCAAGCGGGTGGACTACTGGCTCGCCCACGCTCTCGACGACCGGGTCGCGGCCGATGGCGACGAGGTCGACGAGGTGGTGTGGCTGCCGATCGAGGAGGCACGGCGGCGCCTCACCTACGTGTGGGACCGCGGCCTGCTGCGTGCGCTCGGCGCCGCTCCCCTCGTGACCACGCCGCTGATCCTGCTGCGGCACGCGCTGGCGGGCTCCCGGCAGGAGTGGAAAGGCGACGACGACCGGCGTCCGCTGGACGAGCGCGGCCGCGCCCAGGCCGAGGTCCTGGCCACGGTGCTGAGTGCCTACCGCCCGGCCGTGCTGGTCAGCTCGCACAGCAGGCGCTGCACGCAGACGCTCACGCCGTACGCCGATCGGCACGGGCTGGAGGTGCGCGAGCGGACGGCGCTGTCGGAGAGCGGCTACGACCCGTGCGAGGCGGAACTGATCGTGCGCGACCTGCTGACCGTGCCCGAGCCGGCCGTGCTGTGCAGCCACGGCAAGATCCTGCCCGAGCTGCTGGGGATGGCCGGCGAGGCGCTGCGCGGTGTGCGCACCGCCGACCACACCCTCGCCAAGGGCGGCTTCGCCGTACTCCACCGGGTCGGCGGCAGAGAGCGTGCCGTGAGCCTGGAGCGCTATGCGACCTGAGACCGGCAGCGGGGCATACGGCCTGAGGCTGGAGTGCGTCGGTCACGTCTCCTGATCGAGGCGCGCTCAGGCGAGGCGGGACCAGACGGCAGGGAACTCCTCCTGGGCCCGGGCCGCCTCGGCACTCTCGACGCCCGCCAGCACGCCGTAGGTGAAGGTGTCCTCCCCGGCCTGCCGGGCCCTTTCCGCCTCCTCCAGCAGCACGCCCTGGGCGACGACGCCGTCCTGGTGCCGTCCGAGCACCTCCTGCACCTGCGTGGCGCGCTCGGCCGGGCCGGACATGCCGGCGGCCTCCGCCGTGTATCGGGCGCGCTTGGCGGCCTTGCGCACGTCATGCATGGCCGTCTCCCGCTCCTCGCCCTCCTCCATGCGCCGCGCCGTTTCGTAGGCGTCGGTCACCCGCCGCCAGTTCCTGTCCACGATCTTCGCCAGCGCCTTGTCCGCGTCCTTGGCCGCCGTGGCCGTCAGCGGCGGATCGGCGACCAGCGCGTCGAGGGCGTCGAGCAGCGCGAAGTAGCGGTCCTCGCTGAGCGCGCGCCGGATGCGCTCGTACGCGTCGTGCTCCCTGGCCAGCAGGTCGTCGCCCAGTCTCCGGCGCGCGTCGGCGGTGACGAAGCGGGGGTCGAGGCCGTCGAGGCGGCCGGCGAAGCGGGCCCGGATGACCTCCAGGTCACGGGCCTCGCCCAGCACCTCGCCGAGCCACTTGAGCTCCTCCTGGAGGTCCTCGGTGCCGGCGACGATCCGCTTGAACGCCTTGAGCGCGCTGCGCAGGCGGCGGCAGGCGACCCTGGCCTTGTGGACGGCGTCCTCCCCGGCCAGCCGCACGTGCGGGTCCTGCGCGATCAGCGCGTCGGCGTGAGTGCGGAGGTAGGCGACGACGACCTCTCCGGCCGAACCGGGCTCGGGCCGGGTCCTCGGCGGCGGCGCGGGTATGCGGTCTCCCAGGACGCGCGCGAGTTTGCTCGCGCTGTCCGCGGGAGCGGCGCCCGCCTTGCGCAGGCGCTTGGCCACCTTCTTGAGAAGGTCGCGCTCGCCCTCCTTGAGCTCGGCCTCGACCTCGCGCCAGCGCCGCACCACCGGCTCGTCTCCGAGCACCGTGCCCTTCACCCGGTCGTCGGCGACCTCCACGAGCACGGCGCCGCCCGGACCGAGCAGCCGGGTGATTCCCCGGCGGGTCTCCAGCTGGGCCACCGGCACGAGCGGGGCGCCCCGTGTGTACGCGAGGACGAGGCTCGCCAGCTCGGCGGGCACCACCTTGGCGCTGCGGGTGAGCGGCCGGGTGATCTCCTGACGGGCGCCCTTGGCCTTGGGCAGCTTGAGGTGCCAGCCCTCGTCGTCCCCGCCGCGCCGGCGGCGCAGGGTGACGCCCCGGGCCGCCAGCCGCAGGTCCGCGGTGTCGAAGTAGACCGCGGTCAGCCGGTGGGAGAGCGGTTCGGACACCCCCTCGCAGCCCGGCACACCGCTGAGGTCGGGCAGGGTGAAGCCCTCAGGAACGTCGAACTTGTCCTCGATCTCCAGCGCCACCGTTCCCCCTGAATATCCCGGTTGGCGGTCATACTGCCACTCGAAGGTGAACAGCGATTTCCTGCTCACCATCGGGGCGCTGACACCCTTCGGGTCGTACCGGAGGCGCCCTACAGATGCGCGGCCACGAAGATCCGCCGGAACGGGAACGGCGTGCCGTACGGCCTGGGCGGGTAGGCGGCGCGCAGGGCCCGGGCGCAGTCGGCGAGGAAGTCGGCGTGGCGCTCGGGCGGCAGCCGGTCGAGCATGGGCCGCAGGGCCGTGCCCTTGATCCAGTGCAGGACGGCGTCCTCGCCCGGCAGGACATGCATGTAGGTGGTCTCCCACGCGTCCACGGCGAATCCGAGACCGGCGAGCAGGTCCACGTAGTCGGCGGGATCCCCGACCGGCACGCCCCGCGGCACGTCGCCCAGCTCCTCCCGCCAGGTCGTACGGCACAGCTCGCGCACGACGGCGTGACTTGGCGCGTGGAAGTTGCCGGGCACCTGGAAGGCGAGCCAGCCGCCCTCGGTCAGATGGTTCCTCCACCGGCGCAGCAGGTCGGGGTGCTCGGGGATCCACTGCAGGAGCGCGTTCGAGACGATCACGTCGACCGGGCGCGGCGGGCGCCAGTCGCGGACGTCGGCCACCTCGAACGTCGGCCCCGGCGGCGCCTTGGCGATCATCGCGGGCGAGGAGTCGACGCCGTGCACCTGAGCGCCGGGCCAGCGATCGCACAGGGTCGCCGTGAGCTCGCCGGTGCCGCAGCCGAGGTCGACGACATACTCGGGCGACCTCGCGCTCACCCGGGCCACGAGCTCGTGGAAGGGGCGGCCGCGCTCGGCCGCGTACCGCTCGTAGACCTCCGGATCCCAGATATCCGCACCCATGCGACCCTCCGTTATCTTGACGTCGAGATAAATCGATATCGCGGGAGATATCTCGATGTCAAGAGAAGCTAGACTCGGCCCATGACCTTCTCGAGGCCCGCCGAAGACGAGGTGGACCGGCTGGTCGCAGCCTGGAAGCAGGAGCGCCCGGACCTGGACGTGACGCCTCTCGAGGTGCTGAGCCGGGTCTCCCGGCTGAGCCGGCACCTGGAGCGCGAGCGCCGCGCGGCCTTCGCGTCGCACGACATGGAGTCGTGGGAGTTCGACGTGCTGACGGCCCTGCGCCGCGCGGGCGAGCCGTACGAGCTGAGCCCGGGGGCGCTGCTGCGCGCCACCCTGGTGACCTCCGGCACGATGACGAACCGCATCGACAGGCTGGCCGCCGCCGGGCTGGTCGTCCGGCGTCCCGACCCGGAGGACCGGCGCGGCGTGCTGGTGCGGCTGACCCCCGCCGGGATGCACCGCGTCGACGCCGCCTTCGCCGACCTGCTGCGGCGCGAACGCGAACTGCTCGCGGGTCTCGAACAGCACGAACAGCAGGCCCTCGCCGCCCTGCTGCGCACGCTTCTGGTCCCCTTCGACGCCTCCGACGCGGCCGCCCACTGATCCGGCGGAGCCCCTGGCACCCCCGGTCCGGCCGGCTCGAAAGCCGGGACTCGATCGCCGTCGCCACGGAGACGGAAACCGCTCGGACCTTCGCCGGGATTTGAGGCCGACAAACGCCCTCATAGGAGCAAGACCTGCCCGTATCTGCCATTTGTCGCTTTTGGCGCTTTCGACGGCGCATCAGACGAATGGTCAACCAGATATTGACTCATTCGCCATCGGCATGGATATGCCGATATAGGTGTGATTTTCGTCACAGTGGTCTCTTGGATCGGTCCAGCCCGGGTCCCGCCCCCCGAGGGGCGCATGGTCTGTGATCAGCGAAGACGAGACCCGCGCCACCACGGCGGCGCCACCACCGCCGCGAGGCGAAGACCCTGCGGGCGCGGAGAGGAAACTCTGAAATTTCTGTTTTCAGAGGCTTTCTCGTTATAACTTCCCACCGTTCCTTCACTGACGCATGGGGCGCAAGTGACGCCTCACGACAGACCAGGGAGATCCACTTGAAGCGCACTCTCGCTCTCGGCGGGGTCGCGGCCGGCCTGCTGGCCTCCGCGGCGATCGCCGCCCCGGCTCACGCCGACCAGATCCCGTCCATCAACCTCGCCAAGACGAACTTCGCCGCGAAGGAAATCGCCGCGTTCTGGTTCGGTGAGGCGCGGGCCAACCTGATCAACGCCACGCCGTACGGCGTGGAGACCAAGATCGCCGCCAAGCACGTGTCGACCGGTGGTGTGTCGGCCAGCGACAAGGCCGGCGTCGTGGGCTCCAGCGGTGACCAGAAGGCCGCCACCGGCAGCCTGAAGAACGTGAACCTGCCGAAGACCACCGGCAAGGTGTTCTTCATCGGCGCCGACCACAGGCCGCACTGGTGCTCGGCGACCGCCGTGCAGTCGCAGTACAAGAACCTGGTGGCGACCGCGGGTCACTGCGTGTACGACACCAAGTCGAACGCGACCACCCTGGACAAGTGGGTCTTCATCCCCGGCTACTACGAGGGCAAGACCCCGTGGGGCATCTACGTCGGCAAGACCGCTTACACGCACTACGACTACAGCGTGTACGAGGACGGCGACCGCGATTACGCGTTCGTCACGGTCTACAACGGTGTCCAGGTCACGGACGTGAGCTACGACAGGTACGGTCGCGACGACCACCACGGCAGGTGGGACGACCACGACGGCCACGGCAGGTGGGACGACCACGACGGCCACGGCAGGTGGGACGACCGCGACGGCAAGTACCGCGGCGGACGTGACCACGACGAGCGCGGCTGGCACGTGGGGCCCGTCTCCGTTCGCCAGTTCCAGGCCCTGAACAGGGGCAGGGACCTCACCGGCAACGGCCCCTGGGCCAGGGGCACGGGCGTCGAGACCCACGAGATCAGCGAGCGCGCCTACCACAGCCGCTCGGACTGGTACGTCAGCCGCGACGGCAAGACCCTGTACTTCCGCAAGAAGGTCTGGGACCGCGACGACGACCGCAAGGGTCCGAAGGACGACGACAAGCTCACGCCGAAGGTCGCGCCGAGCGGCGAGCAGAACAGCCTCCGTCCCCCGACGCAGCCGCAGCCGCACCCGACCACCACGGTCACGACGACCGCGACGGCGACCGCCACCGTCACCGCGACCGCCACGGTCACGGCGACCGCGACCGCCACCGTCACGGCGACCGCCACGGTCACCGCGACTCCCACCGGCAAGCCGACGGGCAAGCCGGACTGGTGCGACGACGACCACGGTCCCCGCGGTTTCTCGAAGGGCGACGACCGCTGGGGCGGCGGCAAGGACCACTGCGACGACGACCACGGCGCGAAGTACAAGTACTACGCGCGGACGTTCTGGGCGAAGACGCGCGGCGACCACTGGCCGCACGGCACGCTGAAGATCACCCTGAAGGACGTCGGCTCTCTCGGGTCCAACGTGGGTGGTCAGGGCCTGGCCTACAACCAGAAGATCGGCACCTCGATCTTCATGTTCGGCTACCCGAGCGGGTCGCACCCGGACGGCAACTACGCCTTCACCGGCAAGACCCTCAAGTGGGCCTACGGCAAGACCTTCAAGGCGAGCGCCGCGGCCGTCAAGGGCGAGGAGCTCGTGGGCGTCAAGTCCTCCTTCACGGGTGAGGGCGCCATCGGCTCGTCCTGGCTGTACCGCTACAGCAACGCGAAGCGGCTCGGTTACCTGAACGGTGTGACCATCGGTGTCGCCGACACCGACGGCAACGGCCGCATCGACACCAGCATCTCGCCGTACTTCGACGGTGAGACGCTGGCCGTCTACAAGACCGCCGCGGCCAACTGGTCCGGCAAGATCGTCTGAGTCTCCGGCTCCTGACGTCAGGAGGGCCCGGCTGTCCGCAGCCGGGCCCTTTCCTTTTGCCCAAAGGCAGCACCGTGCGGATCGGCTACGCCTCCGGCAGGGCACCCGCGAGGACGCCGGAACGGCGAGATTCGACGCCAGGGGCCGGGGCCGCAGCGGCGGCGTCATCGGCTCCGTCGAGCCAGGCGGCAGCCGCCGCCGATCCGTTCCCTCGACGAGCCCCCGGTGAGCTGGGACCGGGTGAGCTGGGACCGGGTGAGCTGGGACCAGGCGAGCTGGGACCAGGTGAGCTGGGACCAGGGGCGCGCGACCGCTACCGGCCACCGAGCCTGCCCGGGCCGAGCACCGGTTCGACGCCGCCGGCCGTCTGCCCGCGACCGCGACGATGCCGCCGTGGCGCCGCTGTTCCGCCCGTAATCGCCACGTGGAGCGCCCTCGGCGGGCCAGAGCCGCGTAGAGGGCCGGCCTCCGGGCGTGCGACCGCTGTGAGGCAACCGCCTCATCACTCCAGCCGAGTTCGCGGGTACGGCATGCGGCCTCGAGCTCCCCACAACCGCATTACGGAACGCGCCTCCTCGGGGTCAGGGCCGCCTTCGTGACGCCGCCGATACGGCCCGGCGAGAAATCACCTCGCATAAAGACCGGCGAGGCCACGAACAATGCAACTGATCAGAACAATTACCACTGACCACGCGTTAAAGTCGACTGCATGACCCATTCGAAGAAACAAGGAGAGAAGCCACCGGGCAAACGCGTCACGGGTCAGTAGCACGGCTTTTCCGAAAGCTTTCTCGCGGATCTTTCGAATGGCACTGCTTCATCGACTGTAAGGCATGCGGGCGGCTCCCGGGATTCTTCTTCAGGGACGGCAACCCGTGGGTGCCCGACGTCGGCGAGGACATCCGCCCGGGGAAGCAGAGCATGGACGACGTACCTATCCACCTGCGGAAAGTCTTCCGACCTCGGTCGGCAGCACCTGCCAGGAGCACGAACGACGCTCGTCGCCACACGTTCTCCGAGACGGACGCACAATCGCCACCGGCCATCCGCGGACAATCCACGGCGATCGCGACCGGAACCGCCCTCGAAAACCCGTCCAGCCACCCGGAGAATGCGCGTCGCGAACGGCATTGCCATTCCATAAGCGGCACTACCGGCACCCCGCGCATCCCTTTTCGGCCGCTCCGAATGACGCGATGAACACCGGAGATCCGATCAGGCCGCTTACCGCTTGGTAACCCCCCTCCGCGGGAGGACTCAGGAACCCTTCAGGAAGGGTTCTCGCCGTACGGCGGCCGTCGCGTCGCGACGCGTCCGGCACGGCGGAACCGGAGCAGGCCGAGGCGACGCCCGGCGGTCCGGGGGCGGTCGCGCCTCGGTCACTGTGGGATCGACGTGCACATTCACGCTCCCCCTTGATCATTTTTCCGCGTCCCCGGGGCGGTCACACGGACCACGGTCCAGGCGAAAGGGCACACTCCGACGCAATCCCCCAGGCATCTGGTTTCGTCCAAACCTGTGATTTGGGTCACATTTTGTAGTGATCGATCCGATGCGCAGCGTGACAGGCGTCGCTCCGCACAGTCCATGATCAGCCGATTTTCAGCTTCCCTTCAGGAACGGCTGAAGGCGCCGGAGTTGGAGGCAATGCGCGAACCAACCAATTCCACTTACGTCACTCCAATTGGTCGTATAGCTTTCTTCCCGTTCCTCACTGACGGATGGGGCGCAGGTGACGCCTCACGACAGACCAGGAGAAAGTTATGAAGCGCACTCTCGCTCTGGGCGGGGTCGCGGCCGGCCTGCTGGCCTCCGCGGCGATCGCTGCTCCGGCTCACGCCGACGAGGTCCCGGCCGTCAACCTGGCCAACACGAACTACGCGGCCCAGCAGGTCGCGGCGTTCTGGTACGGCCAGCACAAGGCCAACCTGATCAGCGCCACCCCGTACGCGGTGGAGACCACGGTCCCCACCAAGCACGTGTCGACCGGTGGTGTGTCGGCCAGCGACAAGGCCGGCGTCGTGGGCTCCAGCGGTGACCAGAAGGCTGCCACCGGCAACCTGAAGAACGTGAACCTGCCGAAGACCACCGGCAAGGTGTTCTTCATCGGCGCCGACGACAAGCCGCACTGGTGCTCGGCGACCGCCGTGCAGGGCCAGTACAAGAACCTGGTGGCGACCGCGGGTCACTGCGTGTACGACACCAAGTCGAACGCGACCACCCTGGACAAGTGGGTCTTCATCCCCGGCTA
Organism: Microbispora sp. NPDC046973; assembly: GCF_040644495.1. Classification (NCBI taxonomy): domain Bacteria; kingdom Bacillati; phylum Actinomycetota; class Actinomycetes; order Streptosporangiales; family Streptosporangiaceae; genus Microbispora; species Microbispora sp. NPDC046973. Next base: position 2,833 of record NZ_JBEYWQ010000007.1, on the reverse strand, counting down.
CTACGAGGGCAAGACCCCCTGGGGCATCTACGTCGGCAAGACCGCTTACACGCACTACGACTACAGCGTGTACGAGGACGGCGACCGCGACTACGCGTTCGTCACGGTCTACAACGGCGTCATCCCCACCGAGGGTGGCACCAGCGGCGGCAAGTACGAGTCCCGGGTCTACCCCACCAAGTGGGCGGCCGAGTGGGCGAAGAAGAAGCTCGAGAACGACAAGACCACGGGCTACTCCAAGCTCCAGGTCGTCGAGATCAACAAGCTCTCGCCGAAGTACGGCAAGGAGACGGCCGTCAGCGTCGCCGACTTCGCCGCTTGGAACGCGGGCAAGGACCTGAAGGGCAACGGCCCCTGGGCCGAGGGCACGAGCGCGTCCGCTCCCGTGGAGATCAAGAAGGAAGACTACCGTTCCTGGAGGGACTCCTACGTCAGCCGGGACGGGTCGACCCTCTTCTGGCGCGTGAAGGCTGCGGCCCCGGCCGCCGCCGCGAGCCCGGCTGCCAGCCCGGCCGCCAGCGCGTCCGCGAGCGCCGCCCCCGCGCAGCCCGAGTACCGGTACTTCAAGCGGACCTTCACCGCGAAGGTCTTCAAGGGCTACAAGGTCGTCGGGTTCGGTCTGTCGATCGGCCTCAAGGACGTCGGTACCCTCGGGTCCAACGTCGGTGGTCAGGGTCTGGCCTACAACCAGAAGATCGGCACGGGTATCTTCGAGTTCGGTTACCCGAGCGGGTCGCACCCGGACGGCAACTACGCCTTCTCCGGCAAGACCCAGAAGTGGGCCTACGGCAAGACCTTCAAGGCGGCTGCGCCGTCCGTGAAGGCCGAGGAGCTGGTGGGCATCAAGTCCTCCTTCACCGGCGAGGGCTCCATCGGTTCGGCGTGGCTGTACCGCTACAGCAACACCAAGCGGCTCGGCTACCTCAACGGTGTGACCATCGCGGTCTCCGACACCGACGGCAACAAGCGCATCGACACCAACGTTTCGCCGTACTTCGACGGTGAGACGCTGGCCGTCTACAAGACCGCTGCCGCCAACTGGTCCGGCAAGATCGTCTGATCTTCCCCCCGGTAAAGCAGAGTCAAGGAAAGGGCCCGGCCTCCAGCCGGGCCCTTTTCCCGTTTTCGCGCACAACCCGGCGCAGTGCGCCCTAGCGGAGATTCCTGGTCGAGCGGCGGTTCGGCAGGCCGCTTCGTCCCATGTCGTCGACAGCGCCGCCGCGCTCCTGGGCACGACGCCGGGCAGATTCGCGGTCGCCCCGAATATCCCAGTCCGGGCCATTGGCACCGATTAACCATGACGGTCGGGTCAACGCTTTCTGTCGCGATCACCTGTCAGCCGTCATCCGACGAATCAAGGTCGACCAGTGACGATCAACGGACGCACTACAGTGCCGGCCATCGAGGCGCGGGAGCTTTCCCAGTGGCTCGGCGGGGTTCGGACTCTCCCCCAGCCGATCGGTCGACGGTTACGAACACGGACGTACGTCCCATTTTGCGGACAGTTGTCCAGATGGTCGGCAGTCTTCGCTCCATGCCGATTGCGACCTCTTTGACGGGACAGCACACCGCTTCGGTTTCCTCGGAAACTGTGATTTGCATCACAGTCGCCCCTGAACCGGTCCAAGACGGAACGCAGCGGACGCCCGTTCGGCACCTTTGGCGATCAGCCAAAACGGTCCGCCACCCCCTGATCCACACCTTCCGAGTGCGGCACTCCCCTCCCGGAGCACGGTCACGAACCTACTTACGCCACCCCATTTGCTCCTATAGCTTTCTCCCCGTTCCTCACTGACGGATGGGGCGCAGGTGACGCCTCACGACAGACCAGGAGAAAAGTTATGAAGCGCACTCTCGCTCTGGGCGGGATCGCGGCCGGCCTGCTGGCCTCCGCGGCGATCGCTGCTCCGGCTCACGCCGACGAGGTCCCGGCCGTCAACCTGGCCAACACCAACCTCGCGGCCCAGCAGGTCGCGGCGTTCTGGTACGGCCAGGCCAAGGCCAACCTGATCAACGCCACCCCGTACACGGTGGAGACCCAGGTCCCCACCAAGCACGTGTCGACCGGCGGGGTTTCCGCTGACGACAAGGCCGGCGTCGTGGGCTCCAGCGGCGACCAGAAGGCCGCCACCGGCACGCTGAAGAACGTGAACCTGCCGAAGACCACCGGCAAGGTGTTCTTCATCGGCGCCGACCACAAGCCGCACTGGTGCTCGGCCACCTCGGTCCAGGGCCAGTACAAGAACCTGGTGGCGACCGCGGGTCACTGCGTCTACGACACCAAGTCGAACGCGACCACCCTGGACAAGTGGGTCTTCATCCCCGGCTACTACGAGGGCAAGACCCCCTGGGGCATCTACGTCGGTAAGACCGCTTACACGCACTACGACTACAGCGTGTACGAGGACGGCGACCGCGACTACGCGTTCGTCACGGTCTACAACGGCGTCGTCCCCACCGAGGGTGGCACCCACGGCCGCTTCGTGTCGAAGATCTTCACGAACAAGTGGGACGCCTACAAGTACAAGGCCCAGCTGGAGAACGACAAGACCACGGGCTGGTCCAAGCTCGCGGTCGAGCCGGTCTTCGGCGACTGGAACCCCGGCGGCAACAACCACCACCACGGTGACTGGAAGCAGGGCGCCCCGAGCGCTGCCCCCACCGAGGCGCCGAAGGCCCCCGAGGGGATCACGGTTCCCGAGGGCAAGCGGTTCCTGGGCTGGCGGGTCGTCGGCTTCAAGCTGTCGATCGGCCTCAAGGACGTCGGCACCCTCGGGTCCAACGTCGGTGGTCAGGGTCTGGCCTACAACCAGAAGATCGGCACGGGCATCTT